>JBBRGS010000153.1:0-8940 GCA_038240635.1 Armatimonadota bacterium
CGCCCTCAAAGCCGGAGCCGAACGCGAACGCGCCGCGCAGGAAGTCGTGACCGTGACCCAGATCGCCGCCGCCGACCGCGAGGCGCAGAAGCAGGTCATCGGCGCCAAGGCGACCATCGAGCAGGAGAAAATCCGCAAGCATACGGAAGCTGAAGTCGCCGCCTACGCGCAGGTCCAGCAGGCGGAAGGCGAACGGGCATCCGCCACGAAGCAGGCCGAAGCCCGGCTGCAACTCGCCGAGGCCGAAGCCCAGAGCCGCGAACTGGTGGCGCGCGGCGAACTCGCCCAGATGATGGTCCCCGTGAACGTCGCCCGCGAACAGGTGAACGTGGAGCAGGCGAAGGTGGAAGTGGAGCGGCAGGGGCTGGAGAACAAGCAGACCTACTCCGCCGCCGCGATTGAGTTCGAGGTGCAGAAGCTGCGCATCGCGGCGGAGAAGGACGTGATGATGGCGGCCGCCCGCGCCATGGGCGAAGCGCTCTCCAAAGCCGACCTGAAACTGTTCGGCGACCCGGCGTCCGCGGCGGCGATGGTGCAGAACCTGAGCAAAGGCATGGGCTTCCGCGCGATGGCCGACGGCTTCATGAGCGACATCACGTCGAATGGCAATGGCTCCAACGGGCACGGCTCCAGCGGCGACGGCGTGAGCGGGCTGATGAACGGCCTGAAGGACGCCGTGAAGCCGATCCTCCAGCGGGCGACAGGCGCCGACGCCGACCCGAAGGTGGTGGAAGCCGTGGTGCGCGCGGTGCTGGCCGCGCAGGGGAAACCCGCCGCCGAGACCCTCATCGTGGACGTGGCGCCAGGCGACACTACCACCACTTTGCCGACCACCGAGGCTGCTATCGTGAAGGGGCCGGTCTCCCCTGGCGGCCCGGAGGGCGCTCACACGACGATCCTCAGGACCCCGTAACGCGAGACGGGCCGAAGGGCAAAAGCCTTTCGGCCCTCCGGTTTATCCTTGATCGACGGGTGGGAACTTCAACAGCCCTTCTCCGCTCTACAGATGAGGGCGTTGTTTGCTCTGACGGAGTTCGCCCTTCGGTGGAACGGCATCGCCGCTTTCCCGCCTCCCCGCCTCCCCCTCATCTGTGAAACCGGAGCGCCCATGACTCGATCCCCTTCCCTGCGCGGCCTGCTGTGCCTGGTGGCCGGCGCCACCCTGGCCTTCAGCGCGAGCGGTCAGCCGTCTCTCGCCAAAAGCAAATCCGCCCCCAAACCCGCCGCCAAAGTGGCTAAATTCAAACCCGTCACCTTCATGTGTCAGCACGGCTGCAAAAAGAATATCACCGTGAAGTCGGCGGCGGACTGGAAGAAGGTCTGCCCGGTGTGCGCCTGCAAAACGCCGACCTCCGCCTGCAAGCCGAAGAAGGCGTAACTCATCGCACTGGGTTTCTCCCTATCCTGCGTTTTGGGGAACCAGGGAGAAACCCGTCATGGGATCAGGGCCGCCAGCGCCTCCGCCGGACTCGCCACACTTTGGGCGCCCGCCGCGTCCAGCTCTTTGCGCAGGGCGGTGGCGGCCCCGCCGGTGTAGTCCCACGCCTGCTCCGGTTTGGGCCGCACAATCCAGAGCGGCTTTCGGGTCATCATCGCGTCCCGCAGGGCGACCAGATTTGCCAGGTTGCCGGGTCCGAACGGCGTGTCGGTGAGGAGGAGCGCGTCGGCGGCGGCCATCATCGCGCGCGCTTCGGCCACGGCGTTCTCGGTCAGCGGCGAAAACGGCGGCGCCACCGCCACCGCAATTCCCAATTCCTCGGCGACGGCGTGATCGGTGTCGCCTGCATTCAGCGCGCCCGCCGTCACCGGATAGTCCCGCCCCACCAGCGCCCGCAGCAGCCCTTCGCCGGTCCCGCCTCCGCACACCAGATGCACGCGCGGCCGGGGTCCCTCCGGGAACGCGCCTTCCGGGCCGGGAACCGGCAGCGCCATCGGGCGGCGGGTGAGCGGATGAGGCCGCAGCAGCGCCTCCACGCCGTACACCTCCCGGATGCGCTCCACGGTCAGGACCTCCTCCGGCGTCCCCAGCGCCACCAGCGCCCCCCGACACATCATCGCCAGCCGGTGGCAGTACGTCGCGGCGAGGTTCAGATCGTGCAGCACGGCGACCAGCGTGAGGCCGTTCTCCCGATTGAGGCGGTGCAGCAGTTCCAGCAGGGTGATCTGCGCGCTCAGGTCCAGGTGGGCGGTCGGCTCATCCAGCAGGAGGATGCTCGGCTCCTGGGCGAGTGCGCGGGCGATGAGGACGCGCTGCAACTCGCCGCCAGAGAGGGTGGACGCGATGCGACCGTCCAGGCTCTCCACCCCCGTCAGCCGCATGGCCTCCTCGGCGACCGCGCGATCCCGCCGTGTCTCCCCGCCCCATCGGCCCTGATACGGCGCCCGCCCCATTCGCACGAGCTCCCCTGCCGTATACTCCAGGCCGGACGCGGAGAACTGCGGCACGACCGCCATCCGTCGGGCGAGATCAGAGGGAGGCAGGCTGGTGATCGCCGCCCCGTCAAGATGAATCGCTCCGGCGGAGGGCTTCAGGGCGCGGCTGAAGGCGCGGAGGAGCGTCGTCTTACCTGATCCGTTGGGACCTAAAATACCGAGGAAGTCGCCGGGCGGGATGTCGAAGGTCACGCCGTCGAGGGCGGTGAACCTTTCAAACTGGAGCGTCACCTCATGAGCCGAGAGACGCGGGACTACTTCCTCCCCTTCCATTTTCCGCAGGTCCGACCTCTCCGGCACTCGGTCAGCCCCAGGTTTTCCCTGGTTAAGCCTCAACGGCGCCCTCGGTCGGGGGAGAGGGAGTCGCGAGTCGGTCCAGCGTGGCGTCGCGGACAGCGGGGGTCTGCGCCTGAATGGTGTAGAACATCGCCTCCCGCATGAGCCGCTGCGCCGGGTGTGACAGGCTCATGGCGCGCCCTCCGGCGGCGGCGATTGAAGCATGCGCGGCGCGAGCCACCAGGTCGAGGCTCCACGCTTTCGTGGCGAGGACTCCGGGCAGGTCGGCTTCGGTGGCGCCGGTGTCCATCCAGCGATACGCAGCGGCGCGGCAGCGGTCCCACTCGTCGGTTAGGACTTCGGCGGCCCGCGCGGCGGCTCCCCCTCCCGATGACGGCGCCGGTTGCAGCCCCCTGAGGCACGTCGCGGCGATGCCGAACACCGCCGGGTTGACGTGCGCGGTGTTCACGCGGTCGCGGGCGCGCCACGTTGCGGAGTCTGCGATACGGACCATGTCTTCCTTGGCGACGTGATGCTGGTGGAAGGCGAGGCGCACCGTGCCGGAGGCGTTCATCACGGCGAGGGGGAGCGGCGCGGAGGGCCGCATGGTGTCCGTTGCGCGTCCGGGCGCCACAAAGTACAGGATGCGGTCATCGGGGAGGCTGGCCGCCACCACGAAGAGGCCCGCCAGTCCCCACGACGTGACCCATGGGGCTTCACCGTTCACCTCCCAGCCGCCGGGGACAGGCCGCGCCGTGATCACCGGCTGAGGGCGGCGCAGGTGCGAGAACGCCACTCCGGCGAGGATACGCCCGGCGCACAGGTCGCGGAGGAACCGTTCCCGCAGCGCCGCGTTCTCCGACGAGGCGATCATTCCGACCGGGCCGTGGTGCTGCGCCTGCACAAAATGGGTCACGCCGCACGCTCCGGCCAGGGTTTCCGCCACTTCGCGGGATACAGGTCCCGGCGCGGCGAGGCCGCCGTACTCCCTGGGGCCGGAGATGCCGAGCAGCCCGGCGTCCGCGAGAGCTTCGAGGTGGGAGCGCGGGACGAGGGCGGCGGTGTCGGTCTCCTCGGCGTGAGGCGCCAGCAGGTCGTCCGCGAGGCGGCGCGCGCGGTCGAGGAGGTCATCGCCCGGCCCGGCGGCGGGGGAGGCGTCTTCAGGAGGCAGCAGGCTGTCGAGGGTGGACATCAGCGGTTCCGAGGAAGTGACGAAAACCGTCAGCGACGGTTGAGCGAGCGAACTCGAACCCTGGGGCGAGGCCGCGCCATCCGCCGGGCCACCGGTTTACGAGCGGCGGTTCGCCGAACTGCGGGTCGCCGAGGGGTTTGCCGCAGGGGAGAGACGGCGGTCGGCACGACGCTCACCGGTTTGGCGACGACGGGAGTTGAGGCTTTGGGCGCCGAAAGGCCGGAAGCCTTCTGCAACTGCCGCACGAGCTCGGCGGGATTGTAGTAACTCCGCAGCGCTATGATTTTATCGTCCTTCAGCGTGTAGACCGCCATCTGATTGAGGCGGACCTTCTGCCCTCGCGCGGGCGGGTAGCCCGGCAGCGAATTGAGATAGGTCCCCATCCAGACCGACTCCACCGCCACGGTGTCCCCATCGCCGATGAGGGTGCGCGTCTCGATATGCGAGTCGGGAAAGGCGCGCCACTCCTGGGGCAGCGCGGTTCGCAACGCCTCCACCCCCTTCACCGGCGCCTCCATAGAGGGGCTGACCGTTAGCATATCCGGCGAGTGGAGCACGAGGAAAGCTTCGGCGTCGTGCTTGTTGTAGGCGAGAATCACCGCTTCCACCGTAGCGCGGGGCGGCTTTGGCGCCGAGAGCGCGATGTTCTGCGCATGCGCACCGCGGGAAAGGCAACACAGGGCGAGGGCGCAGGCGACGCTGGTCAGGGCGGAAGCGAAAGGCCATTTTGCGCCAGTGAGGCGAAAGCGTTGTTCCAGACGTTGGGATCGAGACACGGGCGCGCCTTTCTGCCGAGGAACGGGGAAGAGGACATCCCTCCATTCGGGCCGGAGGGGGGCGCTCCTTCTGATGAGGGCGCTGGAGGACGAACGCTCCTTCCTATGTGGGCGGCGGAGGCTGAACGGCCGGGGCCCCTCTCGTCGGCCTGAAGACGGTTTTGCTATCCTTGATGTAGCCAAATGGGCGCGACGAAGCGTCCCGTCATCTATAATGTGGAGGAAGATCGCCTGTGTCCGCGCCCCCTGTCGCCTCATCCGATCCCGAAGCCGTCGCAAGGCATCATGCCGTTCCTGCCGGCGCTTCGGGCGCTCCCGTCGTCGCCAAGTTTGGCGGCACCTCGGTCGCCAGCGCGGCGCAAATTGAAAAACTAGCCGCCATCCTGCGCGCCGACCCGCGCCGACGCTTCATTGTGGTCTCCGCGCCGGGTAAACGAAACGCTGCTGACCAGAAAGTGACCGATCTGCTTTACCTGTGCCACCAGATCGCCAGGCAAGGCGTGGACTTTCATTCCACGTTCGACCTGGTGCGCGAGCGGTTCGAGGAGATCGCCCGCGACCTGGGCGTTTCCACCCTCGGCGACTCGCTCGATGAAGTGGAGCGCGGCCTCAAAAGTGGCGCCACCGAGGACTGGGTCGCCTCGCGCGGCGAATACCTCCACGCCCGCCTGATCGCCCGGTACCTGAACGCCACCTTCGTGGAAGCCGAGGAGTGCATCCGGTTCAGCCCCGAAGGCCACCTCGATCCGTGCACCTACGATCTCATCGCCCACCAGTTGAGCGGAGAGGGTCTCTACGTCGTGCCCGGCTTTTATGGCCGCGACGCCGAGGGCCGCGTGAAGACCTTCTCGCGCGGCGGCTCGGATGTCACCGGCTCTATTGTGGCGCGGGGCGTCGGCGCCACAGTGTATGAGAACTGGACCGATGTCTCCGGCCTCCTGATGGCGGACCCGCGCATCGTGGACAGCCCACGCCCCATCCGCGACGTGACCTACCGCGAACTGCGCGAGCTCTCCTACATGGGCGCGAGCGTCCTCCACGACGAAGCCGTCTTTCCTGTGCGGGAAGCCAACATCCCCATCCACATTAAGAATACGAACGCCCCCGACGATCCCGGCACCCGCATTGTCGCTGAGCGGGAGGAAGGCGGCCCGCCCGTCATCGGCGTGGCCGGGCGGAAGGGATACGCCACGCTCTTCGTGGAGAAGGACCTGATGAACGCCGAGCGAGGCTTCGGGCGCAAATTTCTCGAAATCCTCGATCACCTCGGTATGCGGTGGGAACACGCCCCCACCAGCATCGATTCGATGTCGGTCATCCTTCACGCCGATGAGATGCGGGACAAGGAGCCGCAACTGGTGGACGACATCCGTCGCATCCTCGAACCGGGCCGGGTAGACATCCTCCACAACATGGCGCTGATCGCCACGGTGGGCAACGGCATGGCGCACCGCGTGGGCGTTTCCGGCCAACTCTTTTCGGCGCTGGGAGAGGCGAGCGTCAACGTGAGGATGATCAATCAGGGCGCCTCGGAGATCAATATCATCGTTGGTGTGGAGGAGGCCGACTACGAGACGGCGATCCGGGCCATCTATCACGCCTTCGTGGAGTAGACCGGCGGTTGAAACCGCTGCAACACCCACACGAAACCCGCCTGCGCGGGTTCGGGGATCGCTGCGCGGGTTCGGGGAGCAATGATGGAGCATCAGAATAGCGCTGTCCACTGACCCCTCTCCTGTGGGAGAGGGGTGGCCGAAGGCCGGGGTGAGGTAGATATGCTGTAGTGGAAGAGATCATGGCTGTCCACTGACCCCTCTCCTGTGGGAGAGGGGTGGCCGAAGGCCGGGGTGAGGTAGGGGTGAGGCAGGAAGGATCGCCCATGGACGGAAGGTTTCGGCATGGCGGGAGTCGGCGAAGGCCGGCTTTGTGTAGTTGTTGCAGCGGTTTCAACCGCCCGGACCTCTGAGGCTCCCTGTCATAAACTCCCTGTATCCTGGGTGAACCCGCCACAATGGAGAAGCGCCTCCCGCCCTCATCAAAGCGCGTCCATGTCTCCACAACCCCACCTGCGTCGCATCCTTCCCTAACGTAATTCCCAGAGAGGAACCCCCTAACATGGCGTATCTCGAAATCGTACGGGTGGACGAGCCGCAGCGGCTCTGGTGCGCCACCTTCTTTCTTGGCAAAGCCGGCAATGTCGTCCCCGGTGGCTATAAATCCACCCTCCACGACGCGCTGCACAGCCTCGAACACGTGCTGGAAGGCCGGGATGTGAAGGCGTGGGCGAAGAACGTCGCCCCGATGACCCCCGGCGTCGAAGTGTATATGGAACAGAACTCGTCGCTCGCATGGGCGCGACTGGAAATCCCTGAAACCGCGTCCGGAGACGTGGAACCGGCGATTGACGGCATGACCGCCGGGTGCAGTGTCCGTCGCGGCGAAGAGTACACCGCATCCACTCGGTAAGGCGCCCTCCGCTCACCCTGATGCGGAGAGTTACCCTGTAAACCAACGATCCCCCGGCCTTCGCGCGGAAGGAGCCGGGGGATCGGACGTTACGGGTGTAGCGAGGGCGGTTAGTTGGCCGGACAGGCATCGGGCAGGGTGGTCAGTTTCGCCACGGCCTTCAGCACCAGCACGGCGTCGGTCACGTTCACGCTGCCATCGCGCTTCACATCGGCCGCGCGGGTCTGGTCGGGGTCGAACGTGATGAGCTTGGCGGCGGCTTTCAGCACCAGCACCGCGTCCGCGACGGTCACGACCTTATCGCCGTTCACGTCGCCCGGCTTGCAGACCGCCTGCCCCGGTAGGCCGCCCCAGATGGAGCGCGTGTAGTGAGACGGGTTGGTCCACAGGTCATTGAAGGTGTTCCAGTTCAGCTGGGTGTCGCGGGCGGCGGTGTTCGTGGAGTCCTCGTCGGTGTCGTTGAGGGCCAGGCCGATGGCGCCGCCGGTGCCGACTTTCGGCGGGATGAGAGTCTTGTTCGCGTCGGGAAGGCTGGCCCACGGGAAGCGGGCTTCGAGGATGTAGCCCGGCTTGGGCGTCGTCTTCGAGACGACCTTCACCATGTCGGCGGTCGGTTCGGGAATGATCGGCGGGAGTTTATCACCGGGAGTGGGCCGGAAGATTTTCCACCCGACGGTGTTGTCCGCCGCGACGCCGATGGACCATTGGAAGTTCTTGTCGTTGACGTAAGCGCTCCGTGCTGAGGCGTACGGGTCGAGCTGGATGTAAGTCTCAAAACCGTCGCCCTGCCAGACGTTGCCCCAGTCTGCGGGGTTGGCGACGTGCTCGTTGATGCGGGAATCGTCGGTCACGTCGGCGGCGAGGTAGATGTAGGTGTCGTCCCACTTCCATTTGGTAATGCCGCTCAGGTCATCGGTGCTTTGCCAGGCGGTTCCCACGCTGGCCTGCTTCTTGTTGTTCGTCACCATCGGGGTGGCGCCGTCCCATTCGGGGCCGCTGATGTTGCCATCAATAATGATGGGAGTCGCGGCGCGGACGACTTCGTAGGTGAAGGGGGAGACGGTGAGGGCGAGCGTGGTGAGCTTGCCGCCGGTGATCGCCACGGTCTGATCGCCGCTGGGGGTGATGGTCCCGGTCCACGCCTGCGGGGTGATGCTGATCTTCATCGTGCCGGGTTCGAGATTGGTGAGCATGAACTTGCCGTTCACGGTGGCGGCGTCCACCATGACCGTCAGCGTCGGGTCGTTCGGGTCGGGCGCGGTGTAGCTGAACGGGGTGCCGGTGATAGCCTTCCCGGAGGCGTCGTTGGAGGTGATGATCAGGATGCCCTTGTCAGTGGGACCCGGTTCGAGGGTCGGGCCGCCAAAGGTACTGGTGGTGTTCATGCCGGCGCCGCCCGTGCCCTGGGTGCCGAGGATGGCGAGGGAGTTGTTCCCGGTGAAGTCGAGCTGGTCCGGGGTGATGACATAGCTGCGGTTCGTGTCGTAGGCGCCGGTGGTCCCGATTTGCTTGCCGTTGAGATAGGTAGTGTCGGTGTCGTCCACCTGGAAGTTATGGAGGAGGAAGTAGCCGGTTTTGGGCCAGTCGGAAGGGATTTTGATGCCGTCGAGGCGATACCAGAACCAGATGTTTTCGCCGATGTCGGGGGCGATGTCGCCAGGGACCGTCACGTCGGTCCAGGTGGCATCCGGGACAAACGCCTTTTCGGCGGGGGCCACGTCGGTCGAGCCGACATCCACCTTCTTCAACTTCCAGTTGGAGCCATTATCGGTGGTCAGCGTGAGCGGGGTTTGCGCC
>JBBRGS010000154.1:0-8894 GCA_038240635.1 Armatimonadota bacterium
TTACGGTTTGGCGCGAACCGCCGGAGGGGAATTCGACTCCTTCGGAGCCGCCTGCGAGTCGCCATCGGGCTTCTCCCCGCTCGATGGCGTCTCTTTGGGCGGAGCGACCGGCGCCCCTTCCTTCGGTGAAGCAGGCGACTCCGAGGACGGTGTGGGGGCGGGAAGCGACGGCGACGCCTTCGGAGGAGCTATCGGCGTCACCGGGGGCAGCGGGGTCACCGCCGTCAGCGTCCAGCCTTCGGGCTTCAGGGTGTACTCCACGGTCGCCGCGTCCACTCGCTGGCCGGGCAGCGCATGCTCCAGCGTCAGAGCGCCTTTCGTCTCCGAGGTTCGCGCGGGCTGGAAGCGCCAGTATCCCTCTTTGGGCGGCGCGCCCAGCTCGCCGGGTTTCTTCAATACCAGCCGACGCCCCTCCAGCAGCGGAGTCACGCCGGTCGGCATATTTTCCGTGGAAAGAAGGACGTTCTCCTCGGGCGAAGGAGCGCCAGGGAACGGCGTGTTCTTCGTTGAGCCGGGCAGGGGCCTGCCGAGAATCGCCCACTCCATCAGGTCGTTGGCGTGGCGCCACAGGTCCATCGTCGCGGGGTCGGGCGGCGGCTTCAGGGCGTCCCGGTTTCTCAGATACCACGAGCGCCACTGAAGGATGCCATCCGCGCGGGCTTCGGGCGATCCGTCGGGAGAAAACTCAAGGGTGGCGCCGGAGAGTTTGAGGAGCGACCGCTGCGCCGCCGCGCGCACGGCCACATCGGGGTCCTCCAGCGCCTTCATCAGCGGAGGATACGCCGAGGGGTCCGCCAGTTTTCCCATCGCCGCCGCCGCCGCGAACCGCACCAGGGGGCTGTTGTGCTCCAGGGCGCGCTCCAGCGTGGGAAACGGCCGGGGATCGCCGATCTCCCCCAGCACCTCAATGATGCGGGCGGCCAGTGAAGGCGTGTCGTCTTCCATCGCCTCCACCGCCACTTCGACCAGCGCCAGCACGCTCCGATAACCCTGAATGCGACTGAGAACGCGCGCCGACTCCGCCCGAAGCGGCGCCCCTTCCGCCGAAGATCGCAACAGAGCGACGACCGGGAGGAGCGCAGTTTGCCCGATCTTCACCAGGGCGTGTTCGATGCGCCCCACCATGTCGGTGTTCGGTTCGGGCTGCGCGAGTTCCGTCCGCAGCCGATCCAGTAGCGTCGTCACCGCCGGAGAACCGTCCTTTCGCAACGTTTCCAGCGCGGGGGTCATCTCGGCGCCGGTGCGGGCGTCGAGGTAGAGCGCCAAATGCTTTTCCACCTCGGCGACGGGGACCAACGGCGCGGGTGAGACAACCGCAGGGGACCCTGACGGTGGAACGGGCGCTTCAGGCGGGGGCGCAGTAGCGGGAGGCGCTTCAGGCGGGGGAGCGGCAGGGGGCGCCGTTTCAGGTATGGGCGAGGGCGCATCGGCGGCGCGAACGAACGGGATCGCGCCGGGGCCGAACGGCGCCAGCGACAACGCCACAAGCGCATAAGTGATGACTCTGAACGTGTGAGAGATGGGCGATGGAAAAGAATTTGTCATAGGGGAATAGGGGATTGCGATGGCCTCGATTCAGAGTTTGCCCTGGCCCGGCAGGCTGTACCCCATCTGTCGGAGGTTGGGGTCCTTCTTTCGCCAGCCTTCCCGCACCTTCACCCAGAGTTCGAGGAAGACCTTCTGTTCAATCAGCGCTTCGATTTCGACGCGGGCTTCGGCGCCGATCGCTTTCAGCATCGCGCCGCCTTTTCCTATCAGGATGCCTTTCTGGCTGTCCCGTTCCACATACAACGTCGCCTGAATGTGAACCAGCCCCTCTTTCTTCTGTTTGTACTCCTCCACCACCACGGCCACGGCGTGCGGCACCTCCTGTCGGGTCATTCGCAGCACGGCTTCCCGGATGAATTCGGCGGCGATGGCGCGCTCCGGCTGATCGGTGATCTCGTCGGGCGGATAGAACGGCGGAGAAAAGGGCAGCAGACCGCGCAGTGCGTCCAGCAGCGCATCGAGGCCGTCCCCGCGTCGCGCCGATATGGCGATCCGGGACTGAAAGGCGCCCAGCCCCTCAAATCGTTCCATCGCGCTCTCCGGCGCGGTGTGACGCACTCCGTCGATCTTGTTGCCCACAAGGATCACCGGGGCCTTCGCGCGGGAGAAGACGGCCTGCGCCGCCACGCGGTCCTCCGCCTGGATCGGCATGGAGAGGTCCACCAGAAACGCGATGGCGTCGGCTCCTTCCAGCGACTCGCGCGCGGCGGCCACCATATATTCGCCGAGGCGGTGGTTCGGCTCGTGGATGCCCGGCGTGTCCACAAAGACCATCTGGCAGGCTGCTTCGCTGTAGATGCCCAGCAGCCGGGTGCGCGTCGTCTGCGGCTTGTCGGAGACGATGGTGATCTTCTGGCCGATCAGCCGGTTGATGAGCGTGCTCTTGCCGACGTTGGGCCGCCCCACCACCGCCACGAACCCCGCGCGGAAGTCCGGCGGCGGCGCATCCATCTCGAAGGGGAACTCCGTGACGGCGCGCGCCGGCTCCCAGGCAGGATCGGGTGGCGGCGCGGGGATCGGTTCCGACGGAACGGGTTCAGATGGGTTGGAGGCGGAATCACGGGGTTCGAGGTCAGGCATGACCCTAGTGTACCACGCGGCGCGATTCAATCGGCGCGGAGGTCCTCCCTGGCCCGAATGCCCTCCTCGCGTTCAGGGGGTTCACGCCTCTCGCACGCGCAGGATCAGATGCGGGTTGGCAAAAGGCCGGGGGGCTTCCAGCCGCGCCTCACAGGAATGCGGCGCTTCCACCTCCAGCCTAAAGCGGTCGTCCTGCGCTTCCCACGCCACCGTCACCGATCTCGGAGAGGGGCGGACGGTCTCCCGTGTGAACTTTCACCTTGTCCTTCGTTATCCTCTATAGTGTGAACGCCTTCACGTCTCTCTCGCTTATCCCGTCGTCGCCTGAGGAGTTAACCGGTTGATCCACGTCATGCCCGTGTTCGGCACCCGACCCGAAGCCGTCAAGATGGCCCCCGTCATCCGGGAGCTGCGCCGGTTTCCCGACCAGATTCGGCTCTCCATCGCCGTGACCGCGCAGCACCGTGAGATGCTGGACCAGATTCTCCGCATCTTTAATCTCCGGCCCGACTTCGATCTCGACATCATGGAGCCGGGGCAAACCCTCGCCGGAATCACCACTCGCGCTCTCTCCGGCCTCGACACCCTCCTCGCCCGCGAACAGCCCGACCTCGTGCTGGTGCAGGGCGACACCGCCACCGTGTTCGCCGGCGCGCTCGCCGCCTTCTACCACCGCATCGCCGTGGGGCACGTCGAAGCGGGCCTTCGCACCCACGATAAATACGACCCCTTCCCCGAAGAGATGATGCGCCGCCTCACCGGCGTCCTCGCCGACCTCCACTTCGCGCCCACTGAACTCTCCCGGCGCAACCTGCGGGCTTCCGGCGTCCCCGACGACCGCATCACCGTCACCGGCAACACGGTGATTGACGCCCTCCTCTCCGTCGCCGGGGACCTGCCCGACACCTCGCCGCCGGACGGCCTCCGCGAGATACTCGTCACGGCCCATCGGCGCGAAAACTGGGGCGAGCCGCTGCGGAACATCTGCCTCGCCCTGCGCGACCTCGTGGAACGCATCCCCGATGTGAGTGTCACTTACGCGATGCACCGCAATCCGAAGGTCCGCGACATCGCCACCGCAACGCTGGGCGATGTGGAGCGCGTGCGCCTCATCGAGCCGCCGGATTATCAGCCATTCATCGGCATGATGAAGCGCGCCACCCTCATCATCACCGACAGCGGCGGCGTGCAGGAAGAGGCGCCCTCGCTGGGCAAGCCGGTCCTCGTCGTCCGCCGCACCACCGAGCGCCCCGAAGGCGTGGAAGCGGGCACCGTCAAACTCGTGGGGACCGACCGCGAGGTCATCGTTTCGGAAGCGACGCGGCTGCTCACCGACCCGGCGGCGTACGCAGCGATGGCGTCGGCGGCCAACCCGTACGGCGACGGGCAAGCCAGCGTCCGCATCCGCGAGGCGATCTTCCGCCATTTTGGCCTTCCGCAGCCGTAGCGGTCCCGCCTGAACGCTACCCTCCCGCCGCTTCTCACGCTCTCGCAGCCTCCTCCGGGACCCGATGACCCTTCCCTCTCCCCGAACCGCTCCGCTCCGCGCTGAAATCCTCTTTTCGCTCATCTGGGGCGTCGGTATCCGGGTTGTCGGCGTGCTGTTTGGCGCGTACCTGGTATACCGGTTCCGGTTCGTCCTCGTCACCGTCCTGATGTCGGCTATCCTCGCGCTCATCCTCAACCCGATGGTAGACGCCATGTGCCAGGCGCGGTGGCTGGGGCGACCGGGCCGTTCCAAACGGTTTCTCGTCACTCTCGCGGTCTTCCTGGTCCTCTTCACCCTGATCTACTACGCCTTCGCGTTTCTGCTCACGCCGTTTCGGACGGAACTTCATCGCCTGCTTCAAACGATGGATGATCGGAACGGTGGCCTGCGCCACTCGCTCCAGAGCATCAACCTGTGGTACCGCGACCTGCCGCCCGATGTGCGCGACTTCGTGACGGGGCAGCTCGACACGTTTGGCCCCCGGTTGCAGGAGTGGACCCGCGCGTTCCTCCAGATGACGGTGGAGTGGGTGGCGCACCTCATCGAGCTCGTCACCGTGCCCGTGCTGGCGTTCTACTTCGTGCTGGACCACCGCGCCCTCAAGCGCGAGTTCCTGTACCTCACGCCGCGCCGCCGCACCCGCGAGGTGGTCCTCATCCTCCGCGAAGCCGGGGCCATCATGCAGACCTACACGTGGGCGCAGCTCATCCTGTGCCTCATCGCGGCGGTGGTGGTGGGCGTGGGGCTGGCGCTAATAGGGGTGAAATACGCCCTCACGCTGGCCATCCTCGCCGGGATCACCCGCGCCATCCCGATCCTTGGCCCCATCATCGGCGGCATCCCCATTGTGCTGGTGGTGGGGCTGCAATCGGTGGAGCGCGGCGTGGCGGTGCTCATCTTCTTCTCGCTGCTCCACCTCATCGAGAGCAAAATCATCATGCCCAAGCTCCTCGGCGACCGGATGCACCTCCACCCCGCCGTCATCCTCATCGTGCTGCTGGCGGGCGCGGAACTGTTCGGCGTGCTGGGGATGTTCCTCGCGGCCCCCGCCGCCGCCCTCCTCAAGGTCCTGTTCGACTTTTATGTGGTCCGGCGCCGCCCCGTCGCCGTCCGCATGGCGTAACCTCTCAGGGTGTCATCGTTCGTTCTCCGACCCTCGCTTCGGCCCGCGCGACACCGGCGGGCGCCGCCTCCCGTTACGAAAGGTCCCGGTTGAATCCACTTCAGGCGATCATTCTCGGCATCGTGCAGGGCATTACGGAGTTCCTGCCCGTCAGCAGCACCGCGCACCTCGTCCTCTTCCCGTGGCTGCTCGGCTGGAAGGACCCCGGCCAGACCTTCGATGTGGCTCTGCACGCGGGCACGCTCATCGCCGTGCTGTTCTACTTCCGCCGCGACTGGCTGGAGATGATCACCCGCGACCGGCGGCTGCTCGGCTGGGTGCTGCTCGGTTCGGTTCCGGCGGGGCTGGCGGGCAAACTCTTCGAGTCGAAGATCGAGTACCTCTCCCTGCCGGGGGAGTTTAAGTACGCGCCCCTCGTCATCGCCTTCTTCCTCGCGTTCGTCGGCCTGCTGCTGTACGCCGCCGACCGCATGGGAAAAAAGCGCCGCGAACTGGGCGAGCTGGACGCTCAGGACGCCATTGTCATCGGCGTGTTGCAGGCGTTCGCGCTGCTGCCCGGCGTCAGTCGCTCCGGCTCGACCATTGGCGGCGGGTTGCTGCTGGGCCTCACGCGCGAGGCGGCGGCGCGCTTCTCGTTCTACCTCTCCGGCGTGATCATCGCGGGGGCGGTGGCGCTGAAGGGCCTCCACCTTCTCAAGGAGGGCGTGCCGCAGGGATCCGCCCAGCCGATGATATTGGGCATCGTGGCGTCGGCGATCTCTGGCTACATCGCCATCATGTTTTTGATGAACTGGGTGAAGACGCGGCCCTACACCGGCTTCGTGGTGTATCGCGTGGCCCTGGCGGTTGTCATCGCGGGCCTGTGGCTGATGCGGCACGGCGCCTGATAAGGGGAAACCCGCGTTACTCCGAGGCGGGCGCGGGCGCAGTTCCCCCGTTGGCCTCGTTGGTGGATTCGCTCGTGCCGAACCACTGGTCGTATAGACGCTGGTAATGACCGTTTTCCTTCAGGGTCAGGAGCGCGAGGTTCACCTGTTTCCGCAAACCGTTGTTTTCTGGGAAGACGATGCCGTAGTTCTCCTTGCGGAAAATGGGGCCGACCACCTGCGCTTTGCCCTTCCCTTCCCTGGAGGAGTAGTAGAGCAGCACTGGCGCGTCAAAGACGACAGCGTCTGCCTGGCGACGCTCCAGCGCTTCAAAGGCGTCCTCGATGCGGTTAAAGGGTTCTGTGCGGACGCCCCGGTGGCTCAGATACTCCGCCGAGGTGCTGCCAGGAGTCGTCGCTACACGGCGCCCCGGAAGGTCGTCCGGCCCCTGGATGTCGCCGTGGAGCTGCTGCACCGTCATGTTGGCCGTAACGGTGGCTGTGAAGTAGGCCACGAACACGACGCTGAAGAACATCCACAGCACGGCGATGAGTCGGCCCATCACGCTTTTGGGCATCTCCTCTGCCTGAGTGGCGAGGGTGGAGATGGCCCACCACGCCGCTTCCATCAGGCCGCCCCGGTAGCCTTTCGAGGTGACAATACCGTTGGGGCAGCGCCGCTCCGCCCAGTAGATGAGGTGCGCCGGAATGATGACCAGCAGGAGAATTACAGCGATGATTTTCCAGAGCATGGGCGAGAGGAGTACCGACTTCAGCCCCGCGAGTCCGCCGCTGTTCTCTCCCGACCGCACCAGGATTTGGAGGCCGGAATCGAACATCGGCTGCGAGAAATCAAACAGCTGGTCCCGCTCCGCCGTAATAGAGATCGCGGAGATAGCGAGATCGGCCTGGCCGGTTTGAACTGCCTTCAGCATGCCCTTCACACTCGGATACGCCTTCAGTGTATATGGGAGGTGAAGTTGCTCTGCGATGGCTTGCCACAGGTCCACGCTGAAGCCGGTGAGCTGTCGCGTCTCTGGGTTGAAAAAAACAAAGGGAGGGATGGCGCGCGTCGCCACCTGAAGCGGACGGCCCGGGCGGGATGCCGAGGTGTGCGGAGCCAGGGCTGCGGAAGGAATCGGAGCGCGATGTGTGGGAGGAGGGGCGGCCCCGATCCCCGCGCTGGTAAGCAGTAGCGCGGCCCCCACCTCCCACCCTCGGCGATTTGAACTGGTCATGGGCTAATCCGGCTCTCATTTTAGCGAAACGTGCTGCTGGCAGACAGTTTCAGGCGTGGGAGTACCAGCGCGGGTAATCGCTGACGAGCAGATGCAGCGGCGGCTCGTCCTCCTCGATCTCCGGGAAGCGCCCCACGGGCTGGTGGAAGCGGTTGTCCGCATGGTCGTCGTTCACGCGGCTGACTTCGCCGACGAGGACGGTCCCCGACCCCTCTTCGCCCCAAAACTGATGATAAAGGCCCGGCGGCAGGCAGATGGACTCCCCTGGCGCGAGGCGGACGACGCTTCCGGCGGGCAATTCGTGGCGGATAGCGTCGAGTTTTACCGTCACCGGCGTGTCAGAGAGGTCTCCATGCTCATCGGCGTTCCAGAGTTGCACGAGGAGAGCGCCCCCGCCCCGCACGATGATGTCCTCCATCTTCTCGAAGTGAAAGTGCGTCGGCGTGACCTGGCCCTCCTTCACGATGAGGACCTTTTCGCCGTAGGTCTTCCCGTGCGGGAACTCCTCCGGCGTTCCGTTGCGGAGGGTGAAGAGGAAGAGGCCGACGCGCTCGAAGTCGCTACTCCCGAAGTCGGTGATGTCCCAGCCGAGTTGCTGCCGGGGGATGTCGGCGCAGTCGGAGCTTTGGGCGCGCCAGTCGTCGGGGGTCCACCATGCGAACGGAGGGAGTTTGAAGTTCATCCGCTCCAGGAAGAGAGCGCTCTCGCGGAGGATGGCGTTGATCTCGGATCGTTTCATCGGGAGTGTCTCCCCAGGGATGAGGCTCCGGGAAGGAGCGACGGCGAACGGCGGTGTATTGGAGTGAAGGCCGGGGCGGCGACCGGGCGACGCGGCGGGGCGGGCCACAGGAAGCGCGATGGGGGGCGGGCGGCATGACGATTGTGGTGATGGGCGTGAGCGGCTCCGGCAAGACGACCATCGGGGAGTTATTGGCGTCGAAGCTCGGCTGGCCCTTCTTCGACGCGGACAACTTTCATCCCGCCGCCAACAAGGAGAAGATGAGCCGGGGCATCCCTCTCACGGATGAGGACCGCATCCCGTGGCTGGAGTCCCTGCGCGCCCTCATTCAGACGCACGCGGATCGAGGCGAGAACATCGTCCTCGCGTGCAGCGCCCTGCGGGAGGCGTTCCGCCAAAGCCTGAGTGGCGACAACCCCGATCTCCTGTACGTCTTTTTGTCCGGCGATCAGCAGGTCATCGAGAAGCGGATGGAGCATCGGAGGGGCCACTTCATGCCTGCCAGCCTGCTGGATAGCCAGTTCAAGACGTTGGAGCCGCCCACGCACGCCCTCACTGAGGACGTGTCGAAGCCGCCGGAAGTCATCGTCACCGACCTCCTCCGGCGCCTGCGCACATGCGGCGCACTCCCGACGGAGGCGACCGACGGCGCTTCGGGGGAATCAAGCGATGAAGCGACTGCATGAGGCGCCGATCTATTCGTACCGCAGCGCGGTGATCGGGTCGAGGCTTGCGGCCTTCATAGCGGGATAGATGCCGAAGAAGATACCGACCGCCGCCGCGAACACGAACGAGACGATAATCGGCGGCCC
>JBBRGS010000155.1:0-8866 GCA_038240635.1 Armatimonadota bacterium
CCCCTCCTCCGGCCCCACGACGAGCGCGCGGCGCACGGTGGCGCTCGGCACCCCGAGGCTGTCCGCCCGATTGGTGTCCACCAGGTACAGCCCTTCGGCGCGGCCGCTCCAGAGCGCGAACGGGGCGGACCATCCGGCGCCGTAATCCGCGCGCCACTTGACATTCACGGGGTCGCGCAGCACGGCGCCCGATCCCCACGGGACGATCACGCGGTCCCGGCGGGGGCCGTCCACCATGAGCCGCGCGAACGCCGGAAAGCCAACCGACGCCTGAAGCGGTTCGCCGCTGAGGTTGTGCAGCGCGAGCGTCCAGAAGGACCGATCCGCCGACAGGGTGACGCGGAGTTGCGCCTCCAGCAGCAGACCCCGGCCGCGCAGGCGCACGGTCACCGAGCGGGGATTGGCGCGCACGGAGAGGACATCAAAATCGGCGGCGGCGTGGAACGTCTCGGTGTGATCGCCCCGGTTCGCGATGATATAGAACGGGTTGCCGATGCGCGAAACGTCCGTTGTCCCGGCGCCTTCGGGGAGGGTCTCCGGCGGAGGCGTAACGCCCGGCGCCCGGCCTTCCCAGAGCGCGGGCGGGGGCAGCCCTTCGGCGTCGGCGGCGGTGAAGGTGGCGCGCAGGTACTCCCGGCTGGTGAGCAGGTTGCCCAGCGACGTGAGTCGCAGCCCCTTCTCGTCGGCGTGAAAGCGAAGGAGGAGCGCCCCGTTGGAGAGAGCGGCGTCCTTCGGCAGGGTATCGCGGTCCAAAGCGGCCTGAGCGGAGGGCGAGGGACGCGGGGCGCGCGCGGGCGGGGCGGCGGCCCAGGCGGTTCCCAGGGCGAGGCAGGCGCCAAACAGGAGGATGGGGCGGAAACAGGTCATAAGCGCATCAGGTGTACCGGGGGGTAACGCTGGAAACTCACTGGAAACTCCGAGGCGAGAAGCGGCGGGGCAGGCTAATCCGGCGGGCCAAGTACCGCCTGGGGCATCTCGGCGCAGAGGTAGGAGCCGAGGAACTCCACCGCGCACGTCTCCTCGGCCTCCCGCACCGCACGGACCATCGCATCGTCGGCGATATGGCCGATGAAGTCCATGAAGAAGACGTATTCGATCTGGCGGCGGGTGGCGCGAAACGGCATCGGCTGGATATGTTCGAGGCTGATGCCCGCCGCCTGAAACGGCGCGATGGCGTCGAGGAGCGCGCCGGTGCGGTGGCTGAGGATGAATTGGAAGCTCGTCTTGAAGCGAGCGTGGGGATGGTCGCCTCGGTTAGGGGAGGTGTGGCCCAGCACGAGAAACCGGGTGTAGCTCGCGCCGTCCGGCAGGTCCTGAATCCCTTCCTGGCCCGGCTTGTCGTGGCCCACGGTTTGCAGGGAGTAGAAGGTGGTGACGAAGCGGCTGCTGATGGCGGCGACATCGGGATGCTCGGCGGCGTATTCGGCGGCTTTGGCGGTGCTGCTCACCTCCTCCAGCGTCCACGGCTCCAGCCCCGCCCGGCGCCGACGGGTGTTCTGATTCTCCAGCCAGTTGCCGCACTGCCGCAGGGCCTCCGCCTTGGAGCGGACACTCGTCACGGCGTCCAGGGAGGTGTCTGGGCGCAGCACGAGGAAGAGCTGGATCGGCAGATACTCCTCTCCCACGATGCGGCTCGGCCCCGCCTTCTTCAATTCCATGTAGCTGTCAATCACCGGCCCCTGCCGCAAACTCTCGATAGGGACGACGCCGTACTCCGCTTTCTCGGTGCGGACGGCCCCGAACACTTCCCGAATCCCCACGCATGGGAGCATCTCATGCGCCTCGCGCGAGAAATGACGCTCCGCCGCTTCGTGCGTGAAGGAGCCTTGCGGGCCGAGGTAGGCGACCGTCGGCACGCCGGAGCGCGGAGGAGTTGGAGCGTCGGGAGGGGACATGAGGCGTCTCCTGGGCGGGGTCATTCGCCCATAATGCGGCGGCCCGCGAGGGATTGGATGAGGGTGGCCTGATCAGCGTAATCCATTTCGCCGCCCATCGGCAGCCCGTGCGCGATCTGGCTCACCTGCGCGCCGGTGTATTTCAGGTGTTGCATCAGGTAATGGGCGGTGGTGTCGCCTTCAATGGTGGGATTGAGGGCGAGGATGACCTCCTGCACGGGGGAACCCGGCTCCAGCCGCGCGAGGAGTTCGCGGATGCGCAGCTGGTCCGGCCCGATGCCGTCCATGGGGCTGATGACGCCGTGGAGGACGTGGTAGAGGCCCTGATAGGAGTGGGTCTTCTCGATGGCGACGAGATCGCGCGGGTCGGAGACGACGCAGAGGGTGGCGGCGTCGCGGCGGGGGTCGCGGCAGAGCTCGCACCGGCGCTGATCGGTGAAATTGAAGCAGACCTCGCAGAAGCCGATCTGCTCCTTCACGTCCACCATCGCTTCGGCGAGGGCTTCGACCTCCTCGCGGGGGGCGCGCAGCAGGTGGAAGGCGAGCCGTTGGGCCGTCTTGGGTCCGATTTGCGGCAATTTTTCCAGCTCCCCGATGAGGCGAGCCAGCGAGCGCGCGTAGTACATAGGAGGGTCGGGGTCATTCCCGCGCGACGGGCGGGGCGAGCGTCAGAAGAGGAGGCGTCAGTTGGAGAAGGGATATAGAAGGGATTTAGAAGGGGAGGCCGGGGAGTTTGGGGAGGTTCAGGTTGCCGGTGATGCCCTGGATGCGCTCCTCGCGGAGGGCGTGCGCCTGCTCCAGGCCGTCCCGAATCGCCGAGAGGATCAGGTCCTGGAGCATCTCCACGTCTTCGGGGTCCACCACTTTGGGGTCAATGGTGAGGGCCGTGACCTGCCCGGCGCCGGTGACGGTGGCCTTGACCATACCGCCCCCCGCCGAGGTCTCCACAGTCTCCTTCTCCAGCTCGGTTTCGAGGGTCTGCATCCGTTCGGCGGCGTTCTGGGCTTCCTTCATCAGGTTGCCGATGTTGCCCAGGCCGCCCATCGCGCCGAGGCCGGGTATTTTCTTCGCCATCAGTCGTCTCCTTCGATCTTCTCCGCGTGGAACAGGTCCGCAAACTCCTGCTCGGTGATGAAATCGTCGTCCGCCGGTTTCGCCGCCTTGCCGCCGGGTGAGGGCCGGGGGGCGCCTCCATCCTTCGGAGCGGCGCGGGAGGTGGAATCCGTGAGTTTATCGGAGGCGGTCGCCTGGTCGGCGGAAGGGCCGCTCTCTTTGGGGGGCGCGGCGCCGCTCCACTCCTCGCCCTTCACCAGCAACGGCTGCCCGAACACCTCCTGAAGGGCCGCTTCCGCCTCGCGCTTGTTCTCTTTTTGGTTCAGCAGCTCGATGTGCGCCTTATAGCGGAACCCGACACGGAACATCTTACCCGATATGCCCAGCGGCGTGGCGCCCCTCAGCAGGCCGCGCACCTTCGGCTTGAGGCGGCCAAGGACGCGCTCCCACAACTCCTCCAGGCCGCCTTCCACGCTTTCATCCGGGTGCGCGAACTCCTCCTCCGGCTCCGAGTCCGGTTCCACGGGCGCGGACGCTTCCCGCACGGGGGCTGCGGGCGCGGAGGCCGACGGTTCCTCCTCGGCGAGAGGCGGGGGCGCTGTGGCGGGCGCGGAACGGGGAGTCTTCGCGCGCGGCGCCTCCGCTTTCGTCGGCGGCTCCGGGTTGCGAGCGGAAGGCGTCACAGGCGCAGGGGCGGACGGCGGGGCGGCGGGCGTCTCCACCGGATGGCCGCTCGCGATGCGGAGGAGCGTCAGTTCCAGCAGCAGCCGGTGATCGCTCACCCAGCGCATCTGGCTTTCCGCGCGGTTGATCGCCTCCAGCGCGCCCATCAGCAACCCCGGCGGCATCCGCTCGGCCTGCTCGCGGCAACGGGTGGCGGCTTCAGGGGAAAGCTGGGCGGCGTCCCCTGCGCCGGACTGCGCCCAGAGGAGATCGCGGAGATAGGCGCCGACCGAGGAGAGGAGCAGGCGAGGCTCCTTCCCCTCCGCCACCAGCCGCTCGATGATGCGAAAGAGGGTGGCGGCGTCCCGCTCGGCGAGGGCGTCGGCCAGTTCCGACAGCGCGCTCTCTTCCACGGAACCGAGGACGGCGTTCACGGCGGCGAGGTCCACGGTTTCGGGGCTGTAGGCGGCCATCTGCTCCAGCAGCGAGAGGGCGTCCCGCCAGCCGCCCGCCGACGCCCGCGCGATGGCGGTGAGGGCTTCAGGGTCGGCGGTCATGCCCTCGGCGTCCACTACGTAGCGGAGGCGGTCGGTGAGGTCCTTCATCGTGCCGCGCCGGAAGTCGAACCGCTGGCACCGGGAGACGATGGTTTTGGGCACGCGGTGGGTTTCGGTGGTGGCGAGGACGAACAGGACGTTGGGCGGCGGCTCTTCCAGCGTTTTGAGCAGGGCCTGGAAGGCGTCGGCGCTGAGCTGGTGCACCTCGTCAATGATGTAGAACTTGGTCCGCTCCTGCGCGGAGGCGCGCCCGACCTGCTCGCGGAGGAGCTTGATGTCGTCAATGCCGCGATTGGACGCCGCGTCAATCTCCACCACATCGAGCGAATGGCCATCGCGGATGCGGATGCAGGCGTCGCACTCGTCGCACGGGTCGGGCGTAGGGCCATGTTCGCAGTTCATCGCCTTGGCCAGCACGCGCGCGGTAGTCGTTTTGGCGGTGCCGCGCGGCCCGCAGAAGAGGTAGGCGTGGGCGACCCGATTACGCCGGATCGCGTTTTGCAGCGTGCGGGTGACGTGATCCTGCCCCATGATGTCGTCGAACGTCTGGGGGCGATATTTACGATAGAGCGCGAGATAGGCCATGCGGTGAGAGGGAGACCGGCGAGCGAGCGGGAGGGGGCGCGACGGGGAGAGTGAAACGCGCCGCCGCATCCCTCTTGAGTTGGACGCCGGAGGGATCGTTTCCTGCCCCAACTGCCCGGAGCCTGAACCCTCCCGCTTCCCTCAGGGCAGGTCCCCTTCCAGCACGAGGCGATGGGTGGGACAGAGCTCGAGGATGCGCTCGGTCGGCATCGTGGGGCACGGCATGGCGTAGATCACCTGGTCGTCGCGGAGGCCGCTCACGTATGCCTCCAGCCCTTCCACGGCGCGGTCGTTGAGCTGCACGCTGCGGAGTTGGGGCATCTCGCGCCACGCGGGGATATGCTGCTCGTGCGCGCCGCACAGGTGAATCATGCCAGGACGCGGGAAGGAGCCGAGGAGTTCGGCGTCCAGTGGGGCGAAAACACGCCGGTAATGCCCCGCCGACACCAGATGCGTGGCGCACCCGTCGAGGAAGCCGTGGCCCGGCGGCGCGTATCGGTCGGCGCCCACGGAGTTGAGCCGCAGCGCGGGAGGGATGACCTCGCGGAAGGCCGCCATGCTCGCCGCGATGACCTCCGTGATGACCCGAAGCGCGTGCGCCGCCGCGTCGGGCCGCTCTATGAGGGCTTCGAGGAAGGCGCCGCCATACAGATTGATGGCGATATTGATCGGGCAGCTGAGGACCGGCGTGGCAATGAACAGGCGTCCCTGCGCCGCCTGGGTCGCCCGCCGCGCCAGGCGCAGGGACGCCTGAAACGTCTCCGACGCGGCGAGGTCCGGCATGGCCAGTTCCGCCATGTCACTCTGAAGCGGTTCGGACCAGACCTGCCCGTCGCGGAACGCAACAGCGACGCCGAAGATCGCATCGATATAGTGCGTGCCGTACGCGTCGAGGTCAAAGACGAAGGGCCTGAACGTGCGGCGGTCGGCGGCGTCCTGGGCATGGGCGGCCATGTCGGCGAGGGCGTCGTTCAGCCACTCCTCCGGCCGCCGCAGCATATCAATGTCGTTGACTCCCCACAGGCCATGGTTTCGCCCCGCCATGCGGCCGCGCACGGCCACCACGCCGTCCACCGGGCGGCCTTCATACAGCGCGGCGAACCGCTCCTGATGGTAAGCCCAGGCGTCCGCAATCTCGTCAGTCCACCAATCGAGCGGGGGAAACGGGTTCGGTTCGGCGTTCATGTGGCGCTCCTTCGCGCGGAGAAGTGAGGATGGGTACACTGTTACCCGGCGCCCGTTCCATGTCAATGGCAGCAGCGATTCTCCGCAGGAGGTTCCCCAATGGAAGCGCCAGATTCCCCTGCCCCTCCCACCCCCGAATCCGCCACCTCTCCGCCGTCCTCTACTCCTGCGGCGCCAAAGAGCGGCCTCGCCGAGACGATGGTCCGCGCCGCCAGCCTCCTCCTCATGGGCGCTGTGGCCGCCACCGCCGCCGCCGCGACCCTGGGTGTCACCGTCCTCGCTCTCCGCGATCATCGGGACCGTCAGGGCTGATCGGCGCGCCTCCGCCGAGGACGATGGGGAGTGGGCAGGTTCGCGCCGCGCGGAGGGCCGCCGCCTTCGTGGCGTTAGGGAAAGGCCGCTGCTTTCGTGGCGTTTGGGAAAGGCCGCCGCCACCACTAGAATGAGGGTTAATCCCGCACCGGGCGGGCCGGACGCGAAGGGAATCATCCATGCCTTACACCGCCGAACTCCTGAAGCGGACGATTGAGAAGAACCTGCCGGGTTCTGTGGCGGAGGTCCATGACCTGAAAGGCACCGGCGATCACTTCGACGCGGTGATCGTCTGCCCGGAATTTGAAGGAAAGAGCCGAATCGAGCAGCACCGCATGGTCCACAAGGCGACGAACGAGCTGCTGGAGGGAGACATCCACGCCTTCCACTTCACCACCCTCACCCCCGACGCCGCCCGCGAGGGCCAGCCCTCGCGCTGAACGTGAGCCAATCCTCTCACTTAATCCAGTTTATCCTCTGCCTTATCCCCACTGATCACTTCCGCGAAGGGAGACCCCTATGGCCGACACGTTGCCCGATGAACTGAAGGACCGCTTCGACCGCGAAGTGAACTCCGCCCCCGTCTTCATCTATATGAAGGGCACTCCGGATTTTCCGATGTGCGGCTACTCCCAGCGGGTGGTCGGCTGCTTTAACGCCATCGGGGTCCCCGTGGGCTATGTGAACGTGCTGATGGACCCCGAAGCGTGGGACAACATCAAGTTGTACAGCGACTGGCCGACCATTCCGCAGGTGTTCATCGGCGGAGAGTTTGTCGGCGGATCGAGCATCGTGATGGAGATGCTGGAATCGGGCGAGCTGGAAGAGAAGGTGAAGTCCGTCACCGCGCCGGGCGACTGAAGTCGCGGCAACAACCACACAAAGTCGGCCTTCGCCGACTCCCGGAGTTCATTGTTACCCCAGTCCGCGCAGGCGGACTTCGTGCTCGTGTTGCTGCGACTTCAGTCGCCCGATGATGAAACGACTCTGAGCGCGAGGGTTGCGGCCCGCGCGGCGATGCGGTATCGTGACGATACGGAATGAGGCCCTGGGCGGGGAACTTTTCGCGCCCGGCTTCCCTCTTAATTGCGTCACTTTGATCCGTAAAACGCCGTGAAGGGTGGGCCGCCCTGAAACGGTAGTTATGCGCTCGACCCGTACTCCCCCTCAGAGAGAGGAATCCCATGCGGAAACAGAATTTCATCGCAAAACCCAAAGGCTTCACCCTCATCGAACTGCTCGTGGTCATCGCGATCATCGCCATCCTCGCCGCCATCCTCTTCCCGGTCTTCGCCAAGGCCCGCGAAAAGGCCCGGCAGAGCGGCTGCGCCAACAACCTCAAGCAGATGGGCATCGCCCACAGTATGTATCTGGAAGATTACGACGGCACGTTCGCGCCCAATGTCGGCTACAACAACCTCGGCACCAACTCCGGCGGCATCAAAACGTGGACCGACGCCTTCTCCTCCTACAACAAAGCCCTGGGCACCTTCTCCTGCCCCAGCGACTTCCACACTTTCAGCTACAGCCGCAACACCTGGGAAGGCGACAACTCCTACAACTCCGGAGACCCTGGCGGACAGACCAACTCCTCCGACATCAAGAACCCCGTCAAGTTTATTGACATCTTCGATGTGCCAGGTTCCGGGAGCAAGGCCGCCCAGTTCGGCGCGAAAAACAGTAACGACACCGGCGACGCCGACCTCGACAACGCGGGCCAAAAGGACGGCGATGTGTACGTCGGCTCCAAACGCAGCTCCGTTCCCATCGCCACCTACGGCGATCCCACCGCCAACGGCCAGGCTCCCGGCCAGACGAAGTGGCACTGGCTCTACTTCCCCGGTCGCCACAGCAACGGCAACAACATCCTGTTCCTCGATACCCACGTGAAGTGGTTCTCCGACTGGAACAAGGATCAGATGACCTTCAACCCGCATCAGAAGTCTTAACCCACGCCGAGGGACAGAGGGGCGAGGCGCTTCCGGTGTTCAGGATTGGCGTTGAGGACGGAAGCGCCTCCGGGGCGTGCCGTGGGGCTGAACCCCTCGGCTATTGGCCTGCGGCCCAGTGTCCGCTTACGCGGACACCTCATGTGGCCTGCTGACGCTCTCCGAAGACAACGTCTCTTGTGGTCAAGCCTACCTCTGAAGCAAACGCCTCTCCCGTCCATTCACTTCTTTTCAAAGGGCCGATCATCCATTTGTCACAGGTGTCCGCGAAGGCGGAAACTGGGCCGCAGGCCAATAGCCGAGGGCTTTAGCCCCACGGCTTCTCCCTCCAAAGCCTCTTTCTTCGGTTCGCGCTCACGCGGGGCCGGGGGGAAGGCTTTTTTCTGTCCGCCTGGCCGATTTACCCGCCGCCCACGATCCGCGAAGGCGCCTTTCTCAGCGCCCGCGCCGCGTAACTGACCCGGTTGCCGCGCCGCGACTCCGCCGACTTCAGTTCCAGCTCCACTCCTTCGGCGAACGTGCGCTGATCCTTATGCATCAGCGCTAAAATCCAGTCCTGCTGGCCCGATGTCTCATAGCGTGTCACGCACGAGTGACAATAGGCGCCTGTCATCGGGGAACGCCGGGGCATTTCCAGCGTGACGCGCGTGGGAAACGGCTCCGGGCG
>JBBRGS010000156.1:0-8788 GCA_038240635.1 Armatimonadota bacterium
TCTCCCGCAGGGGGCGGTAACTCCGGTTGAGTTTCGGCTGGAGAATCCGCAGCGGCTCAACACGCTCCGGTTTCGCGTTCTGTATGACGCCACACAGGTGGAGATTGTCAACCCCGCGTTGCTCCCCGGCAGGCCGAAGGAGTCGGCGGGCAGCGTCTTCGGCGAAGACGACCCGCTCTACCTCCTCGATTACGAGTGTGACCTGCCCCCCAACGCCGCCGGGCAGAAAGGGATTCTCCTCAGCCTCGCGCCCGCGCCCAACGGGCCTCATGCCCCGCTTCCCGCCGCGGGAACGCTGGTCACGCTCTATTTCCGGCCCGCTCCCGGCGCTCCCGTCGGCGCTCAAAGCGTTCTCCTCCACGACAATCTCACCCCGACGACCCTGGGGCTGGACCTCGGCTCCGGCGCCGAACCCTCGTCCGGGACGTTTACGGTGGGGCGCCTCACCCTCGGGCCTTCCGGCGGCTCCCCCTCGCCGCTCCCGGAAGGGCAGAGCGCCTGCGCCGATTCATCGGGTCCCCCTCCCGTTACCGGGGACACAAATCTCGTCCTGCTGGGGAACCATCGCATCAACCGGAGCGCGATCACGTCGGTCAGCCTTACCCTGCTCAACCCGGCGAACATCTCCGGCGTTCAGGCCCGCCTGCTCTACGACTCGACCCTGTTTGAGGCGGTGGATACGAACGGCACGGCGCTGGAAGGGACCGAAGCCGCCAACAGCGTGATCCGCAATGCCTACATCAGCGTGAATTACGAAGTGGTGAGCGGCATTCCTGGCAAAGGAGCGATCACATTCGCGCTGAGCGGGCCCCGGCCCACGAGCCAGTCGGGCCTGCTGCTGACACTGTACTTTCGCGCTCGTTCGTTTGCGGCGCCCGGCGCATCCGCGCCGTTCTATCCCGATCCGGCCTTCAACCAGGCGTTCGCGGCAGGGTCCGGCTGGTCGGCGTTCGGACGATTTGAGCCGGGAACTCTGACCGTCGCGCCGTGATGCAAGCGATACGATGAAACTCCTTTGAACCGAAGCGCGTCTATCCTCTGGCGAGCGGGCAGTGCTTCCTCAGCGAACGAGCCGTTCGCGCGTTGACGGAGGCGGGCGCGCTCCGTATCATAAAAGTGTCCCCGCTTGAAGCGTCGTTGTACCCGATTTGAGCGAGGCTGAAACCCGCTTTAGGCCACAGTTGTGTCGTCGGGAAGCAGGAAACGCCACCGACGCAGCAGAAGAGTCTCGCAGGGCCGTCCCCGGTCATCTCCTCTCTATCGGCCCCGAAGGAGCAGCGTCCCCCTCTATGGAAGCCTCAGTCGCTCCCGCCGCGCCCGTCAATCCCCGAACCCGCTGGTACACCATCGGCGGCGTCGTGTTGGTGGTGGCGCTGCTGATTCTCTACTCGGTCATGAAGAGTCGCCGTGACGCCGCCCTCGTCGCTGATCTCATGAGCAAGGACAAGGCCCGGCACGTCGCCGCCGCCCAAAATTTATTCACGAGCAATCGGTTTGTGGACCTCATCCTCACGCAGCCCCCCGACGCCCGCGACGCCGCCATCCTCGCCACGGAAGACTGGGCCAAAGCCGGAAACGACGCTGTGAAGAAGCAGGCCGTTGACGCGCTGCTCGGCATCTCCAAAGGCGTGGACCGCGAAGCGAACGACCCCGAAACCGCCGTGAAGGACCGCGAAACCGCCGTCCGCACCAACGCCTGGAAAACCATCGGGCGCATCGGCGACGTGGCGAAGGATCAGCTGCTTGTCGCCCTGAAGGACCCGTCCGGCAACGTGCGCGGCGCCGCCATCGAAGCCCTCGGCGTGATCGGCTTGCCCGCCATCCCCGGCCTCATGGCGATGATGCGCGATCGCGAGACATGGGGACCCGCCGGTGACGCCCTCACCAAGATCGGCCAGCCCGCCCTCGACCCGCTCACGCCTTTGCTCGATACGCCGGGCTACAAACGGAAGGATCGCGACCTTCGCCTGAAAATGGCCGCCATGCTCGGCGGCTTCGACAACCAGAAAATCGTCCCCAACCTCCTGCGCCACATCAATGACGACGCGCCGAATATTCCGCAGGACCGGCGCACCCCTGGTATGCGGCGGCAGGTCATCCGTACCCTGGCGAGCCTTCAGGACCAGCGCGCCACTCCCGAAGTCATTCGCGTGATGCGGGAGGACCCGCAGGTCCGCCTCGACGCCATTAGCGCCCTGGGCGAGTTTAAGGACCCGCGCGCGGTGGACCCACTGGTGGACCAGTTCAAAAATTACGACTATGACGTGCCCGCCAACGCCATTATCGCCCTCGCAAAGATCGGCGCTCCCGCCCTGCCCCGCCTCCTGAAGGAAGCCAAAAACCCGGACGCGCAAATCCGTACCAACGCCACCGCCGCCCTCGCCACCATCGGCGGCCCGGGGGCCGTGGGTCCGCTCCTCGCGGCGGCAAAGGACCCGGTGGACGGCGTGCGCGCGGCGGCGGTCCAGGGCATGGCCTCCTTCACCGGCCCGAACGCTGTACGCGCGGCGCCGCTCCTCATCGCAAGTTTCAGCGACTCCGCCGCTGAGGTCTCCAACGGGGCGGTCGCCAGCCTCACCCAGATGGGGACGAACGCGGAGAACGCCACCATCTCGACCCAAATCGTGAACCCCCTGGTGCAACTGCTCAATCCTGGCGGGCTTTCCGCCGATGTGTACAATAAGCGCGTCTACTACGCCGAGCGAGTCCTGTCGCAACTGGGCGCTCCGGCGCTGCCTGCCCTCATCGCCGCCCTTCGCACGGGGCCGCCTCCCGTCAAAAAATGGGCCGCTCTCACGCTGGGCGATATGAAGCAGAACCGCGATCTCGTCAGCCGCGCGCTCCCAGACCTTCGGACACTGGCGCAATCGTCTCCCAACCCGGATGTGAAATGGGCCGCGCAGGACGCTCTCAACCGCTTGGGCGCCGCTTCGTGACCCGCCGCGATGCCCCGCGTTTCAGATCGGCTCTCGCCTCTGTCCGCCTGACTCTCGCGCTCCCTCATCGCCTGTCACTGGAGAAATCTTTGTATTCACGATACGCCTGGTCCACTCCCTGCCTTCTCGCCCTGACTCTGATTCCGCTGCTTGCGGCGGGTCCAGCGCGGGCGGAGGCGAGTTCCGCCACCTCGTATCTCGCCATGTGCCGCCAGTACGGCGTGGCATCCGGCAAGCCGAATCTGAGCGCCGGAGAGGCGTATGAAGTGCGGGGCGCGCTCTCCGGGTTGGCGGAGAACGGCGCGGGATTCTTCCTCCTCGTGAAGACGGACGACTCCACACTGACCCTGACCGGCGAAGGGGCCGCGCCGGCCTTCAACGCGGGGATGAAGATTCGCGCCCTGGTGAAGGCATCCTCCAGCCTCTCCACCAACGAGTTGACCCTGCTCGGCCTCGCCACCGAAGGGGACGTCGCCACCGAACAACTCGCGCAGGCCCGTCCCACCCCGCAGGCCGCGCCGACAGGTCGCGCCGCGTCGTCTTACCCGAAAGGGTTCGCCAAAACGAAGACACTGCGTCGGCGTTCCGTGCCCCTCACCAGTCGCAGCCTGACGCAAACGCGCATCCCGTCGGGATCGCGGGAGGTCTTTGACGCCTACAAGAAGGCGGTGCGCTACTTCAACCGCACCGGCTCCGAGGACGAAGTGAACCGGATTGTGGCGGCGGTCCTGAACTACAGCATCAAGTATCAGGTGGACGCCCGCCTTGTGATGGCGATTTTCGCCGTGGAATCGAACTTCAAGCCGACGGCGACCTCCCGCTCCGGCGCGATGGGGATCGGGCAACTCATGCCCGGCACCGCCGCCGACCTGGGCGTCCGCAACGCCTACGACCCCGATCAGAATGTCGAAGGCGCGGTGAAGTACATCCGCTCCCAGCTCGATCAATATCAGGGCCACGATGACTGGACGCGGCTGCAACTCGCGCTGGCCAGCTACAACGCGGGGCCGGGCGCGGTGCGGAAGTACAACGGGGTGCCGCCGTATCAGGAGACGCAGGCGTACGTGAAGCGCGTGAGCTCGTGGTTCCTCCACTTCCTGGGCCAGCAGCCGTAATCGTTCCCTCTTGCCAGAAGCGCAACTGGCAGGACGATAACTCTGTAACACGAGACAGTCCCCCCAGATAATCCCGCAACCGGGAGGTGGGTTCGCCTAATTCGCGGCGGCGCTTTTGCCCGTCTTCTCCTTCACCACCGTGACGCCTTCCTGCGCCGCCACGAGATCGGGGTTGAGGGTGAGCGCCCGATTGAACTGTTGCAGCGCGGCGCCATACTTGATGCCCGGCGCGAGGACCGGATCGAGCAGCACATTGCGGCCCTTAAGGTACTGCGCGAGGGCCAGCTGGTCCTTCACGAAGGCGTCCTCCCGGTTGGCGGCGAGGCGGGCGTTGAGGCGGCGAATCTTCTCGTTGAGGGAGGCGGTGGCGGCGAGCGAAGGCTTCGGCTCCTTCGCCTGCAACTCCTTCAGGTTCGCCACGATGTCCCTGGCGGCGGAGAACGGCTGCACCTTGTCGTCCACCTTGCGCAGCACGCCGAGCGGGTCAATGTAGAAGGTGTAACGCTTCGCCACGCCGCCGGGACCGCTCAGCACCTCCCAGGCGCTGGAGACGGCGCGCTGGTCGTCGGCGAAGAGGGGGAACTCCAAATTGTTCTGCGCCTTGAACTTCTGATGGCTGTCCACGTCCTGCACGCTGATGCCGAAGATGCGCACGTTGAGCGGCTCGAAGCTGCCGGCCTTCATCTCGTCGCGGATGGCGCAGACCTCGGCGGTGCAGCCCCCGGTGAAGTCCGCCGGGTAGAAGGCGAGGACGACCCACTGGCCGAGTTGGTTCTTCAGGGTGTACGACTTTCCGTCGTCCGCCGTGAGGGTGAAGTCCGGCGCGCGTTTCCCGACGACGGGTGGCCCGCTGTATGCCTGCTCATCGGGGGGCAGCGCGACCGCCGAAGGAGCGGTATTCACCTCCGGGGCAGTCGCCGACGCGGGAGGCTTCGGCTGCGCCTTCTTCGGAGCGGTGGAGGCCGGTTTGGGTTTCGCCGCCGTGGCGCGTCTTTTGCGGGCGGCGCTTTGAGCGGGGGGCATGGTGAGGCAAAGGCCCGCCGCCACTATCGCCAGAATGGTGAGTCCTCGGGTCATGGTCATCTCCTTCGTGTTGCTCGTGTTGCTCGTGTTGCAGATTCACACCTGCGTCCCAGAGGGTGTGTTTCGTCACTTCGAGCCGGATTGGCGGAGGCTCAGCCGCTCTACCAATTTACCTGATGGCGCGCGGGGGAGAAAGTCTTTCGCTGCGCCGCGCCGTCATGCGCCTCTCTCCTTCGGGAAGCGCGAGGTTCCACACCCTCCACGTGGAATGGTCCACTTCCCACCGCCCGCTGGAGAGGGTCACGCCGACGAGGAGGGCGGTCGCGCCGTGGAGTTGCGAGCGGGGGAATCGCCACTCGCCGATGTTGCCCTGAAAGCGCCACGCGCCGAACGGCTGGGCGAGGGTTTCCCGCGCCGTCAGGGTGGTGGACGCCGGAGGGGAGACGCTGGAGAGCCACCGGGAGACGCCTTCGGGTTCCACTGTCCGCGTGTCCACCCGGCACACCAGCGGGCGCGTCACCGGGCTGCGGGTGAGAAAGCGGACCCGGACCTCCTGGGCGTCGGCGACCACGCGCAGGCGCATCAGGTCTCCGGCGGGGGTGAAGCGGGCGGAATGGCGCGATTCAATCGGTTCGGGAAACGCGGCGCCGTTGGGGAGAGGCGTTCCCCGCCGCGCCAGGCTGAAGAGTTCGCCGCGACGGACGAATCCGGCCATGAAGATTGTCTCTCTCGGCGACACCGCCTGCGAGCGATAGACGGCCATCAGGTCGCGCTTCAGGTTCGCCTGCCGGGGCGTCATAGAGGTGATGGCCCACGCCTCGTATCGCAGTTCCATCGGCGGCGGTGGCGCGGGATCGGCGTTGAGGTCCGCCTGAAACGGCGAAGGCCAGGATTCCCCCCAGTGAACCAGGTAAGTCGCCTCGCGCGGGGGCTTCCAGTCGGCGCGCGTCGCCAGGCGGCACAGCGCCATCTCCACAACGGCGGCAATCGTCCGATGGTCGCGGTTGAAGTCTCCGGGATGGGGATAAACCAGAAGTGTCGGACGCCACTCTCGCAGCGCTCGTTCCACGTCGCTGAGCAGGCTCTCGCCGGAGTAGTTCGTTCCTGAGCGATTTCCGTACGGCGAGCGGCTCGCCCCGGTGCGGCGGGCGGTCCAGGGGAGCGACTTTGGCCAGTTGACGGTGAGGAGACGCTCCAGCCCGGTGTCGGGGTACCCCCAAAACGTCAGTTGGGACGAGGGGAGGCCGAGCCGACGGAGGGCGACGCGAGTCTCCTCCATCCGCATCCGGCCCAGGCGGGTGAAGAGCGCCGGCGCGAACGGCTCCCTGGGGAAGAGGCGATGAGCGATGATGCTGAAGGCGTCGCCGCTGGTGACGAGGACGACGCGGACCTCCGCCCCGCGCGCGAGCGCCTGCTGGATCAGTCCTCCCGTGGCGAGGGTTTCATCATCGGGATGTGGAATGAGGAAGAGAACGCGGTCTCCCCGCCCAGGCAGCGCCATGGGCGGGGGAGTAGCGGCGCGAGCCGTATGGAAAAGGAACAGGGCGGCCAGCAGGCGCCACACGCCCAAACGTGGAATGAGAACTGAGCGTATCCCTTGCCCAGGCGAGGCGAACGAAGGAACGCGGGGCGAACGAAAGGAGACAGTCATGGGGCAAACGGAGACTCCGCCAGCGAAGACGACGGAGCGGGTAGAGTGGAGGCTCTCCCGCAGAGTGGTGACTCACCTCGAAGAGTTTTGCGCCGCCTACCACGTTCCCGTGGAGCAGGTGGTGGAACAGGCGATCCTGCAATATGTGCGGGATCGCCTGCTGGAAGAAGGGGAGTAGCGCGGGCCGATTCACCCCGTTGCGGCGTCCGGGGGTCTATTCGGCTTCGTAAGGCCGGAAGCCACGAACCATCAGCCCCCGGTCGCCTTTCTTCACCGCCGCATTTTGTTCACCCCGCGCCCGGTTTTCCGCCGTGGTGGCGCTCACCACCACATAATCGTCCGGGCGACGGTACCGATTGATGAAGACCGGGCGCGCCGCCTGCGAATGATTCTCCTGCGAGCCATGAATCGTGCGGTAGTGGAAGAAGATCGAATCGCCCGCCTGCCCGGTGATCGGTAGCGCCCGCTCCCACGGCCATTCCGCTTCTTCCAGGCCGAGATGGGAGAAGGTGTCCACGTGCCGCAGCGGGCCAAGCCGGTGCGACCCCGGCGCGACGTAGAGCGCTCCGTTCTTCAGATCGGTGTCCACTACGTAACTGAGGATGGCGACCGGGCCGTCGAAGCGGTGCTCGAAGTAGGCGGAGTCCTGATGCAGGTGCTTGGGATGGCCGCCCACCGGCTCCTTGTAGAGGCACTGGCCGTTCAGGAACAGCTCGATATTGGGGCCGAGGATCGCTTCCACGATGTCCAGCGCGCGGTCGTCAAAGGAGGCGCGGAAGAAGGCGCCGCTCGTGGAGTACCCGATGCCCAGGACCATGATCTGCTTGTCACGCTTGAACCCTTCCGGCGCCGGCAGGAAGAGTGTACCGTCCGGCGTCACCCAGCCTTCGGGGGTCTTTTTGGCCTGACCCAGCAGGGAGATCGCCTGCCGCGCCGATTCCTCAATGTCGTGTTGCAGCGCGGCGAGGTACGGCTTCATCAATCCGCGCACCACGAGGCAACCGTGCTCCCGATAGATGGCGGCAACGTGAGCGCTGTCCAGGTTTTCAGCGGAAACTTCGACCTCTTCAATAGACACTGTCGGCAGTTCGGGGAAGGCAGCGTACACAGGCGGGTCTCCTTAGCGGGACTCGGTCGGCTGGAAGTCATACGCCTGCGGGCTGTGGAGGTAATCTATCGGGCCGTCCACGAAGACGGCGTGCGTGTTCAGAATGGGGTGTTCAAACAGCGCCTCTGTCCCCCTGGGGAACTTCAGGGGAGCCATATCGCTCCACCAGCGCACCCAGTGGATCATGGCGATCATCGGGCGAGGCTGATCGGAGTGGTTGGGCATCCCCCGGTGCCACAGTCGGATGTCCCGGATGACGACGCCGCCTGCGGCCACGGTGGGCTGAAGCGGGGTCGTGCGGTTCCGCCAGCGGTCCAGGTCTTCCACTGAAACTTTAATATCGTTAAACACATCTTTGGTCGTATCCGTATGAGTTTCGGGCCACAGTTCGGTGGCGCCGTTCGTCGCGCTCATGTCCACCAGGGGAACATTCACCACAAGGCCAAACGCCGGGCTGGCGGTGTCCATCCCGCTCCAGAGCTGCCCCACATCAGGATGAACCGGCTGGCATGCGTCGCTGGGGAGGGCGGTGTTCCCGCTGTAGAACGCGTTCTTCACGCCGGGACCGAGGAGAGCGCCCGTCACCTGCGCCACAAAGTCGTTCACGAGGACATCGCGGAAGAGGTAGGGCGGGAACGGCGGCGGGTCCTGCTGAAGGTTGCCGGTGTTGAAGTTAAACGGGGCGTCGGGCCGCGCAAGCAGGGCCTTCACGTCCTCCAGCGCCTTTTCGCGCAGGACGGCGATGGAGTCGAGGGAGACGACGTTCTCAAGGACGACAAATCCGTCGCGGCGGATCGCTTCCACCGCCTTGCCGAGGGTGTCGGGATGGAGGGAACCGGCGCTGAGTTCGTTCGACGAGACATTAAGGGCGATCATGGGGCCTCCGGTAACTGATAAAAGGATGAAGTCTCCCCCTTATACATCATTTTGGGGAGAAATCCCTTCCGCGAGCGAG
>JBBRGS010000157.1:0-8767 GCA_038240635.1 Armatimonadota bacterium
GGCAGAGGCCGCAGAGAGCGCAGAGGGCTTCAGCGTTGGTGGTTAACCCTGACGCTGACCCTCGGTTGCGCAAGGCGCTGTGGTCTGGTAAAATGTGGCGTCAACGCTAACCGAAAGAAAACCCTTTGACTGCCCGCCCCCTCCCCACCCGCGACGCCATTCACCGCATCCGGCCGTATCGTCCCGGTAAACCCCTTCAGGAAGTGGAGCGGGAACTGGGCATCACCGGAGCGGTCAAACTCGCCTCCAACGAGAACCCGCTGGGGCCGTCGCCCGCCGCCCTCGCCGCCATGCGGGCCGCCGCTCCCGAAGTCGCCTTCTACCCGGAAGACACCTGCCACACCCTCAAACGCGCGCTCGCCGCTCACGTGGACCTGCCCGAAGAGTGTCTCTTCCTCGGCAACGGCTCCGATGAAGTCCTCCACAGCGCCGCCCTCACTTACCTCAACCCCGGCGACAACACCGTGATGGCGGTTCCCTCCTTCGTGATGTATGAGACGGACACGCTGGTCGCCGACGCCGAACCGCGACAGGTCCCCGTGCGCGATTTTCTCCACGATCTTCCCGCCATGCTCGACCGCACCGATGAGCGGACGCGACTCTTCTTCGTCTGCAATCCAAACAATCCCACCGGGACTTACCTGTCCCACTCCGACATCGCCGACCTGCTCGACCGCCTGCCCGATACGTGCCTGCTGGTCTTCGACGAAGCCTATTACGAGTACGCCGACGCTCCCGATTATCCCTGCGCCCTGGATTTTGTACGGCAGGGCCGCAGTATCCTGGTGACGCGCACCTTCTCCAAGATTTACGCGCTGGCGGGGCTTCGCATCGGTTACGGCATGGCTCGGCCCGACATCATCCAGGCGCTTCAGCAGACGCGCCCGCCATTTAACGTGAACTCCCTCGCTCAGGCGGCGGCGGAAGCCAGCCTCGCGGATGACACACAGGTGACACGCAGCCGGGAGTGCAATCAGGCGGCCAAAACCTATCTGTCTGAAGCGTTCCAGGAGCGGGGCGTGGCGTTCGTCCCCACGCAGGCCAATTTTATGTTCGTGGATACCGCGCGGGATGCGCGGCGGGTGGGAGAGGAGATGCTGCGCCGAGGCGTTGTCATTCGCGTCGGCGACTGGATCTTTGCGTACCCGACCTATCTCCGCGTCACCTTGGGAACCCCCGCGCAGAATCGTCGCTTTATCGAAGCGTTTGACGCCGCTCGATCCGCCCTTCCCCAGTGGCGAGAGCCGTCGGTGGCGGCTGGCACGGCGGCTTGAACCTCCGTCGCGCTTTACGGTCCTTTCGTAACTCAGCCTCATCGGCGGCGCCTTCACTTACACCGCGCCCACGCATCGCGTCGGTTCTTGTATGCTCCCTGCTCCCTTCCCTTTCCGCGATGCGTCGTCGCACTCGCCCCCTCCTCAGGAGACCCTTTCGTGATCATCATTCTTAAAGAGACCGCAACGGAGTCCGACATCGAAGCCGTCCGTGACATCCTTAAGGAACGCAATTACGGTATCAACGAAGTCCACGGCGTGCAGAAGACCATCATCTGCGCGATCGGCGCTCCCGACGCCGATAAGCCACAGGTGGCGTCCCAACTGGAGGCCATCGCTGGAGTGGATACGGTGATGCCGATCCTCAAGCCGTACAAGCTCGTCAGCAGCGAAGGCCACCCCGGTAAATCCATCGTGCGCGTGGGGAATGTGGAAATCGGCGGGGATCAGATCATCGTCATGGCCGGCCCCTGCACGGTGGAGACCGAAGATCAGCTGATGAAGGCAGCCCACGGGGTGAAGGCCGCCGGGGCGCACATCCTGCGCGGCGGGGCGTACAAGCCCAGCACCTCTCCCTACAGCTTCCACGGCCTGGGCGTCGAGGGGCTGAAGATGCTCGCCCACGCCCGCGAGGAGACCGGCCTGCCGATCATCACCGAGGCGCTGGACACCCGCGACGTGGAAACCGTCGCGCAGTACGCCGACATGATCCAGATCGGGATGCGGAACATGTCGAACTTCCAGCTTCTCCGGGAGATCGGGCGGAGCAAAAAGCCATGCATGCTCAAGCGCGGCAGCGCGGCCAAAATCGAGGAGTGGCTTCAGGCGGCGGAGTACATCGCCAGCGAAGGCAACTTCGACATCGTGCTGTGCGAGCGCGGCATCCGCACCTTCGAGACCGCCACCCGCAACACCTTCGACATCAACGCCATCCCCGCCACCCAGGCCCTCACCCACCTGCCCGTCGTCGCCGATCCCGCCCACGGCACGGGGATGTGGCAGTTCGTCCCCGCCATCGCCAAGGCGTCGGTCGCGGCGGGCGCCGACTCCCTGATGATCGAGGTGCATCCGGAACCGTGGCGCGCCCTGAAGGACGGCTCGCAGTCGCTCACTATCAGCGACTTCACGCGGCTGATGGCGGAACTCGCGCCCATCGCGGTGGCGGTGGGCCGTCGCCTGTAGCGCGACGCTTCGACACCGCTTACCCCTCGTCAGGTACACCGGAGCGCCCCCGTGCCCCAGGCAGCATCGCCCCTCTTTGAGACGGTCGCCCTCCTCGGCGTCGGCCTCATGGGCGGCTCCCTGGGGTTGGCGATTCGGGAGCGCGGGCTGGCGCGGGAGACGCGAGGCTACGCTCGACGGGAAGCCACGCGGAACGCGGCGGTCGAGCGCGGGCTGGTGGACGAGGTATTCGACTCGCCGGAAGCGGCCGCGCGGGGCGCCGATCTTATCGTCCTAGCTACGCCGATCCTGTCCTATGAGGGGTTGCTGACCGCGATCCGCCCCGCCCTGAAGCCGGGCGCTCTCGTCACCGATCTCGGCAGCGCGAAAGCATCGGTCGTCGCCCTCTGCGAGGGGATGCTGAACGGGACCGGCGCTCGCTTTGTGGGCGGTCACCCGATGGCCGGGTCCGAGGAATCGGGGCCGGAAGCCGCCCGCGCTGACCTGTATGAAGGCGCGACATGGTGCCTCACTCCCATCGAACGTACGGACCCCGGCGCCGTATCCCGCATCGCCACCTTCGCGGAGGCGGTGGGAGCGCGCGTCCTTCTCGCCTCGCCGGAGGAGCATGACCGCGCGGTGGCCGCTTCCAGCCATGCGCCACACCTTGCCGCCGTCGCCCTGACACTGGCGCTGGCAACGGCCGCCGCACGTAACCCCCTCGCCGAACAGCTCATCGCGGGAGGCTTTCGGGACACCACGCGGGTGGCGTCCGGCTCTCCCGCGATGTGGCGAGACATCGGCATGGCCAACCGAGACGCGATTCTGGCGGCACTGGATGACCTTCGGGGTGCGCTCGATCTCCTGGAGGAAGCCATTCGGGACGGCGACGGCCCCGCCCTGGAAGCGACTCTGGAGGCCGCGCGCGCGGTGCGGGAACGACTGATCAACCCGCCGCCGGACGAGAGTTGAGGCGACAAATCCCCTCGCGCCACAAGGGATTGGGCCGATCTCCTCGAACAGAGTGAGGGCGCCTATTCCGCCCGCCCCGACGAGGAGTCGTTGAATGCCGTATCGCATACTGGTGATTGATGATGAAGAGGAAGCCCGTGATTCGATCCAGCGTCGCCTGCGCCGCGAGGGCCACGACGTGGAGACCGCCCCCAGCCAGGAAGACGGCATCGAACGCCTTCGCACCGCCCATGACTCTTACGATCTGGTCATCACCGATATGCTGATGGAGGAGGCGAACAGCGGGGTCGCCGTGCTGCGCGCCGCCGTCGCCCGCGATCTGTTTACGGAGGTCATCGTATTGACCGCCTACGGCAATGTCAGTAACGCCGTGGAATGCATGAAGCAGGGCGCCTTTGATTACATCGAGAAAAACATCCCCGGCGTGGACCCGTACGATCTCCTCGTGATTAAGGTAGCTCAGGCCCTCGAACGCCGCAAGGCCGCGCTGGGCACCCTGCGCCGCCTGGAACGCGCCGGGCTGTACGGACAGGCCATGCCGCAATCCAAATCGTAGACGCTAAGCGCCGGCCAGACAGGCGGCCTCTGCATTGGAAGTTGACCCTGACCCTGACCGAACGCTCCTGCACATCCCTGACCCTGACCGAACGCTCCTGTAAATCCCTGAATCGAGGTTTCCTCCATGCCCCCTGTCCCCGAACGCACCGACGGTAACACCGAATGGTTCACCCACGATCGCTTCGGCCTCTTCATCCACTGGGGACTCTACGCCCTCGCCGCGCGCCACGAATGGGTGAAGAATCGCGAACGCATCTCCGACGCCGATTACCAGAAGTACTTCGACCATTTCGATCCCGACCTGTATGATCCCACCGTCTGGGCCAAACTCGCTCGCGAAGCCGGCATGAAGTACTTTGTGGTGACGACCAAGCACCACGAAGGCTTCTGCCTCTTCGATTCCGCCTACACCGATTACAAAGCCCCCAATACTCCCGCCGGGCGTGATCTGCTGCGCCCCATGGTGGACGCCTTCCGCGACGAGGGACTCAAAGTCGGATTCTACCACTCCCTGATTGACTGGCATCACCCGGAATTCCCGATTGATTCCGTCCATCCCCAGCGCGACGAACCGGACGCGGAGGAGCGCAACAAGCGCCGCGACGTGACGAAGTACACCGAATACCTCCACAACCAGACCCGTGAACTCCTCTCGAACTACGGACCCGTGGATGTCCTCTGGTACGACTTCTCCTACTCCGGCTCCATCTGGCGCGGGCAGCCCGGTAAAGGGAAGGACGCATGGCAAAGCGAGAAACTCATGGCCCTCGTCCGCCAACTCCAGCCTGGCATCATTGTGAACGACCGGCTGGAACTCGGCGGCGACCTCCACACCCCCGAACAAACGCAGCCCACCGAGTGGGTCACGGTGAACGGCAAGCCCGTGATGTGGGAAGCGTGCCAGACGCTCAACGGCAGCTGGGGCTACGACCGCGATAACCTCGACTGGAAGCCGGTGGACTTCCTCGTACGCATGCTCGTGGACACCGTGAGCAAGGGCGGCAACCTCCTCCTCAACGTCGGTCCCACCGGACGCGGCGAGTTCGACCCCCGCGCCCAGGAAACCCTGCGCGGTATCGGGCGCTGGATGCGGCTGCACGGGCGCTCCATCTACGGCGCCACCCAAAGCGACTACCCCGCCCCGCAGGACTGCCGACTCACCCAGAACCGCGACCGACTCTACGTCCACCTTTTCGCCTGGCCGCCGTTCGCGCTGCATCTGGACGGCCTGGGCGGCAAAGTGAAGTACGCTCAGCTGCTGAACGACGCTTCGGAAATCCACATCTCGCGCGGAAAAGTGGGTCAGGCGAGCGGCGACTCCCGGCTCTCGCTCCATCTGCCGATTCAGAAGCCGGATGTCGCGGTCCCGGTCATCGAACTGTTCCTGAACGAGTAACCGGAACTGAAAAGCCTCTGCCCGGTGAGCGGGAAGGGTTTGCGCCATGGGAGACGTCCGCTAAACTGAAAGGCGGGCGTCTCCCATCTGTGGGCGCGCCCGTCATTCCGCCTCCGAAGGAGCGTCCTGGTGCGAATTCTGCTTGCAGCCCCTCGCGGCTTCTGTTCCGGCGTGAGCCGCGCTATTGACACCGTGGAACTGGCGCTGGAGGTGTATGGCCCGCCGGTGTACGTCTACCACGAGATTGTGCATAACACCCTCGTGCTCAATCGGCTGTCGGCGATGGGCGCGCGTTTCGTGGAAGAGGTGGCGGAGGTCCCCGACGGCAGCGTCCTCATCCTGAGCGCGCACGGGGTCGCCCCGGAGGTACGGGATGCGGCGCGGGCACGAGGGTGTCGCGTGGTGGACGCCACCTGTCCCCTCGTCACGAAGGTGCATCTTCAGGCTGTGCGATACGCGCGCAAGGGGTACGCCATCGTCTACATCGGCCACGGGAATCACCCGGAGGCGCGCGGCGTCATCGGCGAATCGCCGGACAGTTTTCACCTTGTGGAGACGGTCGAGGACGCCCAAACGGTGGAACTGCCTCAAGACCGGCCATTGGTCTGCCTCATGCAGACGACCCTCAGCGTGGGCGATTCCGCCGCGATCCTTGCCGCGTTACGCCTGCGGTTTCCCGTCCTGGAGACGCCATCCGTCTCCGATATCTGTTACGCCACCACCAATCGGCAAAGCGCCGCCCGGCTGCTCAGCGCCCCGTGCGACCGCGTGGTCGTTGTGGGATCACCGCAATCCTCCAACAGCAACCGCCTCGTTGAGGTCATCGAGGAGTTAGGCGTCCCGGCCCTGCGAGTGGACCGACCCGATGAACTCCCGCTGTCGTGGCTGGATCGCGTCGAAACGCTCGGCGTCACCAGCGGCGCTTCCACTCCCGATTCCCTGGTGACAGACCTGCTGGACCGGCTGCGCGAGGCTTTCACCGTCACCTCCGTGGAGGAATTGGTCGATTCGCGCGAGGAGATCGTGATGACTCTCCCCGAATCGCTGGAATCTGAGGCCCGACAACGGCGCCGGGGCCTGGAGTGGGTCGGAGCGCACACCCCGCGCGGACGATCCGGAGACGAAGCCGCCGCCCGATGATGCCGGACGTGAGCGTCCAGCCGCCGGTTCGCCATGTTCGGCGCGCCGGAGTGAGGAGGGCGCGCCGGAGTGAGGATTATCTGGAGCGAGACGAGGCGCGGTCGCTGCGGCCGGAACGCTCTCTCTGGCCGGCATGCTCGCTCTGCCCGGAAGAACCGGAAGACTGTTTCAGGGTCTCTTCATACTCCTGTATCTCCGCGCGCATCACCTTGAGACGCTCCTGTTTTTCCCGCAGCTGTTCCCCAACTTCAGCCATATGGCTATCCAGGCTGATGCGCAGGGCCTCCCCCTTGCCCCCGGCGCGCATGGCGGCGGTGGCGTCCTGCCAGCGCGCGATGCTCTCTTCGTCCTGCCGAATGGAATCCCGCAGTCGGTCCAGCTGTTCCAGTTTGCGCTCCAGCCCTTCATCCCGCCGGTATCGAGGTTCCTGTGCGGGGCGAGGGGGGCGAGTATCGCGGCGTTTCTCGCGTTCGCCGTCGGCGCGCTGGAAGATTCGGTCGCAGGCGGCGCGGAACCGTTCCCATGTCGCTTCCACCTGATCGCGGGGGATGTGGCCGATGGTTTTCCATTCTTCCTGCAAGGCTCGGATTTGCTGGATGGCGGTGAAGGGGTCCCCTTGGTGGAAGAGGTTTTCAGCGGCCTCGCATAACGTGAGTTTTTGCTGGAGGCGTTCGCTTTCCTCCCGGTCGCGCGATTCGAAGTGTTCCGAGCGCCGATCAAAGAAGGTGGTTCGGGCGGCCTGGAATCGGTTCCAGAGTTGATCTTCGTGGGTGCGTCCCGCCGAACCGGTCTGGCGCCACTGGTCCATCAGCGTCTTAAAGCGGTCTCCGGTGGCTTTCCAGTCGGTGGAGTCGCGCAGGCCTTCGGCTTCCGCGCAGAAGGCTTCCTTGCGTTCTCGATGGGAGGACTGATCGTGTTCGCGCGATTCGAAATAGGCGCGCCTCGCCTCGAAAAAGGTCTGCTGAGCGGCCTGGAACCGGGTCCACATGGCTTCTTCGTGATCCCGTCCGGCGGGACCGGTCTGTTTCCATGAGGCGGTGAGTTCCTTGAAGGCTTCGGAGGCGACACGCCAGTCGGTGGAGGTGGCGAGTTCCTCGGCGCGGTCGGCCCACGCCGTTTTTTTGATGCGGTTCTCATCCATCTCAACGTTGCGCTTGTCGAAGTACTCCTTGCGGCGTTCATAGAAGCGATCCTGCGCGTCCTTGAAACGGCCCCAAAGAGATTCATCGGTCTCGCGGTCGGCCGGTCCGATGGCTTTCCATTCCTGCAGGAGGGCGCGGTATCGGTTGGCGGTGGCGCGCCACTCTTCGGAGTCGGCCAGGGTTTCGGACTGGAGGCACAGGGCTTCCCGGGCGGCGGCGTTCTCCTTCTGTCGAGAGACGATCTCCGATTCCAGCGCTCGGAGCTGGTCGAGCAGCGCATCAATATCGCCGAGCATATGGGCTTCCGGCAGGCTCTCGAGCAGTTGCTGGACCTGCTGGAGGACGATGGATTTCGTGTTCTTCCGCGCCACTTCCTCGGCGAGACGAAGGACATGCGCCTCATGTTCCGCAAATGTTTTCACCAGCCAGGCGTAGGTGACAGCCGGATCGTCTCCCGCTTTGCCCACCACCCGGCCCGCACGGGACCCTCCGGTCAGGCGGATTTCGCCGTCCGCATCGGTCTCTCCCCATTCGGCGCCGGGGAGCGGCTGGTTCGGGTCAGGGGCATCGCCGCTCTCCGCGATGACGGTCGCAGCCACAGTCGGCTTGGAGTCGGTCGCAGCCGCAGTCGGCTCGGAGTCGGTCGCAGCCGCAGTCGGCTCGGAGTCGGCGGACTCCCCGGTCGGGAAGGACAGCGGCGGCGGCGCAACAGTTTCCTCGCCCCCTTCCACTTCGGCCTCCACCGTGGGAGCCTCAGACTCCGCGCTCAGGGGGAAGGATGTCTCCTCAGATGTCTCCTCATTGAGGGGGGATGACATCTCCTCGCTGGCCTGAACCGGCGCGGGTTCGGCTGAGGGGTCCTCCGCCGCTTTGAGTTCGATGGACTGCTCTGCTCCGTCGTTCATCTGCTGATCAAACACGCCTACGCTCCTTTACCATTTAGTGACTCGTTTACGCCATTGGGTGGGAAAACCTTACATCATAGCCCGCGCGCTCCGGCGCGCAACATGGTATCCTTCTCGGTTTCGCCGTCCGCTCGCCCCTTCCTCCAACCGTTTTCAAGGATTGTGTGTTCTTTCACGACAGGCGGAACGGCCTGCGGGGTATCCCCAGGCTATCCCAGG
>JBBRGS010000158.1:0-8741 GCA_038240635.1 Armatimonadota bacterium
TCACATACTCGGCTAGGACCCGCGCGAAGGTCCCGTATGCGCGAGGGTGTTCGCCCCCTTCGGCGCGACTCCGGGCGCCCGCGTCCTGCCCAAAGCTGACCCATGGCTGTCGCATCGCTGTCTCCATGTCCTCCTCATTCATGGCGAAGTAGAAGGCGCCTCCTCCGCCGCGCGTCTCCGCCAGCAGGTCGAGGAGGGTGTCCACGGGGTCCTGCTTTCGCACTTTGGCGGTTTGGGCAAGGGTCATGCGCTCGTACCGCTTCAGCGACGGCGCCGGAAGCGATTCGAGGAAGATGCCTTCGGGGCCGGTCTCGCCATATAGATTCTCCCAGTCGGTGGGTCGCCCCGCGAGTTGTTTCTTCAGGTCGGCGCGGACGGCGGGGTCCCGCAGATGTTGGGCCAGCGCCTCCCCGCTCAGCTCGAATGTCTTCGGCGGGAGGCAGGCGCCCAGCCCGGTGCGCGCGGCGGTGTAGGGATAGATGTCGGCGGTCACGTCCACGCCTTCAGTGCGGGCCGCTTCCACGCGGGCGACGATACGCTTCATCAGGCCCCAGTTCGCCTTGCCCATCACCTTGAGGTGGAACAGTTCGACCGGCGCAAGGGCCTCCTTCCCGATGCGGATCGCCTCCTCCACCGACTTCATCACGTCGTCGCCTTCGTTGCGCGTGTGGGAGGCGTAGATGCCGCCGTAGCGCGCCGCCACTTTCGTCAATTCGATCAGTTCCTCCGTGGATGCGAAGGCTCCCGGCGCGTATTCGAGCGCGCTGCTCACACCCATGGCCCCGTCGCGCATGGCGGCGTCCACGTAGTCGGTCATCCGCTTCAGTTCGTCCGGTGTGGCGGGACGGTTCGCGCGCCCGATCACCAGGGAGCGCAGGCCGCCCGCGCCGACATACGTGCCGAGGTTGATCGCCGGTTTGACGGCATCCAGGCGACGGAAGTAGCCGTCGAGCGTGGTCCAGTCCGCCTTCACGCCTCCTGAAGTCTGGCTCCCCGACGGCAGTCGGGGGGCGATGGAGCCGCCTTCGCCGGTGATCTCGCTGGTGATGCCCTGATACAGCTTGCTGAGGGCGCGGGGGTCGCTGAGCAGCGCCGATTCGGAGTGGCCGAGCATATCCACGAAGCCGGGGGCGACCACCAGGCCCGCGCACTCCACCACGCGACGGGCGGGCTGCCCCTCCAGGTTGCCGATAGCGACGATGTGGTCGCCGCGCAAAGCCACGTCCGCCTTGCGCCATGGATTTCCGGTCCCATCCACCAATCGGCCATGCAGGAGAAGCGTGTCGTACGGCGGTTCGGCGGCGCGAAGGGGAGTTGCAGTTCCCCCCGTGAACGCGACGGCCATGAGCCATGCCGCATAGAGCGAAACATTACGGAGGAAGGCGCGACGGGCGCAGCGGGTCATGGGCGGCTCCTGGGCGAGGGAAGGCGGTGTGTAAAGTCGCTTCCCAGGGAAGGCGTCTTCTCATGGTGACGGCCCGGACCGGGGACGCAAAACGGCCCCCGACAGAGGGATCGCCGGGAGCCGCAGGCCGTGTGGATTGAGGAAGGGTCGGGTGTCTCGTTGAGAAGGGTGGCGCGAGAGCGAAGCCAGGCTCAGCCCTCGCGCCGGGATGCGTTGCGGAGCGCTACGGAAGCGGCGCCAGCCCAACGATGGCCTTGAGGATCATGATCGTGTCGGCCACGTTGAGGCTGTTGTCATGGTTCACGTCGCCGAGGTAGACCTGCTGGTCGTTGGCGATGACCAGCCCCAGCGCGAGCTGGATGGACCGGGTCGCGTCCTTGATGGAGAGTTTCTTGTCGCCGTTGACATCACCGGACATCGCCGCCGCCGGGTCCGTCATCTGGAGGATGCGGAACGGTCGCACGCGAGGATCGCCGCTGCGGACGCCACCATCGCCGCCGCCCTGATGGGCCACGAACGTCAGGATGTTGTCCTTGGTCGGGTCCAGCACGAGCGGGAAGTTCGCGTCGCCGACGGTGTAGGGGCCTTTGGTGATGTTCTCGCAGCAGTAGTTGTTCTGGTGGATCTTCTGGCCGTTGAGGGCGATGACGTACGCGTCGTCGTCGAAGTCCCCGAAGTTGCCGACGGTGAAGATGTTGCCAGCCGTCGCCACGGGAGCGGGGATTTTGAACTTGAGCGTCTGGACCCAGTCGGTGTTATCGGGGATGTTGCCCGGCTTGTCCTTGTAGTTCGCGTCGTTGTCGCCCAGGTTGCCAGGGAAGCGAGGCATTTCAACCCACTTCAGATCGGTCAGCGCCGTGATCCCGGATTGCTCTGGGACATCCTGCCCGGCGGTGGGGAACGGCATGCCGCCCGTCATTCCCATGGTGATCCAGCGGGCGTTCTTGGTGTCGTCGGAATTGCCACTCGGCAGGCCGTTCAGAAGCGGGTCTGTGTTGCCGGTGGTGGCCGTCTCGAACTCCAGGCGCTGCGGGTTGTTGCCCCGAGCGGTGGCGAACATCAGCCAGGTCGGCAGCGTCGCCGTCTTCAGGTCGCCCTGATTGAGGCTGAAGGTCGGGAGGCCCACGCCGTTGGCGTCGAACGACTGCGGGATGCTGCCAATGCTGAGGTTGACGGTGGATTCGACATCCTTGGTGACCGTCGTTGTGACCGTACTGGAGATGCCGCCGAAGGGGAATGGAGCGGAGGCCTTGAGGGTCGCCGCGCCCACGTCCACCAGCGAGGTGAAGAAGCCGTTGCCATCGGTGCCGGAGTTGAACTTCCGGGTTCCTACCGTGATGAGTACGTTAGCGCCGTTGAGCGGCTTGCCGGTCGCGGAGTCGAAGACCTGGCCACGGATGCGGCCTCGATCAGGGGCGACCACGCCGGTCGGCAGGGAGAGGGCGCTTTGCGGGATGATTTCCGAAACGCCGTCCGGGCGGGTCCATTGCACGGTCGGACCATGATCACCGCCGCCGCCTTCCTTCTGATACGCCAGGAAGTAGTACTTCTGGCCTGCGGTCAGGGTGATGGCTGCGGATTTCTGTTCCGGGAACTTGGTAAACTCGGTTTCCCCGGTCGAACCGGCGACCTTGGCGATGGGGTCAACGCTCAGACCAGCGGGGGTGGCGTTGGTGCTGAGGAAGAGCTGGCTGTCGTCGTCGCTCGCGATGTAGAAGGTGTAGGCGCCAGTGGCGGGAGCCGTGATGAAGCCGGTGACACGGGTTCCGTAGTTATCCATGTTCGGGGAGAACGTCTGGAACGTCGTGTCGAAGAAATCCTGATCGGGGGGATCGTTTTTGAAGTGGTTATTGTTGGTCAGGTCGGTGATGGCGCCGCCACCGATGTTGAGCCAGCGTTCCCCGTAGATGCTTTGGGTCAGATCGAGGTTCTTGGTCGTGACCTTGAGGAGCGGGCTGGGGTCGCCGAGGCTCTGTTCGTCGGAGGCGCGGATGGAGATGTAGTAGGTGGTGAGGGGTTGCAGACCCCGCAGGAAGTAGGTTTCCGCGCCGCCCGGGCCCTTGGGGGTGGTGCCGAATCCCAGCCGGGAGACGGTGTAGAAGTTGCGGCTGTTGTTCGGGTCAAACGGCGTCGTGCTGAACGGCATCCGGCTGTAGCGGATGTCGTAGTCGGTCACTTTGCCGGTGGTCCCGCCGGGATCGGGCGCGGGGGCCGCGAACTTGATGGCGATGCTGTTCGTGGTCACGGTGGCGGGATCCGCGGTGGGGACGACCATTTCGGGCGGGCCGGGATCATTGGCGACCGCGACGGTGGGGAAGAGCGCCCACTGCGGCACGGCGCCTTTGGCCTGGGAGGGGCTGCTCCAGCGGAAGCGCACGGCGTTGCCGCCGGTCTTCTCGTAGAACTCCACCATGACGTTGTACTTTTTGGCGGGATTGAGGGCGATGGGGGCGGAGGCGTACTCGTTGCCGTCGCCCTGGTTGCGCCAGGAATCCGCGTTGATGTCGGTGCAGGTGTTGGGCAGCCGGGTCGCGTCGAAGGTGCAGTTGGGGATGATCGGCGTTCCGGGGTTGGCGGGATCAATCGGGGCTTCGCTGAGCCAGACGCGAATGCCGTCGTCCGCCGCGCCGTAGAACTTGTAATCTTCCATGAACTGGGCCTGGAGCTGCCCGGTCCAGCGGGCGGCGTAGTAGTCGTTGCCGGGGCCGCCAGGGATGGGAGGGTCGGAGAAAGCGATGTTCAGGCGAGGATCGAGGCGGCTCTTTTTGTAGTTCGCGGCGGCGAAGAGCAGGGTGCGGTCGGGGCGGTTGCCCTGATCGGGATTGGCGGCGGGGAACATGGCGTCGGAGATGGAGTAGTAGTCGCCCTTGAGTCCCCCCGATTTGGAGGAGACGCCCGCGCTGGTCTGCGCGAAGGAGGACCCTGCCACCGACACCATGACCGCGACGCCAAGGACGCCGAGCCAATGGGTAATGCGTAACGACATTTCTGACCTTTCCTCTCTGGTGATGAATGCGAAGGACGTGAGCCTGCCTCAAACGGCTCAGCCCTGGGGTGTGACGTTCCACTTGCTTCTATGATACCCCACAGCGGGAACACTCCGTGAGGAAAGCGGCCTGCCCGCCGGGGGACGCCTAGGCTGAGGAGCGACCGGGGCGTTCGGAGGCGGGGATAAATCAGAGTCGCCGGACGACAGCCCGGCCAACAATCCGCTATTCGAGGCGCGTTTGCTTATTCCTTCTTTTTCCGCAAGGCAGATTTTCTCCTTTTCGTGTCCTTCTTCTTCTGCGATCCGCCCCCAAAACGAACAAGCCCTCTCTTTTCAGAAGCAAGAGAGCCGCCATCGGTTCAAGGTGAAAGCCGTCATCGGTCCAGCACCCGATGGAGAAATTCCCGAGTGCGCGGCTCGGACGGCTGCGTGAACAGCTGCTCCGGCGGACCCGTTTCCACCACGCGGCCTTCATCCATGAAGAGGGCCTGATGGGCCACCTCCCGCGCGAAGGTCATCTCGTGCGTCACGACGAGCATCGTCATGCGCCGGGCGGCCAGCTCGCGCATCACGGTGAGGACTTCCCCCACGCGCTCCGGATCGAGCGAAGAGGTCGGCTCGTCGAACAGCATCACCTTCGGCTCCATCGCCAGGGCGCGGGCGATGGCGACGCGCTGCTGCTCGCCGCCGGACAATTGGGCCGGATAGGCGTCCTCGCGGTCGGCCAGCCCCACTTCGGCGAGGCGTTCGCGGGCGCGGGTGGCGGCGGTGGCGGGCGAGAGGCCCAGCGTCCGCTCCGGCGAGAGGGCGATGTTCTGAAGCGCCGTGAGGTGCGGGAAGAGATGAAACCGTTGGAACACCATCCCCATCCGCTGCCGCAGCGCCGGGAGTCGCGCCGCCGACGCCCCGGTGATCGCCTCGCCCGCGACCCGTATCTCCCCGGAGGTCGGTTCCTCCAGCCGATTGACGCACCGCAGCAGCGTGGACTTCCCGCACCCCGACGGCCCGATGACGACGACAACCTCTCCCTCCGCCACCTGGAGGGAGACGCCGCGCAGCGCCTCGCGGGAGCCGTATCGCTTATGCAGGTCCGTCACCTGGATCATCCATCGTTCCTTCCGGCGTCGAGGCCCGTCACCAGCCGTACCGCTCCGGTCCCCAGGGCCGCGTCTCCAGCGCCTGCTTCACCTGAATCAGCGTGCGCCCCGGCAGGTCTTCCGTGAGGACCACGCCGGGACCGACGCAGCTGTACGCGCCCACCTTCACGCCGGGCATGAGGATGGCGTTCACGCCGGTGCGGCAATAGTCGCCGAGGTAGCTGGAGCCGTCGTTGGTGGAGGGGGTTTCCCGGCGGCCCGCGATCACGCTTTGCTGAGGCGCGTCATCGAACCGCAGGGTGCCGCACACGGTCGCCGCGCCGATGTCCACCGCCGCCCCAACGACGCCGCTGATCTCGCAGTAATGATACAGGAAGGCGCGCTCCAGCATGACGCCATCGAATTCCCCGCCGTGGCCGAGCAGGCTGTGCGGCCCCATAGCGCACCCTCCGCCCAGCAGCGCGTAGTCCCGGATGCGCGCGCCGGCGCCGAGGCTCGCCCCACCCCTGAGGATGCTCCCGTTGGTGACGCTGGCGCCGGGGCCGAGCCACAGGTCGCCGTCCACGACGACGCGCTTGCCAATGGCGGAGCCTTCACTGAGGAGGAGGCGCCCATGAATCTCCGCGCTGTCGTCCACCTGGGCGGTGGGATGTATGGAGTCGCCTTCGAGACGGGAGCTGAGGTCGCCCAGGGTCCGCTGGGTCGCTTCGAGGAAGTGCCAGGGCCGATCCATATCCACGAAGAAGCCGGGCGCCTCCACCGCCGCGACGGGAACGCCGTCGTCCACCAGCAGTTGCAGCGACGCCGCGAGATCGGCTTCCACGGGGGGCATCCCGCCCACCGGCACGCGCGTGATGAGGCCGGGGTTCTCCTCCAGGCAGGCGCGGGAGTCAGAGCGGAAGAGGAACGCCCCCGCCAGCCGAAACTGTCCTCCGCGCGGATGCCCCTCGATGCCCGCCAGATGACCGTCGGCGGTGGACCCCGCGCAAATCCAGTCGCCTCCCTGCTCTTCACCCAGAGTCGCGAGCAGGGCCGCCGCCGCCGGACGCTCCGCCACAAACCGCTCCTTCAGGGCCGCGAAGTTCTCCGGGGCCGTGGCGGTGTCGCCGTAGATCACCCAGGCGTCTTCGTCGCCGAGGGCCTGAAGTCCGGCAAGGGCGGCGGGAGCCGTGCCCCGCGCCTCCGGTTGTCGGATATACTTAGGCGTGACGCCGAGGCCCCGCAACGCATGCCGCACCGACGCTTCGCCCGGCCCGATGACCACCACGAGCCGCTCCACGCCGAGGTCCAGGAGCGCGTCGGCCAGGCGGCGCACGGCGGGCGTGTTCGCCACCGGGAAGGCGCACTTGTTTCGGACTTCGTTGTACGGCCAGGCTTTCACGCCATGACCCGCCGCCAGCAGGACCGCCGCCTTCACGCTCGTTTCCGCCACTCTTCGCCTCCTGCCGGGTGTTGACACTGCCCACTACTGACGATGAAACGATGCCCCCCATGAGTCTCCTCATCACCGGAGGACAGGGCCAGGTGGGCCGCGAGCTGGCCACCCTCCTCGACGAAATGAAGGCGCCGTACCGCGCGCCGGGACGCGACGCGCTGGACATCACCGACGCTGACGCGCTCGCCCGCGCGCTGGACGCCGCCGAGCCGCCCCTCACCACCGTGATTCACGCGGCGGCCTTCACCCAGGTGGATCGGTGTGAGGCGGAACCCGACCGCGCTTTCGCCGTGAACGCCACCGCCCCCGGCCTCCTCGCGCGACTGTGCGCCGAGCGCGGCATCCGTTTCGTCTATTACAGCACCGATTTTGTATTCGACGGCGCGGCTCGCGCTCCTTACCCCGCCGACGCGCCGACTCATCCCATCAACGTTTATGGCGCGAGCAAGCGGGCGGGGGAGGAAGCGGTTCTCGCCGCATCGCCTCATCATCTCATCGTGCGGACGGCCTGGGTGTATGGTCCCCATGGGGTCAACTTCCCGCAGGCGATCCTGCGCGCCGCCGCCGAGGGCCGCCCCCTCCGCGTGGTGATGGATCAATGCGGCGCGCCGACCTACGCCCGCGACCTCGCCGAAGCGACCCTCCTGTTGATCGGCCTGAACCCTCCGGTGGAAGGAATCGCGCGGGAGGAAGGGAATGGCGGAACTGTTCGTCCCACGGACGGCGGACTCCTTCACATCACGAACATGGGCGATGCTACCCGCTTCGAGTGGGCCTGTGAGACTCTGCGGCGGGCGGGCTGGAACGCCCCGGTCGCGCCCGTGACAAGCGACGCTTTCCCCCAGGCGGCGCCGCGCCCGGCGTACTCGGTTCTGGCGCTGGAGACTCCGGAGGCGCGGGGCCTGCGTCCGAGGCCGTGGCGGGAGGCGCTGGATGCGTATCTGAAGCGGCTGCGCCCCCTGCGGCCCGACCTCTTTCCCCCGCCGGGAGTGGAAGCAGGGGTTCGATGAAGCGAGCGGCCGACGCCATGCTGAAAGGATGACCGCGTGAAGGGCATCATTCTCGCCGGAGGGACCGGATCGCGCCTCTTCCCGCTCACCAAGGTGACCAACAAGCACCTGCTCCCCGTCGGGCGGTACCCGATGATCTATCACCCGATGGAGAAGCTCGCCGACGCGAGCATCCGCGAAATCCTCATCGTCACCGGCACCGAGCACATGGGCGCGCTGGTCGGCGTGCTCGGCAGCGGGCGGCGCCTCGGCCTGGAGTTTACCTACCGGGTGCAGGACGAGGCCGGAGGCATCGCGCAGGCGCTGGCGCTGGCGGAAGACTTTGTGGGAGGGGGCCGCTGCGTCGTCATCCTCGGTGATCAGGTCTTCGAGAGCTCCATTGCGCCGCACGTGGAGCGGTTCCGCGCGCAGGACGCGGGCGCGCGTATCCTCCTCAAGGAAGCGCCGGACCCGCAGCGGTTCGGGGTGGCGGAGATCGCCGGGGACCGCATCATCGGCATCGAGGAGAAGCCGAGCGCGCCCAAATCAAACCGGATCGTCACCGGTATCTATATGTATGACGCGCGCGTCTTCGACATCATCCGCACCCTCTCGCCCTCCGCGCGCCACGAGTATGAGATCACCGATGTGAACAACGCCTACCTCGCCGACGGAACCCTCCGCTTCGATATGATGACCGGCTGGTGGACCGACGCGGGGACGCACGCCTCCCTGGCGCTGGCCAATCGCCTCGCCGAGCGCATGGTCCTGCCTCGCCTGGAGGAGAGTTCCTCGCACCGGGTGGGAGCGTCCCGGTCGGAGATCG
>JBBRGS010000159.1:0-8716 GCA_038240635.1 Armatimonadota bacterium
GCATCGATCCCCTAACCCGCGCAGGCGGGTTTCGTGTGTCTGTTGCAGCGGTTTCAACCGCCCGTCTCCTGCGGACTCCCTCACGACGAACAGGAGCGCTCCGGTAACCGAGGCGTCCGCGACGGCGGGGTTCCCTGACCAGGTGCAAAACTTTGAACCGCACCCGGGACTTCGCGCCAATTGGACGCCGCTTCGGGGGCGCGTTAACATGATCACGCCCCTCCACGGTTGTATGGGCGATCTGTCTCTGCCGCTTCGCTTGTCGCGCGCCTGGCCCGGCCCGATGTGAAGCCCTTCCCTTCGCCCGGAGGCGCCTCCATGATCACCAGCCCGGTTCATGGCCCGGTACACGTCGTCGCCGTCTCCGACTTGCTCAATCGCCCCGTGCATGGCCTCGCCGGGGAACTCATCGGGCGGGTGAAGGACCTCATTGTGCGACCGGGCCGGGAACCGTACCCCCCTGTCACCGGCATCGTCGTGCGCGTCTCCAGCCGTAACTCCGTCTTCGTGCCGTCGGAGGTCGTCAGCGAGATTTTGCACAACCGCATCAGCCTCGCGTCCAGCCGCCTCGACCTGCGCCCGTTCCAGCGCCGCGAGGGAGAGATGCTGCTCAACAAGGACGTGATGGACAAGCAGATCGTCAATCTTTCCGGCATTCGTGTCGTCCGCGTCAATGATCTTCAGTTGCAGCAGGTGGGCAACCGATGGCGGCTCGCCGGGGCGGACGTCAGCATGGCGGCCCTGATGGCGCGGCTGGGATTTCGTCGCCGGGTCCTGCGGTGGAGCGCGGCGCCGACCGCCGAGGAGCCGACCGAAGTCATCCCGTGGGAAAACCTCGAATTCTTCGCCAGCGAAGTGCCCGTGCCGCTGCAATTGCGCCACGAGGGCATCCGCCGCCTCCACCCCGCCGACATCGCCCGGCTGCTGGAAGACCTCTCCCCCGCGCAGGGCAGCGAACTTGTCTCCTCCATGCCCGACGAACTCGCCGCCGACACCATGGAAGAGGTGGACGAGGAGACCCGGCAGGACATCCTGGAGGAGATGGACGACGAACGCGCCGCCGACATCATTGAGGAGATGGAAGACGACGCCGCCGCCGACGTGATTCAGGACCTTGAACCAGAAGCCGCCGAGCGCATCCTCGATGAGATGGAGGACGAAGAGGCCGCCGCCGTCAAGCGCCTTCTCGACTACGAAGAAGACACCGCCGGGGGCCTCATGACCACCGAGATGGTTACGGTGGCGCCAAACGGGACCGTCGGCGACACGCTGGAGATGCTGCGGAGCCATCCCGACCTGCCCCAGAACCTTCATTATGTGTACGTCACCGACCCACAGGACCCCGCCCGCCTGATCGGCATCGTCAACCTCCGCGACCTTGTCCTCTCGCCGCCTCACGTCCCGCTGGAGACGATCACGGAGACCCGGCTCGTCACGGCGGCGGTCACGGACCCGGCCTGGGAAGTGGCGCGCAAAATCTCGGAGTACAACCTGCTCGCCCTCCCCATCCTCGACGAGGAGGAGCGGTTCATCGGCATCGTCAGCGTGGATGACGCCATAGACCTCTTCTTCGACGATTAATTCCCCCCGCCCCCTCGCGCCGACCCTCCTCCCTGGGGCGCTCTCCCGAGTCCTCGCCTCTCCGCTTCCCTTCCCCCTCGCCCGAAGGACCTGTTATGCCGACCGCTCCCTCCCTTGGAATCGGCGCGACCGATCCACCGCCATCCGAACGCAGGCCCCGCCGCCGTATGCGGTGGACCGTTTGGCTCGGCGTGTTGGGGCCGGGTCTCATCGCGGCCAACGCGGGCAACGACGCGGGCGCCATCGCCACCTACTCCAGCGCGGGATCGGCGTACGGCTATCAACTCATCTGGATGATGGTCCTCATCACGGTGAGCCTCATCGTGGTGCAGGAGATGTGCGCCCGCATGGGGGCCGTCACCGGCAAGGGCCTCTCCGACCTCATCCGCGAGAATTTCCCTATCCGGTGGACGGCGTTCGCCATGTTCGTCATCCTCGTGGCGGCGGCGGGCACGGTCGTCTCGGAGTTTCTCGGCATTTCGGCGAGCCTGAGCCTCTTTAACGTGCCCGCGTGGGTCTCCGTCCCCCTGAGCGCGCTGATGGTCTGGATCATCGTGGTGAAAGGGTCGTACAGTATGGTGGAGAAGATTTTCCTCTTCTTCACGGTCGCGTTCCTCGGCTACATCGTCAGCGCCTTCCTCGCCCGCCCGGACTGGAATCAGGTCGCTTACCACGCGGTCGTTCCCACCTTCCACAATGAGCCGCAGTTCCTCACGCTGTTCGTCGCCACCGTCGGCACGACCATCGCGCCCTGGATGCCGATGGTGCTGCAAAGCACGGTGGTGGAAAAAGGCGTGAAGGTGCGCGATTACGCCCTGCAAAAGTGGGATGTGATCATTGGGGCGGTGTTCGCGGACACTGTGGCGATCTTCATCATCATCTCCGCCGCCGCCACCCTGTACAAGGACGCCATCACGCACGGGCGCACGCCGATGCTGGTGGACGACGCCGCCACCGCCGCCAGAGCGCTGCTGCCGCTGCTGAAGAATGGCGGCCTGGCGGCGGAGATTCTGTTCGCGGTGGGGCTGTTTGGGGCGTCCATGCTGGCCGCGCACATGCTGCCTCTCGCCACCGCCTTCTCCGTCTGCGAGGCGTTCGGCTGGGAAAGCGGGGTCTCCAACAAGTGGCGGGACGCCCCGCAGTTCTACACGCTGTTCACCGGGCTGGTGGCGCTGGGCGCGCTGGGGGCGCTCATCCCACTGGTGGCGCCGGGGATCAACCTCTTCTCCCTCCTCATCGGCGTGCAGGCGCTCAACGGGTTGCTGCTGCCCGTCCTCCTCATCTTCATCATGCTGCTGGTGAACGACCGCGAGATCATGGGCGAACACGTCAATCGCCCCCTCTGGAACGCCGTCGCGTGGATCACCGTGGTCGCGGTGAGCGGCCTCGCGCTGGCCTACCTCTGGATCACCTTCATCGGGATGGGAAAGTAGAAACGAGGCCGGGCGCGGCGCTCCCCCTCAGTCCCTTGAGTCTCCTCAGTCCCTTGAGTCTCCTCAGTCCCTACGGCCAGTCGGCGTCCCGGATGAGGCCCAGCCCGCGCCGGAGGAGACGGATGGCGTCGGAGGTGTTCACTGAGCCGTTGCCGTAAGGGCGCGTCCCCTCGCCGGGGTGGGGCGCCACATCCGCAAGCGATTGTCGGCACGGGGTCGCCTTAATCCCCTGCACCACCATCCGCAGCGTGAGGATGGCGTCCAGCACGTTGAGGACCCCGTCTTCGTTCACGTCGCCGGGCTGCGCGGACGCGGGTACGGAGGCCGCTTTCCAGAGGACTCTCAGGCGGTGGTTGCGCCGATCCGGGATATACAGGTTGCCCCGCCCGTCGAAGGCGATCCCCGCCGGTTCGTAGAGGAGGGAGCAGCCCGCGCCGCCGTCGAGGTCTCCGCTGGTCTGCGCCGTGAGGAAGAGGCGTTCGGGCTGACCGGGGTCGGGACCGCCGCTCACCGGCTGGAAGGCGCCATCCGGGGTGACGCGAACGATCCGGTGGTTGCCCGTGTCGGCAATATAGACGGCGCCATCGGTGTCTACGGCCACGCCTTCGGGGGCGTTGAGGGGGGCGGAGACGGCGGGACCTCCCACGCCCAGCCCGGCGGCGCCCGTTCCGGCAAAGGTGTCTATCATACCCGTCAGGGAGACTTTGCGCACGCGGTGAGCTCCCATGTCCGCGATGTACACCTCCCCGACGGCGGAGAGCGCCACCGCAACCGGCGAGGTGAGCCGCGCCCCCGTCGCCGGACCCCCGTCACCGGTATCGCCTGGTGTGGTCCCCGCGAAGAGGGATGCGGCCCCGTTCGCGTCCACCACCCAGACCTTCGCCCCGTCGCGGTCCGCCACGAAGAGCCGTCCGTCCGTCGCCAGAGCCAGCCCCGCCGGGTAGACGAGGCCGGGAATGGCGACCGGGTGCAGGAGGCCGGCTTCGTCCACCTTCCAGACGCGGCCCTTCTCGCCTTCGGAGAAGTACCAGGGGCCGCCAACCTGTCCCGCCACGCCGGTGGGGGGCGCCAGGTCGGCTTCCACGGCCTTCACCCCGTCGGCGGGCGGGAGGAACGTCTTCGCGTTGTATGAGAGGTTGGCGCACGGCTCGGTGGAGGGGAACGGCGGGACCCCGTTGCCTGCGACGGTGTACAGGTAGGGTGGATCGTTAGCGGTGCGGGGGCGACACGGCGGCGCGAGGAGACGGATGCGGCGGTTGCCGAAGTCGGCGATGAGAGCGCGGCCATCGGGGGCGGGCGCCACGGCGGCGGGCAGCGTGAGTTTGGCGCTGCGGCCCGGCGTGTCGTCCCAGATTTTATCGCCGAGGGACGATGTGATGTAGTTGTTGGTCACGTCGAGGCCGTTGACGCCCCGGATGCGGCGCTGCTCGTCGTCGGTGATGAGGAGGCTTTCAATCCCCGGCACCGCAAGGCCGTACGGGCGCCGGAACGTCGCTTCCACCGAGAGTCCGTTGTCGCCGGACCAGCCGTACTGGCCCGTGCCCGCCACGGTGTGGATGCGCCCGTCCATCAGGCTGCGGATGAGTTCGCGGGGGAAGGCTTCATCCAGGAGGAGGCGATTGAGCCGCTGGAGTTCGACGCCCTGGGGATTGGCCGCGATCCGATCCTTCGCCCGTTGCGACAGGTCAACGCCTGCGAACCGATCCGGGGTGTACAGGTTCGGCCCCTGGATGAGGGCATTCAGGTCGGCGAGGAGGCCGGAGACCAGCGCATCGGGCGGGAAATCCACGCCGTTGTAGGTGTCCACCGCCTGCCGGGTCGCGGGAGTGAGCTGAGCGTAGAGATACTGCGCGAACGGCGTGGCGCGCGTCAGGAGGCGACTGGAGAGAGACGGCGTGTCGAACAGGTCCTCGGTGAGGAGCAGCGACGAGCCGGAGAAGTCGCCGCGCACGCGGGCGCCGTCGGTGAAGAAGAGGATGCCCGCGTGGTTCCGCGCGATGCCGAAGGGGTGAACGATGGCGGTATCGGGTCCGGCGGCGCCGTCGTCCACCTGCATCCCGCCGCCGATGACGGTGGCGACCGTGCCGTCGGGGCGGAGGACGCGCACCCGGTTGTTCATGGTGTCGCTGAAGTAGAGGGCGCCGTCCTCGGCGGCGAAGAGGGCGGTCGGCTCGTTCAGGCGCGCCTGGGTGGCCGGCCCGCCGTCGCCGGAGAAGCCGGATTCGCCGGTCCCCGCCACCGTGGTGATGGTCCCGTTCGGAGCGACGCGGCGGATGCGGTGCGCCAGCCGATCCGCGATATAGAGGTTCCCCTGAGCGTCCACCGCCAGCCCTTCCGGGGAGATGAATCCGGCGGAGAGGGCGGGGCCACCGTCGCCCTTCGACTGCGCGGAGCCGTCTCCCGCGATGGTGGAGATGACGAGCGATCCAACGGGAGAGACGCTCACCTTGCGAATGCGGTGGTTGCCGGTGTCCGCGATGTAGAGGGCGGCGTTGGGGTCGAGAGAGCCGGGGGCGACTTCGGGGTCGGCGGTGAGATTGCTGCCGTAGGTGGCGACGGCTTTGGGGTGGTTCAGGCGGGCGTTGGCGGGGGCGCCGCCGTCGCCGGAGAAGCCGGGGAGACCGTTGCCCGCGATGACGTCAATGATGTTCCAGAGGTCGCGGAAGTAGACGACGTGATTGCCGGTGTCCGGAAAGTAGACATTCCCGGCGGAGTCGGCGGCCATGAGGCCGGGGGAGACGAAATTGAGGTCCACCAGCCGCTGATTGATGCCGAACCCGGCGACGGTGGTGAGGGAGCCGGGGCGCCCGTCCGCCCCGGAGGCGCGCGGCGTCCCCAGGAGCGCGCTTAGGAGGAAACTCCCGATCATCAGAAGTTGCCAGCGCGTTAGGACGGTCGCCGGTATCCCAGGCGGCCCGGCTCCGGCGCAGCGGTGTGTCGCCATGGTCTCTCCCTCTCCGGGCTGAACGGTGAATCGTGACGAGTGCGGCGCGGGACGGCCATCCCGGCGCCTCTCATCCTGCAATGCTTTGTTTCCCTCTATCAAATTCGCCGCCGACGCGCAGAGTCCTGAACCTTCTCCGCCGGTTGAGGGACGGATTGAGCGCCGAAACCGCCCGATGGGCCGCACTGTTACGGCGAGAGAGCGCGCCGCCATGCGTCCGCCGAGAGTAGGACGCGACATGACGAGCGCAGGAGTGAGGGACAGGTCGTCCCTTTCGAATGAAGGTTGGACCCGGTATGCCGATCGAAGGTTTCAGCCCGTCGCGTCACTACGGAGGCGGGGATGGGACTCTTTGTCGGCTGGTCGAATAACGCCTCGTGGACGGATGCGGACGCCATTTCAATCGTTGCAATATCCCAAAGGCCAGGGTGGGAATCGAAGCCCGGTTACCGTTTGCTCCTGGTCTGTGACCGTGTACATCACTTTGAACCCCACCCAGTGGGCCTGCCCGGAAGGACACCGGCGCCGCCCGCATGATACACTGAAGCGACGAAGCGGGCCGGGTGATCGCGGGCCAGGGCGCGGGGGCGACCCCGTTCCAGGGCCTGAGGAAAGTCCGAGCTCCCCAGGGCAAGGGCGCCGGGTAACGCCCGGGAGGGGAAACCCTACGGAAAGCGCCACAGAAAAGAAAAGACCCTGACGAGGCCAAAGTTTGCGGGCCATGCGCCCGTGAACTCTGCGCCGCGCCGAGGTTAAGCTGAAACGGGGGTGTAAGAGACTCCCAGCGGCGCGGAGACGCGTCGGCTTGGCAAGCCCCGCCTGGAGCAAGACCGAAAAGGAAGGCCATGAGGTAGCCCGCCTCGCCTTCGGGTCGGTCGCTTGAGGCGTCGGGAGACCGACGTCCCAGAGAAATGATCACCGGGAGCGGAGAGGCCGCGCCGGGGGAGACCCTCGGCCAGGTGGCTCCGCTTCGCACAGAACTCGGCTTACAGGCTCGCTTCGTCGCTCAGCCGTCGTCCCCTTTGCCTCGTTGTGAGCGCTACATTGCTCACTTCGCCCGGAAGACCGTCGTTTGACCCGACGCCGCGTCCAGCGTGTACACCTTGCCTCGGTAATGGATGCCGGTGATCTTCAGTCGCGTCCAGCCGCGCGGCAGCAGGGGCTTCGCGGTGATGCCCGCGCCGGTGTATCGGATACCGCCAAACCCGTAGAGCGGCCCCAGCGCCACTCCCGCGCACCCGGTGAGGAAGGTGGTGTTCACGGTGGAGCGCTTCTCCGAGAAGTCGTTGAGCGGCGCTCGCAGGAAGGGCCGGTAACTCTCCCGGAAGTACCCCAGGGCGGCGTCGCGCCAGTCTTCCCCTTCCCCGGCGGCGGGCGGAGGCGCGCCGGGAGTGGCCGCCAGCCGCGCCGCGAGGACCGCGTGGACGCTGGAGGTCATCGCGGGGCCAAGCGGGCTGGTGAGCGCGGCGTAATAAGAGAGCGTGTTCGACTGAACGTCGGGCGGAGCGTCGAGGCCGAGCGGGAAGAAGAGGAGCTGCGTGTCGGCCTGCTTCAGTTTGCGCCGCGTGGGAACGAAGCCTTCGTGTTCGAGGTAGCGCCGATTCGCCGCGTCGTACGGGACCCAGAGCTGGGCGGCGACCCGCTCCCACAGCGGCGGAACGGGCTGCCCCAGCAGGCGGCCCGCTTCAGCGGCGTACCGGAGATTGAGGGCGGCGGCGGCGTTGGTGTACGCGTCGTTGTCCACGAACCCGGCGGTTTCGTCCGGCGAGATGACGTGTCGAATTTCGTACCGGTCCTTCGCGGCGTTCCATGTGGCGCGGCTGGCCCAGAGGTCGGAGGTGGCCTTCAGGACGGGATACCCCTTTTCCGCGAGGCGGTTTCGGTCGCCGCTCAGGAGGAAGGCGCGGTACTGCGCGATGCCGACATCCGCCGTGTTGTGGCGCTCGAAGGGGAACTCCGCCGGGGCCATCTCCCGCCCGGTGACGGCGCTCTCGGTGGGGTAATCCGCCCCCTTCAGGCCGCGCTTTCGGGCGATCTCCTTCGCCGCCAGGAGCGTGCGAACCCGGTAATCCACCAGCGGCTCGGCAAGGTCGGGGTGGAGCAGGCCGAGGACGGGAAACATCCAGGTATCGGCGTCCCAGAAGATATGGCCGCCCCACTGCACGCCGGAGAGGCCCATCGGCGCCACGCTCCACCGGCCGCCGGGCCGCACGCTCTCCAGCAGGTAGAAGAGGGAGGACCGCACGACCTGCTGGGCCTCCAGGTCGCCCTCAATCACGATGTCGCTTTGCCACAGCCGCTTCCAGGCCGCCGCATGGCTCTCCGCGAGCCGGGGAATTCCAGTCGCCTGCCACTGCGCCAGCCGCTTCACGGGGTCCGCGACGGTCTCCTCGGAGTCGGTGGAGACGCAGACCCATTTGGTCAGGGTGACGGCCTGTTTCGCTTTCACGGGGAGGACGCCGACGCCCGCTTCCTGGCCGAAGAGGGGAAGCGCCCGGCCCCGGTCGTCCTGCGCGGTGACGGCCTGCGAGAGGGTCAGGGTGGTTGAGGCGGGTTTTACGCCGCGCTTCAGGCGCAGCCGGACGGTTTCGGTCCCCTGCCCCGGCGCGGCGGCATGAGAGAGGACTGCCCACGTCGCGAGGTCTGGCTCGCCGAAGCCGTACCGGAAACGGAGTTCCCCGTCGGCGTCGGGGACGAGGCGCGCCGTGAAGGTGACGAGGTTCGGCTGGTCCCGATGGACGCGCGTGACGAGTTGAAC
>JBBRGS010000160.1:0-8695 GCA_038240635.1 Armatimonadota bacterium
GGTCGTCAATGCGACGCGAAGCCCGCCTTTCGCCAAAAGGTCCAGGCGACTGAAGTCGCGGCGCCATCCACGCAAAGGCGGCCTGCGCCGACTCTCTGCCCTGGGAATCGGTCCAGTAACAATCCGGCGTCCCATTTTTCATGGTTGGGTTTCCCCACGGCTCCAGCCCGCAAAGGCGGACTTTGGGGGGTCGTTTCTCGGCCTGCAATACTGCGTCTCCCTGGTGATCGGGGAACTCAGCGCCCTCCTCCTTGCCACCGCGAAGGCCGGAGACGCCGAACACGCCGGGATAGTGGAGGCGTTTCGGGCGGCCACGGTGGTGTGCGGCGACGAGACCGGCTGGCGGGAAAACAGCCAAAACGGCTACCTGTGGAGTTTCTCCACGCCTGAGGCGAGCGGCAGGGCGCTGCGTTACTTTCTGTATCGGCAGAGCCGGGCGGGGGCGGTCGTCACCGAAGCGTTGGGAGACGCCTTCGGCGGGGCGCTCGTCAGCGACTTCCACGGCGCGTATAACGTTCATTGGGGGTAACTACTCAGGCGTTGGGGCCAGGCTGAGCGGTTGCGCCAGAAATGCCTGCTGGAGCGCGAAGAGGACGTTATGCCCCTGCTTTCGGGCGGAGGCGAGTTCCCCGCGACTTCGGCGCCACGCTTCGGCTCCCGCCTGAGATCGGAAGCCTCCTGACACCTTCTGCCGCACCTTCCTCATGCGGAGGTCCCGCTCGGCCGGGTTGTTGTCGAACGGGAGGGCGAAGTCGTGCAGAAAGGCGAGGGTCTCCTCCCGGTAACGACGCAACCGCTCCAGGAGGTGCCGGGCGGGGGTCAGTTTCCGTCTTCCTCGCCGGTGGCTCTCTCCGTCGGAACCGGTGGAGCGTTCGCCCGCTCTCTCTGATGAAGCAGCGCCTCAGGTCGCTCCTCGAAGGGCCGGAGCGTCTCCGCTTCCAGCGCCGCTTTCCCGGCTTCGTGGGCGGCCACCCGCTTTCTTCCCGCTCTTCTCTCGCAGGCTCTTCGGCTGCCGCGCCACTCCGTCCGAGGAGGGCGGCTTCCCGGAGTTGTGGCTGTCTTTGGAGAGACGATCCTCCAACTCCCGGACCCGTAGTTCCAGCGCCCCGACCTGAGACAACAACCCCTGGAAGAGGGCGAAGGCGGCGTCCGGCCCAGCGTCGTAGAGCGTCTGAAACTCGTCACGAGTCAGAGAGAGGGGAGAGGGCATCAGATACCAGTGTCAACGATCAAAGCGCAGCAACGTTCGCACCAACTCTCAGGGAGTTCTCTCCCGGCCTCGTTTCTCCTTGCTACTTTATGGCATACCTGTGTAGTTACGACTCGGATAAGTTAGGCCGCTTCGTCACCATGCGGTTTGAGCGCTCGACTTCCCATCGCTATATCAAGGACACCCTATGACTCCCACAACCACCTCCAACGGTTCACATAAGGACGCCGCTTCACCCGGCGTTGCGGACGACCCGCTCGTCATCGCCGGAAAGACCTTCCGCTCCCGCCTCTTCCTCGGCACCGGCAAGTATCGCAACACCGACGAGATGAACGCCGCGCTGGAGGCTTCCGGCTCCGAACTCATCACCGTCGCCCTCCGCCGCGTCAATCTGGATAATCCCAACGAGAAGACGCTCCTCAACACCATTGACTGGACCCGCTATGCCATTCTCCCGAACACCGCCGGCGCCCGCACCGCCGACGAGGCGATCCGCACCGCCCACCTGGCGCGGGAGATGGGATTGTCCGACTGGGTGAAACTGGAAGTCATCCCCGACGCGAAGTACCTCCTCCCCGACCCCATCGGCACGCTGGAGGCCGCCGAGCGCCTTGTGAAGGACGGCTTCGTCGTGCTGCCTTACATCAACACCGATCCTGTACTGGCCCGGCGGCTTCAGGACGTGGGTTGCGCCACCGTCATGCCGCTCGCATCCCCCATCGGCTCCGGCCAGGGCATGGTCAACTGGGCGCAAATCGCCATCATCGTGGAGCAGGCGACCGTCCCCGTTGTGGTGGACGCGGGCATCGGGACCGCCTCCGACGCCGCAATGGCGATGGAGGTCGGCGCCGACTGCTGCCTCGTGAACACTGCCGTGGCGCAGGCGCAGAACCCGGCGCTGATGGCGCGCGCGATCGCCACCGGAATCGAAGCGGGGCGGATGTCATACCTAGCGGGACGGATGCCCAAACGCGCCTGGGCCGCCGCCAGCAGCCCCCTCGAAGGGGTGTCACGCTGATCGGCCTGACCGATGGAACGCTTCCCCCGGCGCCGCTCCTCATCCTCATCACCGACCGGCGCCGCTGGGGCGAGGACCGACTCCTGGGGATCATCGAAGAGGCGGTCGCAGGCGGGGTCAGCCTCGTGCAACTCCGAGAGAAGGACATGGCGCCGCCCGATCTCGCGGAACGGGCCCGGCGCCTGCAGGGCGTTGTGGAGGGACGGGCCGCCCTCTTCGTGAACGGCTCCCTCGACGCCGCAACGTTGTCGGGCGCGGCGGGCGTTCATCTCCCCGAACAGTATCCCGACGCGGAGTCGGTGACGCGAGCGGCCCATGAGCACGGGATGCTCGTGAGCTACTCGGTTCACGATGCGGCGGGCGCGCGGCGGGCAACCCAGGCCGGGGCGGACCTGCTCCAGGTGGGGCACATCTTCGCCACATGGTCGCACCCGGGCGCGCCGCCCAAAGGGGTGGAACTGCTGCGCGCTGTGCGGGAAGTGACGCCAAGTCCCCTGATCGCAGTGGGAGGCGTGACAGCGGAGCGCGTGGAGGCGTGCGTCGCGGCAGGCGCAAGCGGTATCGCCGTTATCTCCGCCATTGGGGCCGCCGCCGATCCTCGCCTCGCCGCGCGGGATCTCCGGGATGCTCTCGATGAAGCGTATCGGCGCCGACAGGGCCTCCACGACACAGAAGGGGGAAGGGAATGATCGCGCTACAGATCAACGGGCAGCGCCGCGAACTTGATGGCCCGACGCCTCTGCTCGACTTCCTCGCGGAACGGGAGATTGATCCCCGCTTCGTGGTCGTGGAGCACAACCGGGCCATCGTGCGCCGCGCTACCTACTCGGAAGTGACCCTGAACGATGGCGACGAGCTGGAGATTGTCCAGATGGTCGCCGGGGGCGCGTGAGTCGCGGCTTCCCTTTTACGCGGGTGCGGTTCAAAGTTTTGCGGGCGGCGGGAGTCGGGCGGCTGAAGTCGCAGCAACCGACACACAAAGTCGGCCTTTGCCGACTCCCGCCCCAGCGAATGAGATCGTCTCTTTGCGACCTGCGCCAAAGCCTTTCGTTCAGGAGCGACCCCGGCCTGGGCAATGTCCCCTAACCCGCTAAGGCGGATTAAGTGTGATTGTTGCTGCGACTTCAGTCGCCCGAACCTCTGAGGCGCCTCACTCTGTCCCTCGGTGAGGGCGCTCCAACGCTTCCGCAAAACTTTGAACAACACCCCTTTTACGCCATTCCAGGGTAAATCTCCCCCCAATCGAGTACACTCCGATGGAAATCATTCACTGAAGATCGGGGCAGAGGAGGACTGATGAGCGAGCCAGGCGTGTTGAATTTGAAAGTGATTATCGCCAGCACCCGACCAGGGCGTGGCGGGAAAGCCGTCGGCGACTGGTTTTACTCCATTGCGGAGTCGCACGCCGCCTTTTATACGGAGTTGCTGGACCTCGCCGAGCTGAACCTGCCGTTCCTCGATGAACCGGAGCACCCTCGCCTGCAACGCTACACCCTGCCGCACACGAAGGCGTGGAGCGAGACCATTGCCGCCGGGGACGCTTTCATCTTCATCATGCCGGAATACAACTACGGCTACCCGGCCCCGCTCAAAAACGCCCTCGATATGCTCTCGGTGGAGTGGGCGAACAAGCCATGTTCTTTCGTCAGTTACGGCGGCATCGCGGGCGGGACGCGCGCCGTCCAGCAGCTGAAGCAGGTGGTACAGGCGTTCCCGATGATCCCCCTGCCCGAAGCCGTCGTCCTGCCGTTCTACTCGCAGCAGCTCAGCGACGGCGTCTTCACGGCCACCGACTCCCAAATCCGCACGGCGGAAGGGACGCTGGACGCGCTGGCGGAGTGGGCGGAACTGTTGAAGGCGCGCCGGGAGTCGCTCTCCTCATCAGCCTGAAGTCGAAGCGGTCTCTACTCCAGGAAGTCCACGCCCCGCTCGCCTCGCCGATTGTAACTCTCATCGTCGCCGTGGTAGCTCAGCACGCCGGGCCGCAGCCCCAGGCCGAGCAGTTGACGCTTGAGCGGGTTGGTCGTCAGCAGGAGGTCGGCGGGCAGGTTCTGGGTGAAATGATCCTGCATCCGCTTCACGAAGTACCGCCCGAAGTACGGGAAGAGGCCGAAGCGGATGTCCGCCGATGCGTTGGGGCTGCCGGTGTGCCACAGCCCGGCGTCGAACATGACGGCGCTGCCCGCCTTCACCGCGACCTTGATCTCTCCCGGTAGGGTCTCCTCGGAAGGAGGAAACTGCTCCCTCCGATGGCTGCCGGGGACCACCCGCAGCGGCCCCACAGCGTCGGTCATGTCCTGTAGGTAGATGCCCGTGTTGATGGAAAGGGTCTTGTTGCAGACAAAGGCCACATCGCGGTGCCAGCCGGTCTGACCGCAGCCTGGCCGCGTCATCAGGAGGTCGAGCGCGAGGAGCTGAACGTCCGGCCCCAGCAGTCCTTCAGCGGTGTCGAGCAGCGGTTCCACGTTCAGCAGATCGCGGAAAGCGGGGCGACGGAACAGCGCGCGTTCGTGCCACACGCGCGTGGTCACGGTCTGCGGCTCGGTGGTGGCGAGTTCGCGGGCTTCCGCCTGAATGGCCGCCAGCCGATCCCCTGTCAGCATATCCTCCACAACCAGGTAGCCGTGAGTTTGGAAGAAGAGCTGCTGTTCCGGCGAAAGTTGGGGCATGAGGGTCTCCGGGCAGGACAGGGGGCTAGAGGACCCCATCGGGAGGAAGGATGATCATTTCATCGGTGGAGACGGAGACGGGTCCCGTAGCGATTTGCAGGATCACTTTCGCCACATCCTGGGCCTTCATCATCCGGTCAGGGTCGGGCGAAAACGGCATCCCCTTCCAGAACGGGGTGTCGGTGGCGCCGGGGCAGAGGGCCGTTACGCGGATACCTGTTCCCCGCAGCTCCTCGGCCATGGAGAGGCTCATGCCGCGCAGGCCCCACTTGCTCGCGCAGTAGGCGGCGGACTGTGGAAACGCCCGCGTCCCCGCGATGGACGACAGGTTGATGATGCGCCCTCCTCCAAACAGCCGCATGAGACGGATCGCCTCGCGGGAGCAGAGGAACGCGCCGGTGAGATTCACATCCAGCGTGCGCCGCCACTCGTCTACGGGGTACTGGTCGCTGGGGCCGAAGGAGCCGGTTCCGGCGGCGTTCACGAGCAGGTCCAGCCGTTCCACCCATTTGCGGATGCCCTCGAAGAGGAGATGCATCGTCGCTTCGTCGGTCACATCGCCGAGGTAAGGCGTGATGGCGCCGGGGGACCCTTCCGCTTCCCGCTTCAGGTCCAGGAGGTCCGCTTCGGTGCGCGCCACGGCGAACACAGTGGAGCCTTCCGCTGCGAGGGCCAGGGCTGTGGCCCGTCCGATTCCACGGCCCGCGCCGGTCACGACCGCGCAGGCGCCGTTCAATGTCATGGATGAAGTTCCTCGTGCAAACCTTGCCTGAAGGCGTTACAGGCGGATGAAATTCTCCAGCATTTGTACGCCGACCGCGCCGCTCTTCTCCGGATGAAACTGGGTGGCGTACAGGTTCCCGTGGTGGAGGATGGAGCAGTATTCGATGCCGTGTTCGGTCACGGCGGCGATGACGGCGGAGTCGGACGGCGCGCAGTAGTACGAGTGGATGAAGTACACCATGCAGCCGCTCTCCAATCCGGCGAAGAGCGGGCAATCGGCCTGCGTGAAGCGGAGCGTGTTCCACCCGATCTGGGGCACTTTCACGCCGGGCGCCGAGGGGAAGCGGACCACCGCGCCGGGGATGAGGTTCAGCCCCTCGTGATGGCCGAATTCCTCGCCGCACCCCAGCAGGACCTGCATTCCGACGCAGATGCCGAGCAGCGGCTTCCCCTCCACCACGGGGCGCCGCAGCGTGTCGGCCAGTGAGCGGCCCTGCGCGTCCTGTCGGTTGAGGTTGGTCATGGCGGCGCCGAACGCTCCGTCGCCAGGGAGGATGAGCTTGTCGGCGGCGGCGAGGGCGTCGGGGTCATGCGTGGTGAAGGCGTCGGCGCCGAGGTGTTCCAGGGCTTTTTCCAGGCTTCGCATATTGCCCAGGCCGAAGTCCACCACCGCAATGCGATTTCCCGCGCGGCGGGGCGCGTCGCGGGAGATATTCATCACAGGACGCCTTTGGTGCTGGGAATCTCGTCGGTGCGGGGGTCTTTCTCCACGGCCATGCGAAGCGAGCGGGCGAACGCCTTGAAGGCGGCCTCGGCGATGTGGTGACTGTTCGTCCCGGCGAGGCGGCGCAGATGGAGGTTCATCCCGGCGGCGTTAACGACCGCGTGGAAGAACTCCTCCACGAGTTCGGCGGGCATCTGGCCGAGGTCCACCGGGGGCAGTCCGAGGTCGCACACCAGGCAGGGGCGACCCGACAGGTCGAGGGCGCACAGCACCAGCGCGTCGTCCATCGGCAGCGTGAAATGACCGTACCGGACGATGCCGCGCTTATCGCCCACGGCTTCCTTAATCGCCTGGCCGAGCGCCAGCCCGCAATCCTCCACCGTGTGGTGCGCGTCCACATGGAGGTCGCCCTGGCAGCGCACGGAGAGGTCCACCAGGCCGTGGCGCGCGATGTGGGTCAGCATATGATCGAAGAAGCCGACGCCGGTGTCGAAGTCGCCCGCGCCTGCGCCGTCGAGGTTGAGGCGGAGGTCAATCACGGTTTCGTTTGTGGCGCGGTGAATATCAGCGGTTCGCGGCATAGGGCGGGGGACCGGATGAGGGAGGATTACGGTTCGAGGCGGCGGCGGATGGAGCGGGCGTGCGCGTCCAGCCCTTCGACGGTGGCGAGTTCGAGGATCGAATCGGCGTCGCGGAGGAGGGCGTCCTTTGTGTAGCGGAGCAGGCTCGACTTCTTGATGAAGTCGTCCGTTGAAAGGGGGGAGCTGAAGCGCGCGGTGCCTCCCGTGGGGAGCACATGGCTGGGACCCGCGAAATAGTCCGCCACGGGTTCGGGAGTCCAGTCGCCGATGAGGATGGCGCCCGCGTGCCGGATGAGCGGGAGCAGCGCCAAGGGGTCCCGCACGGCGAGTTGGAGGTGTTCCGGCGCGAAGGTGTTGGCGACCTCCGCCGCGTCCTCCCAGGTCTCGGCGACGATAGCGAGGCCGTGGGCGCGGATGCTGCTTTCAGCGGCGTCGCGGCGGGTGAGTTGGACCAGCTGCGCCTCCACTTCAGCGATGATGGCGCGGGCGATCCCTTCATCCACCGTGACCAGCGTGGCGACCGACGCGCCGTCCATGCCGCCATGCTCGGCCTGGGAGAGGAGATCGGCGGCGACCCAGTCGGGCCGAGCGCTCTCGTCCGCGAGGATCAGAATCTCGCTGGGGCCGGGCAGCGACTCGATGCCGACCTGGCCGTACACCAGCCGCTTGGCCGTCACCACATACGGGTTGCCGGGGCCGCAGATTTTGTCCACCTTCGGGACGCTTTCCGTGCCGTACGCCATGGCGGCGATGGCGTGCGCCCCACCTAGCGGGTAGAGGGCGGTGATCCCCGCGATTTCGGCGGCGACGAGGAGTTCGGGGCTGAGGCGGCGCGGAGAGGTACACAGGAGGATTTCGGGAACGCCCGCCACCTGCGCCGGGATCGCCGTCATGAGGATCGTGGAGGGATAAGAGGCCGTGCCGCCCGGCGCGTAGAGACCCGCGCGGTCCAGTGGGCGCACGAGTTGGCCCATCATCACGCCGTCGGGGCCGGTGTGCAGCCACGACTGCTGGAGTTGCCGCTCGTGGTACTTTCGGATGTTGGCGGCGGCCTCCACGCAGGCGTAGCGGTAGGCGTCGGAGACCTGATCCTGCGCTTCCGCGAAACGGGAGGGGGAGAGAGGCTTTCCCTCGTAAGGGGTGTCATCGAAGCGGCGGGAGAACTCGTCAAGGGCGGCGTCCCCGCGCGTGCGGACGGCCTCCAGAATGTCGTGGACCTGCGCTTCGATCCGAGGGTCGGGCGCGCCCAGTTGAACCGCGCGCGCTTCCAGGGCGGTCCATCCCACATCCGCAAGTCGAATCAGTTCCATCGTCACCCTTCTTTGGCCTGGGCGGCAGTCTCCCGCCAGGGTCGCGCGTGCGCCGCAGGGTGATTGTGACCCTGCGCCGGGAGAGGCGTCAACCGGGTCGCGCTCAGGGCTAACTCCAAGGTTAACTACTGACGCAAAGAGCGCAGTGAGCGCAGAGGGCCGCAGGGGACGCAGAGGACGCAGAGGGCCGCAGGGGACGCAGAGGACGCAGAGGGCCGCAGGGGACGCCGAGGACGCAGAGGGCCGCAAAGAGACCCCAGGGGTCGGAGGGGCCTCAGGGGACTGAAGGGATTCAGGGGGCTGAAGGGAGCGCCCAAAGGTCCGGGCGGTTGAAACCGCTGGAACAACCGCGCAAAGTCGGCCTTCGCCGACTCCCGCCATGCCGAAGCGTTCCGTCCTTGAGCGATCCGCTAATCCAGTTCACGGGTTTCTCAGGGTTTCTCTGCCGTCCTCTGCGCTC
>JBBRGS010000161.1:0-8649 GCA_038240635.1 Armatimonadota bacterium
CACCTGCTTCCTCGTCGAAGTCTTCTACTCCCGACCCGACTGGTATGGCGTCGCGCTCGGTACGTTCATACCGTCCATGCCCAACGCTCAGGCGTTCTACCTGTCGCTCGGCATCCTCGGCGCCACCGTCATGCCGCACAACCTGTACCTGCACACCTCCATCGTCCAGACCCGCGACCACGAACACACCCCGGAAGGGTTGCGCCAGGCCGTCCGCATGAACACGGTGGACACGCTGATCGCGCTGGGCATGGCGTTCTTCGTCAACGCGGCCATCCTCGTCGTCTCCGCTTCCGTTTTCCACACCACCGGCCATCACGATGTGGAGGACCTTCAGGACGCGCACCGGCTCCTCACGCCGCTTTTGGGTCCGGCGGCGTCGGTGGTGTTCGCGGTGGCGCTGCTGGCTTCGGGACAATCGTCCACCATCACGGGAACGCTCGCCGGCCAGATTGTAATGGAAGGCTTCCTGAGGATTCACGTCAAACCGTGGCTCCGTCGCATTGTAACGCGCGGCCTCGCCATCATCCCCGCGCTCATCCTCATCGGGGGCAGCGGCGGCAAAAACACAGTGCAGCTGCTGATACTGTCTCAGGTTGTCCTTTCGATGCAGCTCTCGTTCGCCATCTTCCCGTTGATGATGTTCACGTCGGATCGCGCGATGATGGGCGAATACGTCAATCCCCTGTGGCTGAAGGCGCTCGGTTACACCGTCTGCACGATTATCGCCACGCTCAATATCTACCTGTTGTACCAAACGGTCGGCGCGATCTGGCTGAGCGCGATTGTGGCGGCCATGCTCGGTTTCGTCGCGTGGGTCCGGTACGGCTACCGCGAGCCGTCGCGAGTTTCCACGTCATGAGGACTCTCCATGTATAAGAAAATCCTGGTGGCGCTCGATCACACGGGCGCCGATAATTCGCTGCTGCCTCACATCACCGAGCTCGCGCGGCTGGCGGGGTCGGAACTCGTGCTGCTCCACGTCACCACCGGCTGGATCTCCTACTGGGGCCGCCACCTGAAGACCGACGAATCGGCGGAGACGCGCGAGGATGAGGCGTACCTGCTGGACGTGACGCAGCGCCTCACCGCCGAAGGGTTTCAGGTGCGCTCCCTGCTCGCCATCGGGCAGCCGCATCAGGAAATCCTCAACATCGCTCAGGCGGAAGGGTGCGATCTGATCGCCATGACGACCCACGGCCACCGCTTCCTGTACGACATCGTGGTCGGCTCCACCATCGAGAAGGTGCGCCACGCCTCGCAAATCCCGATCCTCATCGTCCGCGCGGAACAGCTCTGATCGCTTTCCCTGCGGGTAATTCTTAACGATTTCCCTGACCACCTGCCGAACCGATCCACTCCCTTTCTATGGCCTCTCACGCGAAACTCACGGAAGCCCTCAGCGCCAACTGGAAAGCCGAAGTCGTCGCCGCGCGCGTCTACCGCGCCCTCGCCGACGTGGAGCCGAACGCCCGCCGCAAGGAGCTGTTCCTCCGCATGGCCGTCAGCGAGGAGGAACACGCGGAGCTGTGGGCCGGGCGCCTCGCCGACCTGGGTGTGATAGTGGACCCCGCCACCGCCGAGGGCGACACCGCCAATCAGATGCGCCTCGTGCGGTTGCTCGGCGTCAACGCGATGATTGATCGCATCGAGCGGGAGGAACTCGGCCACGTGGACGAGTACGCCGACCAGATCATCGAGCTGAACGACCCCGACTCAACCGCCATCCTTGAGAAGGTGATGCCCGACGAGCAGGCGCACGCCGAACGCCTCCGCGAAATGGCCCACGAAGCCCAGCGCAGCCCGCGAGGCCGCCTCGACTCGCTCCTGTCCCGCGAGAAGTGGCACGTCGGCGGCGCGGGCAACTGGATCGGCGACGCGATTTACGGCATCAACGACGGCCTGGGCGCCGTGTTCGGCATCGTGAGCGCGGTGGCGGGGGCGACGCACGCCTCATCCTCGGCGGTCCTCATCGCGGGGATGGCCGGGATGATCGGCTCGGCCTTCTCGATGGGGTCTTCGGCTTATCTTGCGGCGAAGTCGGAGCGCGAAGTCCACGAAGCCGAAATCCTGCGCGAGAAGATGGAGATCGAGACCGACCCGGAGCACGAGCGCGAAGAGTTGGAACTGATGTATCAGATCAAGGGGTTCAACGAGGAGGAGGCCCGGTTCATGGCCACCCGCGTCTCCGAATCGCCCGAAGCGTTCCTCTCCACAATGGTCCGCGAGGAGTTGGGCATCGCGGAGGAGCGGCTGCCGAAACCGTGGACCTCGGCGTTCTCCGCTACGCTCTCCACGGCCATCGGGGCGATTCTGCCTATCCTGCCGTTTCTGCCGATCTTCCACCTGAACGGGACGCCCGCCATCCTCTGGGCGCTGGCGATCTCCGTGGTGGCGCACTTCGCCGTGGGAGCGAGCAAGACGTTCATCACGGGGCGGTCGTGGCTCGCGCAGGGGTTCGAGATGACCTTTGTGGCGCTGCTCGGCGGCGCGCTGGCGTACGGGTTCGGGCTGCTCCTGGGCGCGCACGGCGGGTTCTGAGGCGTGTGAGGCGCGGCGCTTCGTCCTCCGATGCGCGATTACTCTTCCCGGATCCGTTCGGCGTCCCGGTCGGCGTGTTCAAAGCGGCGGGCGTCGGAGGGCAGCGGCGCGTTCAGTTCTCCCTCCAGCGGGTTCGCGCCGATGACGTACTCCTCCACCGGCTTCCCGCCAATCAGGTGCTCCTGAATAATCCGCTCGCACACGTCCGGAGTGACGCCGCAGTACCACGTCCCTTCGGGGTACACCACCGCGATGGGGCCGCCTTTGCAAATGCGGAAGCATCCCACCTTGGTTCGGTAGACCGGCCCGTTGACCAGTTTCAGTTCCTTCAACCGCTTCTTGAGATAGTTCCAGGTCTCCATCCCTTTTTCCGGCGTGCAGCAGTCCGGCCCGACGCACAGGAACATATGGCGTTCGTAGTGGCCCACGCCGAGCGCGGTGGCGATACGGGCGCACCGCTCCACGGTTTTCGGGGCGACTTCGGAGGAGGTGGGTGAATCGGGGGAGTCGCTGGAGTGGTTCAAGGGGTTTCCTCGATGGCGATGGCCGAAGCGGTCGCGGATAGGCATGGCGGATACCGGGTAAGAGTGGAAGGAGGTCGCGCTGTCGAAGCGGTTTCCGCCGCCCCGCGCGACTGTTAGGCGCGCCTTAACCGCGCGTAATTATCATGACAGACCCTGCCATTCTCTTCCCGTTACACCTTCTCCCATGACTCTTTCCCGGCCTTCAATTATACGTGTCCCATGGATCAGAGTGACGACTCTGCTCGCCCTCCTTCTCCTCTTCTCGCCCGGCCTGGCTCAGTCCCCGCAGCCTTTCCCATCGCATCCACTCGAAAAACCCGTCGCCCGGCCTCCCAAAACCTGGGTGCCCCGCCTGGCGAAACTGCCGTATCGCCTCCTCTCCTCAGAGGCCATGACGCTGGCGGGCAGGCCGTATCGCGCCGACGCCTTTCATCTCACCTTCTTCGAGGGAACGCCGCCGCAAACCGTGAAGCGCGACGTGAAGCCGTACGCCTTCGAGGAGACGACCGACTCCGCCTCCCCGCGCGCCTTCACCGTTCTGATGAAGGACCCCGACGCGTTGCTCGCCGCCGTGGACGCCTTCAACGATCTTTCGGAAGTGAAAGGCGCCGAACTGATCCCGCTGCCCGATTTTGGGGATCAGCCCGTAGGCGCGAACGCCGGAGCGAACGGCGAGCCTTCCCTCTGGCCCGGCGACTATAACGGCGACCTCCGCACCAACGTCGCGGATGTGGTCGGCATCCTCCACACCATCGTGGGCATCGCCTCCGGCAGTGACAGCGCCGCTACTCCGGCGGAGGACCCGTATCTCTTCACCCGGTGTGACGTGGACCGTTCCGGGACGCTGACCGTTCGGGACGCCGTCGCCGCTTTATGGATGGCGGCAGGGATGGGCATTCCGCCTCCGTACGGCTACGCTGCCGCGCCCGAAACCGGTGAGGCCAACGGCTAGCGAGTCGCTTCCACCACCGTCTGATACAGTGCCCTGACGAATGCGCCGCGCGTGAGAGGACCATCCACAGGGCCGAGAGCCGCTTTTGCTCCAGACATCCCCCGGCGCTTGCCGGTGAGGGCGGAGAGCCAATCCACCGCTTCGTCGCGGTCAAACGGTTTCGAGAGTTCGGACTCTTCCATCGCGCGCCACGGGGCGGACGCCGGTTCAAGGCTCAGGAACTTTCCGTGCGCCAGGCGGTGAGCGTTCAGGGCGGCGGCCAGTCGGTTCAGCCAATCTCTCGCTGCTTCGCGGGTCACGGGCGCGTCGGGCGCGGCTTTGTAGTCGGTGAAGAGTCCCAGCGTGCCTAGTCTCTGATACGCCTCCCACTCCGGGCGATCCGGCGCGAGGTCGCTGAAGTACGTGAGGACGGCGCCATTCTTCACCAGTTCGCCGCTCAGTTCCCAGGGGGAGACATCGCGCAGGGCCTGATGCCGTCCCGCTAGTTGGGTGGCGACCCCCGCCGCCTCGCCCATCGCCATCATCACCGGCTCCATCCGCAGCGTGCCGTAGCCGACGTGCGTGGCGGAGACCGCGACCGGCGTCAGCAGGCCGTCCACCGTTTGCGGAACGAGTATGCGGTACGGAATTTGGTACGGCAGCGTGAGGGCCGGAATAAAGAAGAAGCCCTCCAGGACGCCCATCGGGCGGTCGGGTTCCTGGGGACGAGTCGCGTGCGAGTCCATCATGTAGTCGCCGACCGCCACCGAATCGAGGAACGGAGGCGTGCGGTCGGAACCGGCGGCTTTGCGGGCATCCTTCTCGCTGAAGGTGTACGCGCCGACCATGCGGCGGGCTTCGCGGATGTAGAGCTGGTCGGGGAAGCGGCCATTGTCCCTGAATTCGTCCTGCGCGAAGCCCCACTGGTTCGCCTCAAAGCGGAAGTCGGCGGGCAGCGCCGGGTCATTCTGAAGGAAGTAGAGCAGCCCTTCGATGTAGCGGCGGTGTTCCAGCGCGATTTCGGCGCGGCGTTCGGGAGTCGCGTCGGGATAGTCGTTACTGTGGCCCACGTAGTCGGTGGAGGGGGAGTACCGATGGTTGTTCACATCGAACTCCTCGCCCGGAATCCGGCGGTAATGCATCACCCGGCTGATGGAGGTGATGCGGCCTTCCGCCACGTCCTGGGCGATGCTGGCGTACTCCTCGCGACGGTAGCCGGGCGGCGGCTTCAGCGCATAGTTGCGATGGCCCGCGCGGTTCGTCAGCGGCAGCCGATAGTTGTACGCCTGCACAAGCCGGTTGCCCTCGCCCGTGCTGCCGGGGAGAAAGTCCATGCGGTCCACGTCCCAGTAGATGACCCCGGCGTGTTCCTCATCATGGTCGGCGCGCGACTCTCGCCCTACGCGATACGCCACGTCCGCGAGCGGCAGCAGGTCGCCTTCGTAAGAGGCGTCAATGAAGGCTCTCGCCGCCACGCGCTCCCGCGATCCGCCCGGTGATGTGAACGTGACCGCCTTCAGCCGCGTGCGAGACTTTTCCGCCGCGACGGGCGTTTGGTGGAAGCGGACGGTGATGCGCGGCTCCTGCTCCAGCATCCGCCGAAAGACGGCTTCGGCCACCTTCGCCTCGAATTGATAGCCGTCGTTCGCCTCCGCCGCCGTCCGGGAGTCGGGGCCGTAGGCGTCGTTGTAGTACGCCAGCACGCGCTGAGTGAACTCGTGGAAGATGCCCCGCTGCGCGCCCTTGTACCGATAATCGGTGCGCCCCAGGCCGCCCGCCATCATCCCGCCGAGCTGTTCGCCAGGGACCGCCAGCAAGACCCGCGCCCCCCGCCGCGCCGCCGCCAGCGCCGCCGAGATGCCCGCCGGAGTCCCGCCCGTCACCACCAGATCGAAGCGGCGGGAGGAGACACGCCGGGGCATGGACACGGGGAGCAGGGCGTCCACCGGCCACGACGGCAGGCTCTCGCGGCCCGAACCGTCCACCGCCGAGACGCTGTAGGCGACCGGGCGACCTTCAGGCAGGCCGCTCTCTCGCCACCAGCGGCGGGAGGCGTCCAGTTCCGCCACCCGTTCACCCTTGCGGTAGATGCGGTACGCCACGGCGTTGGGCGTCCTGCCCCAGCCGACTTCCGCCTCGGTGGAGGAACGAGGCCGAACCACTACGCCGCGCGGGGAAAACGGCGCCGGGGACGCGGCCACTTTGATATCCCGGATTTCGATAGGGGAGGCTTCGGCGCGGGTGCTGAGGTTGGTGAAGAAGAGGGTGTCCACGCGCGGAATGCCGGAGTAGAAGGGAAACAGCCCCGGCGCGGCTTTGCCGTCCAGCGCCACGGTGAAGCCGCCCAGCGTGGGGTCGAGCGTGATGCGGACCTGCGTCGGCTGGCCCTGGCGGTATGGCGCGACGTTGAAGAAGCCGCCCGAATCCCAGAAGATGACCTGCCCCGCGCCGCCAAAGGTGAGCAGCGACGCCTTGTAAGCGTCCTGCTGCGGCAGCCGCCACCCCAGCCCGAAGTTCAGGCCGCGATGCCCCGACGACGCCGGAGCCAGCGCTGTGAACGAGACCTCCACCGGCCCGGCGGTGACGGGGAAGGGGAGGAGGACCGCGCTGGCGCCCTCCACGCGGGTGGAACTCTTCAGCGTGAGGCCGTCCCCGGTACCCTCCGCGCTCCAGCCTCCTACGGCGGGCGCCTCCACCCACGGCGACGGGAGCGACGGCTCGGCGGCGATTGTGCGCCCTGCCACAGTGAGTAGAGCAAGCAGAATCAGGAGCGGACGGGGGAGGCATCGCGGCATGAGGAACTCCAGGCCCGGACGGGGGCCTCTGGTATCGGCTGGATGGTGGAATGGTGGAAGTGAAAGGCGGCTTAATGGCAGTGAGCGCGGGATGGCGCTCCGACGCGGGGAGTCATTCTCCCTGGCCGGAAGCCGCGCCGGGAGCGGACGCCTTCGGCGTGGGATGCGTCCCCTTCTGCACACCGAGCATCGTGAACTCGCTGATCTCGCGGCCCAGGAAGAAGTCGAGGAACCAGTCAATCCCGATGCGGACGCGGTCTTCCATGTCCGGCATTTTGAACAGGTAGACGCTGCGCCAGAGGAACCACGCGAGAAAGCCGGAAAACCGCACGCCAAACATCTCGCCGACGCCGCTGCGCCGCCCCACCAGCGCCAGCTCGCCAAACGGCTCAAACGTGAATGGCTGCGGTTCCTCCCCGCGCACCACGGCCAGCAGGTTCGCCGCGACGTGGGACCCCTCGCGGACGGCGTTCTGCGCGGTCGGCGCGTACGTTTGTCCGCCCTCGCGGGGGATTTCCGCGCAATCCCCAATCGCCCAGACGCCAGTATGACCGGGCACCGCGAACCCCGCATCGGTGATGACGCCGCCATGAGGGCCTCGCTCGCACGGCAGCGTCTTCACCACAGGGTGAGGTGTGACCCCGGCGGTCCAGATAATGCAGTACGTCGGGATGCGCTCCCCTCCGGCGAGTTCGATATGGCTCCGCCCGGCGCCCTCCACCCGGCAGTTGAGGCGGACTTCCACGCCGCGCTCCTCCAGTTTCCGCTGCGAATAGTCGCCGAGGCCGGGACCCAGTTCCGGCAGAAGGTGGTCCTTTGGATGAACGAGGATTGTCCGAACGTCGTCGGCGGAGAGGCTGGGATAATGCCTCACGGCGTACCGGATGAAGTCGTTGACGGAGGCCATCGTCTCCACGCCGGAGAAGCCGCCGCCCGCAACCACAATCGTGAGGAGGTCGCGGCGGGTGTCGAGGTCCGGCTCGGCGTCGGCGCGCTCCAGGAGGGCAAGAACGCGGTTGTTGATCCCCAGGGCGTCCTCCACGCTCTTCATCGTGAGCGCGTGCTCCTCCATCCCCGGCACGTGATGGAAGTTGGTGACGCTCCCCAGCGCGAGGATGAGGAAGTCGGCGTCCACGGTGCGGGTGGCGGGGGGGATGGCGCCGTCGTCGGACCCCATGCTGAAGGTGACGCGCTTCGCCGCGAGGTCCACCAACTCGACATGGCCCTGCATGAAGGTGACATCCGGCGAAAGGCGGCGCAGGGGGCTGACGATGTGGCGCGCGTCCACCTGCCCGGCGGCGACCTCCGTAAGCATGGGGGTGAACAGGAGGTAATTGTTCTCGTCTATGAGGATGACCTGCCGGTCCTCGGTGGTGGGGAGGGCTTTGGCGAGGTCGAGGGCGGCCTGCGCGCCTCCAAAGCCGCCGCCGAGGATGACGACTTTTCGGTCGCCCAAAAGCGCCTGCGTCTCCGCCTGAGCCTTCGCCTGCGTCACGCGCACGAGGGCGTACCCGGCGGCGGCTCCGGCCAGCCCGGCGGCCCACCAGCCCCACGAGCCCCCGGCGCCCTGAGCCGCGTCGCCGGTAACGGTCCTCGGATGGTTGACGCTCATTTGCTCTCCCTTGCCTGATGGATGAAACGCTCACTCCCCGGCGGAGCGATAAATCAACGGACAGCCCGAAGGCCGCTCGGACGACGGGCGTCACGGCGCGGCCTTCGGATTGTGTCACTCAGTCTGACCGCCAGAGAGCGCGTTACTTCTCGATGGCGGCCTTCTGTTGATTGATTTCCTTGATGGCGTCCGGGTCAAACTTCGGCTTGCGGTCGTAGGTGTACAGGCCGTTCACTTCCTGCTCGA
>JBBRGS010000162.1:0-8647 GCA_038240635.1 Armatimonadota bacterium
ATCGGGAAACGGCTCTATCCCGGCGCGCTGGAGGTCCTGAAGACCGGCGCGGCCCTCACGGCGGTGAACGTGGTGGACGATGAGGCGTATGTGGCGGGCGCGCTCCTCCTCGAAGGCGAGCCGAAGATGCCTCCCGAAGCCCTGAAGGCCCTCGCCGTGGCCGTGCGAACCTACGCCGACCGCAGCCGTGGCAAGCATGGCAAAGGCGCCTTTGACGTGTGCGACACGACCCATTGCCAGGGGTACGCCGGTCTTCGCCCCCACATGGAGTGGGCGACCCAGGCCGCCGAGGAGACCGCCGGGCAGGAGCTGGTTATGGACGGGCGGCCCATCTGGGCGATGTACTCCACCGACTGCGGCGGCGCCACCGCCAACAACGAAGACGTGGCCCTGGGTGATACGCCGTGGCCCTACCTGCGCGGCGTGGCCGATAAAGCCGACAGCGACTACTGCGCCGCCAGCCCGTTCCACCACTGGACACTGGCCGTGCCGGTCACGCGGCTGGAGGCGCTGCTCAACCGCTCGCGCGCGACCAAAGTGGGGCGCATCACCGGTATCGGCGTGACCAGGGTGGATGCGTTCGGCAGGGCGATTCTCGTCGGCGTGCAGGGGGACCTAGCGTCGTCTTCCACTCCTTTATCGAGAAGCCTTTCAGCGCCTCCGACGAGCGCGAAACCGTCGCAAATCCCGCAGCCGTTCGTCTCTCCGCCGCCGTTCGTCTCTCCGCCGCCGTCCGGCAGGCCGACCGAGTTCGTGGTGAACGGCATCCCGCTTCCCGCGCTGGAGGGGAGCAGTCCCGCCGCACCACAGCCCTTAGCGATCCCCTCGCCGACCCCTTCAGTGGACACGTCCGCCGCCACCTTCGAGCGAGTCACGCGCACCCTCAGGGCGACCTCCCTCCGCGCCCTCCTCGGCGGAAGCGTGCTGAAGTCCACCTTCTTCACCGTCACGCTGACGAGTGGCGTCGCGAGCTTCGAGGGGCGTGGCTACGGGCACGGCGTCGGGATGTGCATGTTCGGAGCGAGCGGCATGGCGAAGGCGGGCAATGGGTATCAGGACATCCTCGCGCGCTACTATTCGGGGGCGCCGCTCGTCACACTGAAGGGCGCGCCGGTCGCCCCGGTCGCCTCTTCCCGATAATTTTCGCGTCCTCCACCCTCTGGGACCGACGACTGATCGCGGCTTCCACTCCTTGGCGTACTTATTGCAGCCGGATGTCTGGCGCCCCCTGGGGAGGAGAACGCCGCCCCCGCGCGGAATAGCGCCCCAGTCGCTTCACCGGAGCCTGCTCGCCACGCCTCCGTCCTCCGTCAGGAACCTGAACCCATGCCGTTGGCCTTCACCCGTCCTCGCCTCTTCGCCGCTCTCCTCGCGCTCCCGTTGTGCCTCGGTTTCAGTGGTATCAGCCGTCACGCTCAGGCCGCTGTCGCGCGTCCACAGTTTCGCGGGATGTGGGTGACGGCGTGGGGGCGAGGCCTGAAATCCCCCGCCGAAGTGGACAACCTGATCCGAGCCGCGAAGACCGCGCACCTCAACGCGCTGCTGGCGCAGGTCCGCAAGCGGGGCGACACCTACTACACCTCGGCGATTGAGCCGAAAGCGACGGATGTGACGCCGGGCTTCGACCCGCTGGCGTATCTGCTGGAGAAGGCGCACGCCAATGGCATCCAGGTGCACGCCTGGGTGGTGGTGTTTCCCGCCTGGAGCGACCGAAAGAATCCGCTGCCCGCCGGCCATGTCCTCCGAAATCATCCCGACTGGGCGACCTACCACAAGGACGGCCACCGAATGAGCCTGAAGGACGGCGACGAGGGTATCTTCCTCGATCCGGGCCGCCTGGACGTGCAGGAATACCTCGTAAGCGTCCTCCACGACCTGGTGGCGACCTACCCGGTGGACGGCCTCCACCTCGATTACATCCGCTACCCCGGTCGCCAGTGGGGCTACAATCCGGTCGCGGTGCGGCGCTTCAAGGACGAAACCGGCCTCACGCCGACCGGCTCCCCCGCCGCGTGGGACCAGTGGCGCCGCGACCAGGTGACGGCCCTCGTCGCCCAAATCGCGCAGGACGTGGAAGCGACTCGGCCCGCCGCGCGCGTCTCCGCCGCCGTGTTCCCGGACCCCTCCGAGAGTTACAACGTTCGGCTTCAGGATTGGGACCAATGGACGCGGATGGGCCTGGTGGACTTCGTGGCCCCGATGAACTACGCCACCACGCGCAGCCGGTTCGCTTCCCGCAGCGCGGCTCTCCTCAGCCGGGGGAAGCATCGCCCGGTGTATATGGGAGTCGGCGGCGGCAACAAGAGCGAGGCCGCCGTCCTGAACCAGATGAGCCTGCTTGAGCGCAACGGCGTCCCCGGCATCATCCTGTACCATTACGACGGGAACACGCCGCAATTCTGGAAGAGCATCGGCAGCCGACTCTTCCAGCGTCCCACACTCCCGCCTGAACTGCCGTGGAAGCCGACCCCCGCACCGTAGTCCAAGGGCGGCATGAAGCCCGCGTCTTGCCCCTGGCCCCGCCGATTCTCATACTTACTACGCCGACCGCGCGCCCTTTCGCGGTCCCGCGACGACCAGGGAGACGGCGATGGCTCAGATCAACCCAAATTTTGCGAACCTCCAGGGCAGTTACCTCTTCGCCGAAATCCGCAAGCGGGTCACGGCGTTCGCCGACGCGCACCCGGACGCCTCGCTCATTCGGCTCGGCATTGGCGACGTGACGAAGCCCCTGCCGCCCGCCGTGATCTCTGCGCTGCACGCCGCCGTGGACGAGATGGGGGAGCCGGACACGTTTCGCGGCTACCCGCCTGAAACCGGCTACGATTTCCTCCGCGAGGCCATCGTGCAACACGACTTTGCGCCGCGCGGCGTCCCCCTCAGCCCGGACGAAGTCTTCATCAGCGACGGCGCGAAGAGCGACACCGCCAACTTTCAGGAGCTGTTCGCCCCGGAGTGCGTCGTCGCCCTCACTGACCCGGTCTATCCCGTCTACGTGGACAGCAACGTCATGGCCGGGCGCTCCGGCGCGATGAACGAGGCGACAGGCCGCTACGCGCGCTACGTCTACCTCCCCTGCACGGCGGAGAACGGCTTCACGCCCGCGCTGCCCGACCGCCGCGTGAACCTCATCTACCTCTGCTACCCGAACAACCCGACCGGCTCGGTCCTGCCCCACACCGAGTTGGCGAAGTGGGTGGCGTACGCCCGCGAACATCAGGCGGTGATCCTGTATGACGCCGCCTACGAGGCGTATATCCGCGAGCCGGACATCCCGCACTCCATCTACGAGATCGAGGGCGCCCGCGAGTGCGCCGTGGAGTTCCGCAGCTTCTCGAAGACCGCCGGGTTCACGGGCACGCGGTGCGCCTATACCGTCGTCCCAAAGGAAGCCATGGGCCGGAACGCCGCCGGGGAATCGGTTCCGCTGCACCCGCTCTGGTTCCGGCGCGTCAGCACGAAGTTCAACGGCGTGTCCTACATCATTCAGCGGGGCGCGGCGGCCACTTACACCGAAGCGGGCCGGGCGCAGGTCCGCGAGCTGGTGGACGGCTACATGGAGAACGCCCGCATCATCCGCGAAGGGCTGAAGGCGACCGGCCTGGAGGTGTACGGTGGCAAAAACGCGCCCTACATCTGGGTGAAGACACCCGACGGCCTCGGCAGCTGGGGCTTCTTCGACCGTTTGCTGAACGACGCCCATGTGGTCGGCACTCCCGGCTCCGGCTTCGGCCCCAGCGGTGAGGGATACCTGCGCCTCACCGCCTTCGGGAACCGCGAGCAGACCGAGGAAGCCGTGAGCCGCATCCGCGCCCGCATGGCCCGCTGAGCCTGCAATCCGCGCTTTTGAGCCTGCAATCCGCGCTTTTGAGCCTGCACAAAGCGTTTTGATGGCTGCAAGCCGACTCCATTCGCTGAGATTCCGGGGGCCGCATGGCGTGTGACGCCACGTTCATCTTCAAACTGAGGGCCAACATTCGTCTGGAAAGCGACCTTGCGCTCGCCCGGCGGGAACTGGAGGCGCTGCTGGCCGCCCCAGTGGAGACGCTGGCGGACGCCGATGCGGTTCTCACGCGCCTGCCGGGCCTCGCCGCCTTCACCGGAGGCGCCGCCGTCTCCGCCGGAACGCGGCCCAGCGGCGCGGGTTTCCTCGCAGGGCGGGGGGACCTGGAGCGGCTGCCGGACCTCGCGCGGCGGCTCTCGTTTATTCAGCAGGTGTATGTCGCCGCTTCCTGCGCGGAGACGGCCCCCGATACCCTCGAAGCGTGGAGCGCCGCCCTCGGCCCGGTGGTGGCGGAGGCGCCCGCCTCGCAGCCTGATCCCGGCCTGCGACTGTTTCTCGTGACGCCGCATTACGCGCTCATGGAGGTGTCGGAGAGTCTCGTGCGCCGCGCGGCTCGCCCGGAGGCGGTCGGTCCCGCGCTGGATGGGCTGCGGCGGTATCTGCTCGGCGACGGCGCTTCCCACGCTTCCGCGCTGATGGAGACCGCCCTCCGCGCGCCGTCCACCGCGCATCTTTCGCACGATCTGCACATCTACAAGGCGAAGTTCTTCCCCCGTATGGCGCGCAGTCTGCTCAACATCGGCGCGGCGCGCGGCTCGGGGAGGCCCATGCGCGTCCTCGACCCGTTCGCCGGAAGCGGCACGACCCTCCTCGAAGCGGCGCTGCTGGGCCACGTTTCGCGCGGCGTGGACTTCGACCCGCTCTCATGCCTCATCACCCAGGCCAAGCTCGACTTCCTCCACATCAGCCCCGCGCTCCTCGCCGACGACGCGAAGCGAGTCCTCCGCCGCCTGCGGGAACCGTCGCCCGCCGAGGAGCCGCTGCCCGGCGCTCCGGTGTGGCCCGACTGGCTCACGAAGAACCGCCGCTTCACCCCGGAAGCCCAGGCCGTGATGGAGCTGGAGATCGCTACCCTGCGCCGGGCGGTCGCCGAAGCCTCCCCGGAGACGGCTAACCTGTTCCGCACGCTCATGTCGGACGCGATCTGCCGCCGGATGCGCTTTCGGTTCCTCGGCACCGGGGTGGGGCGCTTCTCCCTCGAATTCTCGCAGCGCACGGCGGTGGAGGTCTTCGCGGCGTCTGTCACGCGCCTGCTGAAACGCCGGGCCGCCTGGGAGTGGCTGCGGTCCACGCTTCATCTCCCTCCTGCCCCCGCCACAGTGGAGGTGGGGGACGCCCGGCGACTTTCGGCCACGGAGGGGGCGTTTGACCTGATCGTCACGTCGCCGCCGTACCTCCCCGCGTCGAGTGGCCGGGAGAGTTACGCGCGGGCGCGAACGCCATCGCTGCTGGCGCTGGGAATGGCCAACGGCGCCGACCTGGACGCGCTCGCTGACGATGCGGTGGGGTCCATGCGCCCCGGCGACGCGAACGCCCTGGAGGGAGACGACCTCCTCCCCGCCGAACTGGAACTGGTCGAATGGCTGCGCGCCGACCCCCTTCGCGCCCCGAAGGCGGACCCCACCGGGCGGTACTTCCTCGATATGCGGCGCGCTTTCGCCGAGATGCGCCGGACGCTGGTCCCCGGAGGCTTCGCGGCGGTGGTGAGCGGCAGGGAGAGCGCCTTCTACCGATACGCGACCCGCGAGCCGCTGAGAGTCGTCCCCGTGGCGGACCTGCTGGCGCGGGAGGCCGAGCGCTCCGGGCTGACGGTGGAAGCGCTCCACGACGCGCTGCTCGACAAGGGGAACCGGAATGCCCGGCCCCGCTCCCTCGACGACTATTACGAAACGCTGATCATCCTCGTGAGGCCGGACGGTTGAACCTCCTCATTCTCGATATGGACACCCTGCGCGCCGATCACCTCAGCGCCTACGGCTACCGCTGGCCCACCTCGCCGCACATGGACCGGCTCGCCCGCGACGGCGCCCTCTTCACCACAGCCCTTTGCGCGGGGCTGCCCACTCACCCGGCGCACACTACCTTTTACACCGGCTGCCACCCCGTCACGCACGGCATTGTGAGCCACGGCGGCGCCCGCGACCTCCCCGACCGGCTGCCGTTCCTCCCTGAACTCCTCCTGGCGAACGGCTTCACCACGGCGGCGGTGGACAATCTCTTTGAGACGAAGAAAGGGTTCGCGCGCGGCTACGAGCACTACATCAATCCAAGCCTCCGCCGACGCGCCGGACTGATGGTCGCCGCCGACGAGATCACCGCGCAGGGTGTCGAATGGCTGCGGGGGCACGCCGAGGAGCCGTTCTTCCTCTTCCTCCACTACTGGGACCCTCACACGCCATACCTGCCGCCGGAATCTTATCGCGGCCTCTTCTACGACGGCGTCCCCGACGACCCCGACAACGACAGCCTCGACGTGATGCGCCGCCAGCCCCTCGGAGACCTTTGGACGGAGACCTGGTTCCCGCAACTCCACCCCGGCCTCACCGACGCCGACCGGGTGCGCGCCGCCTACGACCAGTGCATCCGCGCGGCGGACGACGCGGTGGGAACGATCCTCGCCTGTCTTGATGATCTCGGACTTGCCGAAGAGACCCTCGTCCTCCTCATGGGCGACCACGGCGAGAGCATGACCGAACACGACATCTACTTCGAGCACCACGGCCTCTACGAGCCGACCCTGCGCGTGCCCCTGATCCTCCGGTGGCCCGGCCACATCCGGCCCGGAACGCGGATCAACGCCCTCGTGCAGCACACTGACCTTGCCCCCACGCTGCTGGAGGCCGCCGGGATCGCCCCGCCAGGCCACATGGAAGGCCACAGCCTCTGGCCGCTGCTGCGCGGCGAAGCGACCTCTGTGCGCCCGTTCGCCATCTCCGAGGAGTGCACCTGGCAGATGGCGTGGAGCATCCGCACCGAGCGCCACAAACTCATCCTGTACCGCGAACCTGGCCTCCACAATCAGCCGATGCGCGAACTGTTCGATCTTCAGGCGGACCCCGGCGAGACGCGCAATCTCGCGCTGGAGGAGTGGGAATTGGCGCGCTACCTTGAAAAGCAGTTTGACGCCTGGCTGGCCGACGCCATGCGGAAGAACGGCCTCACGTCGGACCCCCTTGTGGAGCAGGGTGTCACCCTCGGCAAGCGGTGGCTCGCGGAGCAGGCGGAGAAGGTGAAAGCCTGACAACTCCGATGACGCTTTCCCCGCGAGGATTCGCCCCTGATGAGGCTTCCGCCGCCGCCGCTGACCCTCGAACGCCTCCGCGCCGCCCACGCTGAGCGGGGAGAGACGATCCGCGCCCGACTCCGCGAGTTTGAAGCGGTTCGAGACGCCGATGACGCGCGCCACCTGGAGGAGCTCGCCTTCTGCATCTTCGCGGCGGGCACGAGCGCGCGCCACGGGATGATCTGCGTGGAGCGCGTCCGCCCCGTCCTCCTCACCGGGGACCGCGAGGCCCTGCGCGAAGCCGTGCGGGGGCAGCGCTTCTACAACGTGCGGAGCGGCTTCCTTCACGCTGCCCGCGAGCATCTGGCTGAAACGCTGGACCTCCGCTTGCGTGAACGCCTCCACTCCCTCAGCGACCCGGACGCGCGGCGGGATTTCCTCTCGCTGAACCCGAACATCCCCGGCATCGGGATGAAGGAGGCGAGCCACTTCCTCCGCAACGTCGGCTTCACCGGGTACGCCATCCTCGACAAGCACATCCTGCGCGGCCTCTGCGAACTCGGCGTCGTGGAATCAGGCGCCCCGCCGAAAAACCCGGATCGGTACCGGGAGATCGAGGAGAAACTGCGCGCCTTCGCGGAGGAAGTCGGGATCAGCGCCGACGAGCTGGACCTCCTCCTCTGGTCCGAGCGCACCGGCGAGGTGCTGAAATAGAGCGAGAGATCAGTTTGGCGCGGCGCTCCTCATGAACCTCCGGCGTCGGCGGTCTCGCCCACCAGGTCGCGGAATTGCATCTGGTACAGCCGCTCGTAGAGGCCGCCCTGGGCCAGCAACTCCTCGTGCCTGCCGCTTTCCGCGATTCCGCCGTTTTCGATCACCATCACGCGGTCGCTGTCCACAATCGTTGACAGCCGGTGCGCGATGACGAGCGCGGTGCGGCCTTTGAGCAGCTGTTCCAGCCCCTGCTGAAGCCGCATCTCGGTGTAGCCGTCTATGCTGCTCGTTGCTTCGTCGAGGATCAGGATGCGCGGGTCGGCGAGGAGCGCGCGGGCGAAGGAGACCATCTGCCGCTGCCCCGCCGAGAGCCGCGAGCCGCGCTCCATCACCGGCGTGGCGTACCCTTCCGGCAGCGCGGCGATGAACTCGTGCGCGCCGATGGCCCGCGCGGCGTCCTCCACCTCCTGGTCGGTCGCTTCGGGGCACGCGTACCGGATATTGTCGGCCACGGTGCCGGAGAAGAGGAACGGGTCCTGAAGCACGGTGCCCATCTGGCGCCGCAGGCTGCGGGTGGTCACGTCGCGCACGTCCACGCCATCAATCGTGATGGCCCCCTCGTCCACATCGTACATCCGCGCCACGAGCTGCACGATGGTGGACTTCCCGGCGCCCGTCGGCCCGACCAGCGCGACCGTCTGGCCTTGATTTACCTTGAAGGAGACGCGCTCAAGGACGGGCTGGCCCTCCACATACGCGAAGCTCACGTCGCGGAATTCGATCTCGCCCCGAATCGGGGGCATCTCCCGCGCGTCCGGCTTCTCCTGAACCAGCGGTTCGGTGTCCAGGATGCCGAAGACCCGCTC
>JBBRGS010000163.1:0-8635 GCA_038240635.1 Armatimonadota bacterium
TCATGCTCCATCATTGCTCCCCGAACCCGCGCAGCGATCCCCGAACCCGCGCAGCGATCCCCGAACCCGCGCAGCGATCCCCGAACCCGCGCAGCGATCCCCGAACCCGCGCAGCGATCCCCTAACCCGCGCAGCGATCCCCTAACCCGCGCAGCGATCCCCTAACCCGCGCAGGCGGGTTTCGTGTGGGTGTTGCAGCGGTTTCAACCGCCCGGCGCCTCCATGCAATGGTCGGAAGGCCACCAGTTGCCTCCACGGGGAGCGGTTTGAGACAATAACGCCTGAATGCGACACATCCAGACTGGACCGGACAGGAGAGCCGATGAAAATCCACGAATATCAGGCGAAGGAGTTGCTCCGGCGCTACGACGTGCCCACCCCCCAGGGCGAGGTGGCGGAGACGCCGGAAGAGGTCCGCGCGCTCGCCGAGCGGTTGGGCGGCACGGTTGCGGTGAAGGCGCAGGTTCACGTCGGCGGACGCGGCAAGGCGGGCGGGATCAAGGTCGCTCACTCGCCGGAGGAGGCGGAGGAGCATGCGCGGCGCATCCTCGGCATGGAGATCAAGGGGCTGACCGTCCATCAGGTCCTCGTCGAACAGGGAATTGACATCCGCGAGGAGTACTACCTGGGCGTGATTGTGGACCGCGAGGCGCAGCGCAACGCCGTGATGGTGAGCGCCGCCGGAGGGATTGACATCGAGGAGGTGGCCGCCACTACTCCTGAAAAGATCGCCAAAGAGTGGGTGTACCCCGGCCTCGGCCTCATGCCGTTCCAGATCAACCGGCTGCTCTGGGACGCCGGCATCAATCCCGCCGTGGCGAAGGAGGCCCGCCGCTTCCTCGCCGCGCTGTACGCCTGCTACGAAGGCGTGGACGCCACCCTCGCCGAGATCAACCCGCTCGTCGTCACCGGCGACGGGCGCGTCCTCGCCGCCGACGCCAAGATTGATCTCGACGACAACGCGATCTTCCGCCATCCCGACCTCGAAGGCTTCCAGGAGGCCGCCGAGGACGATCCGCTCGACGCCGAAGCCCACCGGCGCGGCATCAATTATGTGCATCTGGGCGGTAACGTCGGAATCATCGGCAACGGCGCCGGGCTGGTGATGACCACCCTCGACGAGGTGAAGCGCGCGGGCGGCGAACCAGCCAACTTCCTCGACATCGGAGGCGGAGCGCCCGCCGATCTCGTGGCCGACTCTCTCGACCTGGTGCTGAGCGACCCGAAGGTGGAGGGTGTCCTGTTCAACATCTTCGGCGGCATCACGCGGGGCGACGAAGTGGCGAACGGCATACTCGAAGGCGTGAAGCGGCTCAACGTGAAGGTCCCGCTGGTCGTTCGCCTCACGGGCACCAACGAGGCGGAAGGCCGCGCCCTGCTGTCTCAAAGCGGCGTCATTCCGGCGGAAACGATGCAGGAGGCGGCGCAGGCCATCGTGCGGGCCATTCACGGACGAGCGACGGGAGGCGCCCGATGAGTATTCTGGTGAATGATTCGACCCGCGTGGTCGTGCAGGGCATCACCGGGCGGCAGGGGAGATTCCACGCCGCGCTGATGAAGGAGTACGGCACGAAGGTTGTGGCGGGGGTCACGCCAGGGCGCGGCGGCCAAACCGTGCTGGACGATGTGCCGGTTTTCAACACCGTCGCGCAGGCCGTGAAGGAGACGGGGGCGAACGCCTCGTGCATCTTCGTGCCGCACACGGTCGGCGCGGCGGACGCGGTGATGGAGGCGGCGGATTCCGGCGTCCCGCTCATCGTCTGCATCACGGAGAACATCCCGCAGCAGGACATGATTCGCGCCGTCGGCTTCGTGCGAGAGCGGGGCGCTCGGCTCATCGGCCCGAACTGTCCCGGCGTCATCACCCCTGGGCAGTGCAAAATCGGGATCATGGCCGGGCACATTCATCAGCCGGGGCCGGTCGGCATCGTCAGCCGCAGCGGCACCCTCACCTACGAGGTGGTGGCGAGCCTCACGCGCGTGGGCATCGGCCAAAGCACGGTGCTCGGCATCGGCGGCGACCCGATCCTCGGCACGCGGTTTGTGGACGCGCTGCCCCTGTTCGAGGAAGACGCGCAGACGAAGGTGATCGTGCTGTGTGGCGAGATCGGCGGCAGCGATGAGGAAGTGGCCGCCGAATATATGAAGCGCATGTCGAAGCCAGTGGTCAGTTTCATTGGAGGCCGCACCGCCCCCGCCGGGAAGCGGATGGGGCACGCCGGAGCGATCATCAGTGGCCGCAGCGGCGCCCCTCAGGACAAAGTGGACGCGCTCACGGCGGCGGGGTCTCAGGTCGCCGACACTACTGCCGAAATCCCGGAGATGGTCCGTCGCCTCCTGGAGCGCTAACCGGGAGAAATGCGCGGCCTCCCCTTCTCTCTGCCGCTTCCGGCAAACCGCCGCGAGGTGGCGTTCAGAAAGGCGCTGTATGAACGTTCACGGGCTTGGATGGGTCATGGCATGCGGAGTCGCGCTGATGAGCGGCGCCCTGACTGGTCATGCGGCGCTTCCGGGGGCCCCTGTGACCCCCGTGGCCGACCGCGCCGCTCCCCGGATGAAAGACACCGCCCTAATCCCCGAACCGAACGCCGTACGCCTATCAGGCTGGCTGGGGAAGCGAGTCGCCAGGAGCGAGGCGAACCGGCTGCTGAAGGTGGAGGAGGCTCCGATCCTCGCCGGATTTCGACATCGGCCCGGCGAACAGGCGTGGATCGGCGAGCACGTCGGCAAGTTCCTCCACGCCGCCACCCTCGCATGGGTCTACACCGGCGACCCTCGGCTGAAGGAGAAACTGGATCGCGTCGCCACCGAACTGATGAAGACGCAGGAACCGGACGGCTACCTCGGCACGTACGTCCCGGAGCAGCGATTCGGGCAGTACAGCGGCGCGGACTGGGATGTGTGGGTTCACAAGTATAACCTGATGGGCCTGCTGACCTATTATCGCTACACCCACAACGCCGCCGCCCTCGACACGTGCCGCCGGATGGGCAACCTGCTCCTGAAGACCTTCGGGCCGGGGAAGAAGAGCATCCTCTCCGCCGGGACCCACATGGGCATGGCCGCCACCAGTGTGCTGGAGCCGATGGTTCTCCTCTACCGGGCCACCGGCGACCCTCGCTACCTCGCCTTCGCCAAATACCTCGTCCGCGCGTGGGATGAGCCGAACGGCCCTAAGGTCGCGGCCAGCCTCCTCGCCGGGAAGTCCGTGGCGGAGACGGCGAACGGCAAGGCGTACGAGATGATGAGCAACCTCGTGGGGCTGTGCGAACTCGCCCGCGCCACCGGCGACCGCGCTTACCTCCAGCCGGTTGTGAACGCATGGAAGGACATCACCGCTCACGAACTGTACCTCACCGGCACGGCCAGTTACGGCGAACACTTCCATCCCGGCTACGATCTGCCCAACGCCCCCCGTTACAACGTGGGGGAGACGTGCGTCACGGTGACGTGGATTCAACTGAACGCGCAACTCTTCCGCCTCACCGGACAGGCGCGTTTCGGGAACGAACTGGAGCGGTCGTTCTACAACCATCTGGCGGCGGCCCAGCGCCCCGATGGCGCGGAGTGGTGCTACTACACCGCGCTGGAAGGCCAAAAGCCGTACGGCCCCGGCATCAACTGTTGCGTCTCCAGCGGCCCGCGCGGCATGGCGCTGCTGCCGCAACTGGCGTACCTGGTGGAGCGCAAAAACGGCCAGGACACCTTACTCCTCAACCTGTTCGAGCCGTCAGAGGCGACGCTTACGCTCGGCGGGCAGCGCGTCACCGTGAAGCAGACGACCGCCTTCCCCGCCAAAGGGGGAACCGTCCTCACCTTCACTTCGGCGCGACCGGCCACCTTCGCCGTGAAAGTGCGCCAGCCGGACTGGATGCGCGGCGGCCTCACCCTCGACTCCAGCGGTGGCGTGACGGTCCACAGCGAGAAAGTGGGCTGGGCGTCATACTTTGCGCGGGCGTGGAAGCGCGGGGACCGCTTGACAGCAATCTTCGACATTCCGCTGCGGCTCATCCCCGGCGACCATGGCAACCTGGGCCGCGACGCGCTCGCGTGGGGGCCGCTGATTCTGGCGTATGACACGGCGCAGAACCCCGGCCTGCCCCCTCCCGCCGCCATTGCGCTTGCGGGGACGAAGGGCCGAGTGACGCAACCGCTCACCGGCGACTCCCCCCTCGCCGTGGAGATGAAGGTACGCTCCGCCGGGCGCCCGGAAGGCGTGCCCGCCCGGTTCATCCCGTTCGCGGAGGCGGGCGCCAGCGGCTCGACCTATCGCGTCTGGCTGCCGTCGCCCGATGCCGAACTACCCCAAACGGGTTCCCTCTTTCAGGGAGGAACCGAGGCGGTCTCCTGGCGCGGCAATGTCACCGGCTCCATCTCGGATGGCGACCCTTCCACCCTGACGGTCACATTCAATAACACGCTTCAAGGAGAGGCGTGGTTTGAGGTGTCCGGTCCTCAGCCGCAAACGGTGGGGCAAGTGGTCTTCGCGCACGGGCAAAACTTCCACGACGGCGGGTGGTTCGACACCTCCGCCGGGAAGCCGCAGGTGCAGGTGAAGCGCTCCGCCACGGGCAATTGGGAAACCGTCGCAACTCTGGACACGTACCCGGCGACCACGGCCACGGATGCCGGGGGCCTGACCGAAGGCGAACTCTTCACGGCCCGGTTGCCTCAGCCGGTGAAAGCGGTCGCTGTGCGGGTCATCGGGACGCCCGCAAGCGGGGACAACCCGTCACAGAGTTTCGCCTCGTGCGCGGAATTGCAGGCGTTCCCGAAGTAAGCCGCGCGAGGTGTCACACGCGCCCCGATGCCACGTCCGGCGGGAGATACGCGGCGTACGGTTCGCCGCGCGGAAACCCGCGGAGCGCCGCGACGTTTACAGGTCGTTGCCGGAGAAGATGTCGAGCCTGACGGATTGCCGCCACGGCCGCTTCCTCAAGGCCGCGACGTTTACAGGTCGTTGCCGGAGAAGATGTCCCCGCCCCCGGAGTCACCGCCGCCGAGGTCATTGCCGGAGAAGATGCCCCCGCCGGAGTCGCCGCCACTGTCGCCGCTTCCGAAGAAGCCGCCGCTGCCCGATTCCGACGCGTTGGAGTTCCCGAAGAGGTCGCCGAAGAAGCCGCCGCTCCCGGATTCCTGCGCGTCCTGGCCGCCCACGCCGCCCATCGGCGCGTTGTCGTACTGTTGCGCGTAGCCGGGGTCCTGCGGATAGATGACGGTGTTGTTGGACCGCATCCCGTGGTTCAGCAGGGTGTCGAGCATCAGGTAGTCCATCAGGCCGAAGCCGCGCCCGCCCAGCATCCCGCCGCGCCCGTAGTCGTTCCAGGGGTCATACCGGTTGCTCTGGTACCACGGCACGTTGTGGCCCTGGTCGTCGGGAACGGTGAGGACCTGCGGGCTGCGCCCCGTGTGGGCGATGTCGGCGCAGTCTTCGCAGGCGAGGACGCGCTGGCTTTCGCCATTGACGTTGACCTCCAGCGGGGTCAGGTCGCGGAGGCGGGCGGGCTTGCTGCAAAAGAAGCAGGCGCCCCGGTCGTCGGCGGGCACGTCTTCGGCGCGGGGGACGCCGCCGGGTACGTTCGGGTCATCGAGCGGCTTGCGGCCCATCGCCTGTTCCAATCGAGCGCGGGCTTTGGCGGCGAGGCGCTCCGCCTGCTCGGTGAGGCGGTCGGCCTCCTCGTACTGGGGAAGCGTCTTCGCAGTGTTGAACTGCTCGCCCGCCGCCGCGAAGGGGTCCACCGCCGCCGAACGGAGCTGTTTCGCCTCCTGCAACAGGGGAGTATCGGGAGCGGAAGCGGTTTCGATGTCGAACCGGCGGAACTCCTGGGTGACTTCGTCCAGGCGATGATTGATGTCGCGGTTAAGGGCGACGATGCGCGACTCAGTCGCCGCGGTTTTACGGTTGCGAAGGAAGACGAAGCCACCGAGGCCGAGGGCGAGCAGCACGATCCAGGTGGCGCTGCGGCCTTTGCGCGTCGCGCCCTTCGCCTGAATCGCCGAGTCGAGCAGGGACTGAATCCCGGCGCTGTACGAGTCGGTGAACTTCACCGCGTTTTCGCTGGCCAGCCGTTGCAGCGCGCCGGAATTCAGGCTGCCTGTGTGCAACGCGACTCCCTGGCGCGTGACGACCACGAGCAGCGCTTCGCCAGGCAGGCCGAGATAGTTGAACAGTTTTGCAGCGAACTGATCCCGGTTCCCACTCACTGAGTTGAGGACCGCGATACGCACGATCTGAGGCCGGTACCGCTCCACGAGAGCCTTCAGTTGCGCCTCGTCCACCAGCGGTTCCATGCCGGGCGCCACAAAGACCGCGCCATTCGAGAGCGCCCTGAGCAGAGGGGTGTTCGCCTCGGAGCCGGAAGCGGTTCCGTTCATTCCCTCCGAGGGAGCGGATCGCCCGGTGGGAACGGATCGCCGAGTCGAGGGTCCGGGAGGCGCGCCCCCCGCCGCGAGCCGCCGGGCTTCGGCGTACTGCTTCAGGAAGAAATCGGGAGATTTAGCAAAGGAGAGCGAGGAGTCCAGCGTCTGCGCCGTATCAAATTCCCGCACAGCGTTGGGGTAATCCCGCAGTTCGGCGAGAGTTTTGCCCAGGGCGTAGTGGGATTTGGCGTCATTTGGCTGCTCCTGCGCGGCCTGCCGGAACGCCTGAACAGCGGCGCGGTAATCCCGCCTCCCAAAGGCTTCCGCGCCTTGGTTGTAGGCGGGCGAGCGCTCGTAGGCGAACGCGGACGGGAGGAGGAGCGCGGTCGCCGCGAGGAACAACGCCAGCGCCACGAGAACGCTTCGGGAAGGTGTGACCGAGAGGCTGCGAGGAAGCGAACGGGGCATGGGGTCCAGTCCAGTGGCCATGCGGCGAGGACTCACAGAGGCGCGACCGACGCATCGCCGAGGCCGTAGGCGAATTCTACCAACGGCCTTGAGGCAAGTCAAACCGCGCGACCGGGAGAGGGTCAACCGCCGGGGTCAACAGTGTGAGGGTCATCCGCCGGGGTCAACCAGAAACGCAGTGCGCGCAGAGAACGCAGAAGGCCGCAGAGAAACCCCGGAAGAGGGCGGACGGAAGCGCCCCGGCACGCCCCCCCCACGGCTGCCCCGTAACTCATGGCCAACCCGCCACACCTACGGCCATCGTACACAGGCAGGCCCCGATGCGCGCCGCCTCCCACGGGTGGAAGGCAGCGCGAACCGAGGCCTTGGTTTACCGAGTGAGAGGAAGGGAGTCTCGGTAAAGGACGGGGGTGAAGCGTCCCGATGAAACCGGGTAACGCCTCGTGAATTGTTTCCTCTCCCCCGTAACGCCGATTGAAAAGGGAGCGAAGGACGCCCTATGGGCAGCGGCGCCCTTCACTGGAGCGGGTTACGGGCAGGTGGCCGGGAGGGTGTCGAGCTTGGCCGCCACGCGGAGGATCTTCACCGCGTCCGCAACGTTCACGCCGCCGCCCGCCACCACGTCCGCCGCCTTCGTCTGCTCAGGCGTCAGGATGATCAGCTTGGCCGCCGCTTTGAGGGCGAGGACCGCGTCGGAGACGTTGACGTTCGTGTCGCCATTCACGTCGCCAGGCTTGCAGGTTCCGCCGCCAGGAACGTCAAGGACGCTGGAGATGATGAAGTCGTCCACGAGGCTGTCGGACTTGGCGTCGGCCGCCGGAGCCGCCTGGTGCGTGGTGGAAGCGATGCCGACCAGCACGCTGGGGCTTTGGAATGCCTTCGGGGCAGCCGTACCGTCGGACAGCTTGATTGCGCCGTAGTCCTGCATACTGATGTAGCGCGGGGAGATGCCGTCCGGAGACCAGAAGGCCTGGAACACAGGCCCCTTGCGGACCACCTTCACCCAGTAGCCGGTCCCCTGCGGGAAGAAGCCGTAGACCGTCTGGACGTTGATGTTGGTGTCAGTGCCGTCCACGTCGGAGATGATGGTGCGGCCCTGCATCGACTGGCTGTTGTCCCGTGTCGCTGAGCTGAAGAAATGGTAGCCCATCGGGTCAATCGTTCCGTCGGCAGCCGCTTCGCGGACCATGACGCCGGCCTTGGACCAGCCGTCGGTGTTCGGCACGTTCACCACGTGCGCCACGGCCTGGAAGTCGCCGGAGATTGTTTGATACACGTAATGGAAGTGGTCGCCACCGTCCCAGATGTCGGCGCCGATGCCGGTGATGTCGAGCATGTTGTTGGTGATGGTCGCTCCGCCATCCAGCGCGGCCGCCACATCTTCCGACTTCCAGATCGGCTTGAGGGTGGTTCCGTTGAAGTCGTCGCTCTTCGCGGCGTCCGGCTGGGACGGCTTGAAGGGCGGCAGGGTCACGCTGAACTTGAGGTCTCCCGCCGCAAACTTCCCGGCCACCACGTTGGTGTTGACGGTCGCGGTGTCGGTGAAGGGAGTCATCGTCGCGGTGGCCGTGGCGGAACCGGGATCCACGAGGGCGCTGTAGTAGCCGTTGGCGTCGGTCTTGACGTTGGCGGTTACCGTGCCGACTTTGACCGCCACATCCGCGCTGGCGACCGGGGCGCCGCTCGCGTCGGTCACGTACCCTGCGATGCGCCCGTTGGTGATGAGCATGAACGGCTGCACCTGGTCAGCGGGGATTTCGCTGGTGGGAGCCTTGAAGGTGCCGTCCGCGTTCGTGCTGCCGTCGCT
>JBBRGS010000164.1:0-8613 GCA_038240635.1 Armatimonadota bacterium
TCCCACTCGCCGGTGGCGGCGTTCCAGCGGCGGTAGTAGCAGGAGTGATACCCTTCGTGGCAGCCGGGGCCGTGCGGGTTCACGAGGATGAGGACGGAGTTGCCCATGCAGTCGATGCGGACCTCGGTCACGTCCTGGGTCATGCCGCTCTGCTCGCCTTTCATCATCAGGCGGTTCTTCGAGCGGCGGAAGACGTGGATTTTGCCGGTCTCCAGCGACTTCTCCAGGGCCTCGCGGTTCATATACGCCAGGGTGAGAAATTCGGAGGTGATCGCGTCCTGGATTCCGACGGGGACCAGCCCCTGGTCGTTGAACTTCACGCTGTCGAGAGGGTTCAAGGTCGCTCCTCAAGAGGAATGAGAGAAAGCTAAAGTAGAGAAGATGATCGGGCAGGAGTCAGATGAACCCGGCCCAGACCTCGTTGGCGAGGAAGAGGCCCTCGTGGGTGAGGTGGAGGCGGGGGCCGTCCGAATAGAGCAGCCCGGCGACGCTCATCCTCTCCATGTGTGAAGCAAACCGTCGCCGAGGGTCAAGGCCGAACCGCTCCGTCAGGGTGTCCATGTCCACGCCTTCGATCATCCGCAGGCCGAGCATGAGGCTTTCACCCAGCGCCGCCTCCGCCGGGAGCGCCTCCTCCTCCACGATGAGGCTTCGTCCCTCGCGGACGCGGCGGACGTAATCGCCGGGGAGCTGGCAGCGGGTGGCGCGAACGCCGTCCCAGTAGGAGACCGCTCCCGCCCCGAAGCCGAGATACGGGTCGTTGCGCCAGTAGACCGGATTGTGGCGGCAGGCGAAGCCGGGGCGGGCGTAGTTGCTCACCTCGTAACGCTCGTAGCCGTAGGCCACCGCTTCTTCCATCGCGGCCTCCAGCATCGCGCGCTCCAGTGTGTCATCAGGGAGATGAAGGCGGCCTTCCTCGCGCCATCGCCCGAACGCTGTGCCCTCTTCCACGAGCAGGCCGTAGATGGAGAGATGCGGCGTGTCCAGATCAAACGCGCGGCGGAGGGTCTCGCGGAAGGCGGCGAGGGTCTGCCCCGGCAGGCCGAACATGAGATCCGCATTAACGTTGTCGAACCCGGCGGCGCGGGCCATCTCCACCGCCTCCACCGCCTCGGCGCCGGTGTGAATGCGGCCCACTGAGCGCAGCAGCGCGTCATCGAACGCCTGCACACCGAAGCTGATGCGGTTGAACCCGGCCTCCCGGAGCGCGGCGAGTTGGGGAGCCGTCACGGTTCCGGGATTGGCCTCCGTGGTGATCTCGGCGTCCGGCGCGAGAGGATAGCGGTAGCGAACGGTGTCCAGGACCCGCGCCAGCTGCTCCGGGGAGCAGGTTGTGGGGGTGCCTCCTCCGAAGAAGACGCTCTCAAAGCCGCCTTCGGGAGGGATGACAGGCGTCGCCTCCTCTATTTCGCGGACGAGCGCGCGGACATACGGCTCGGTCTTCGCCTGGCCCAGGGCGTAGGAGTTGAAGTCGCAGTAGTGGCACTTGCTGACGCAAAACGGAATGTGAACGTATATGCCGGGGCGCGGCGTGTAGGAAGTGAGCATGGAGAGTCATGGTAGAGGAATGGGAAGCGACAGGCAAAGAAGGAGCCAGATCGGAGAAATAAAAAAAAACTTGACACCGGCGCTGTCGGGCGCTAGAGTTCGAGTAATCAACCCTCGCACGGCTGTGAAGGGGAGAAGTAGGCGGGCCCTTCGAGCCTCAGAGAGTCGCGGACGGTGAAAAGCGACGCCGACCCCCGCTGAAACGTCACCCTGGAGCCGAAACGCCCAAATTCCGCCCTCCGGTGGGAGAGTAGCCGTTTCCGGGTACGCCCGTTACCGCGTCTCAAGTGGCCCTACGCTGCCCCGCTCCGCCTCGCGCGGTATCGGTGGCGGATGCGTTCGGCAACCGGGGTGGTACCGCGGAAGGCGCAGTTTCGGCCTCTCGTCCCCTTCTTGGGGCGGGGGGCTATTTGTTTGCGTCACCGGGCGGGTTTGCGCCGCCTGGCGCCCACGTTAAACTGAGTGGAGGACGTTTCCAACTCCATTCGGTCATGCGTGGCGACACGAGGAGAGATCACCATGATGAAAAAAGGCGCGGAAATTCTCATTGAATCGCTGAAACTGCAGGGCGTGGACCTGCTGTTCGGCTATCCGGGCGGCGCCGCGCTGCCCATCTACGACGCCATTTTCGAGGACGACGGCATTCGGCACATCCTCGTGCGGCACGAACAGGGCGCCGCCCACGCCGCCGAAGGGTATGCGCGGGTCTCCGGGCGCGTCGGCGTCTGCCTCGCCACCAGCGGCCCCGGCGCCACCAACCTGATCACCGGCCTCACCGACGCGATGATGGACTCGACCCCCGTCGTCGCCATCACCGGGCAGGTCGCCTCCGCCGCCATCGGCACCGACGCCTTCCAGGAAGCCGACGTGTTCGGGCTGACCATGCCGGTCACCAAGCACAACTACCTCGTGAAGGACCCGACTCAGATCGCCCGCGTGGTGGCGGAGGCGTTTTACATCGCCCGCACGGGCCGCCCCGGTCCCGTCCTCATTGACCTGCCCAAGGACGTGGCGCAGGCCGTGGTGGAATACACCCCGGTGACGGAGGTGAACATCCGCAGCTACCGCCCCGTGACCGAACCCGACCCCGCCATGATCGAGGAGGCGGCGCGGCTCATCGCATCGGCGGAGCGGCCGGTCCTCTACGTGGGCGGCGGCGTGGTCAACTCCGGCGCCTCGCAAGCCCTCATCGCCCTCGCCGAAAAGACGAATATCCCCGTGGTGTACACCCTCATGGGCAAGGGGTCCATCCCGGATCGGCACCCGCTCTGCCTCCACATGCTCGGCATGCACGGCTCGGCATACGCCAACCTGGCCACCCACAACTGCGACCTGTTGCTGGCGGTGGGCGCCCGCTTCGATGATCGCGTGACCGGCAAGGTCGCCTCGTTCGTGCCGTACGCCAAAATCGTTCATATGGACATTGACCCGGCGGAAATCGGCAAGGTGAAGGCGCCGCTCGTGCCGATCCAGGGCGACTGCAAGCGGACGCTGGAACTACTGATCGAGGCGGTGGACCCCCGGCCCGGCGATACCCCGTGGCATCGGCAAATCCAGACCTGGCGTAGCGAATTCCCGCTCATCTACCCCGCCCAGGAGGAAGGGGAGTTCCGCGCGGAGTACGTGATTGACCGGATCAGCGAGATCACCGGCGGCGACGCCATCATGGCGACGGACGTGGGGCAGCACCAGATGTGGGCGGCGCAGTTCTACCGCACCAATCGCACCCGGCAATGGGTCACGTCCGGCGGCCTGGGCACCATGGGCTTCGGGCTGCCCGCGGCCATTGGGGCGCAGTTCGGCGCGCCGGACCAGGAGGTCTGGCTCATCACCGGCGACGGCTCGATCCAGATGTGCATTCAGGAGCTCATGACCGCCGTGGTGGCCGGGCTGCCGATCAACATCGCCATCCTGAATAACGGCTACCTTGGCATGGTGCGCCAGTGGCAGGAGATGTTCTACAGCAACCGCTACTCGGAAGTGGACATGGCGGCCAGCCCAAACTTCGTAATGCTGGCGGAGGCGTACGGCGCGGCGGGCATCGGCGTGGAGCGCCCCGAAGACGTGGACGCCGCCATCCAGCAGGCCCGCTCCATCACCGACCGCCCTACCGTCATAGACTTCCGCGTGACCCGCGAGGACAACGTCTTCCCGATGATCCCGGCGGGCCAGACCATCGAGGAGATGCAGGTGCGCCGGGGCCTTTCCGCCGAACTCGCCAAGGACATCATTGGGCAGGACCTCGATCCCCACGCCCTCACCGCCGACCAGACACCGCTCTACACGGGGAAAGAGTGATCTTATGGCTCCCAATCCAGTGATCCGACCGAACCAGCACACCATCACCCTCCTCGTGGAGAACCAGCCGGGGGTCCTCTCCCGGTGCGTGGGCATCCTCGCCCGGCGCGGCTACAACATCGAGTCGCTCGCGGTCAGCATCACGGAGGACCCCACGATCTCCCGCGTCACCCTCGTGGTGAGCGGCGACGAGCGGGTGCTGGACCAGGTCCTTAAGCAGTACAACAAGTTGATTGACGTGATTAAAGTGGTGGATTACACGCAGATCACGTCGCTGTACCGGGAACTGGCGCTCATCAAGGTGAAGGCCGCCGATGTCAATAATCGCGCCGAGATCAAGCAGTTCGCGGAGGTGTTCCGGGCGCGGGTGGTGGATGTGAGCGACTGCTCGTTCGTGATCGAAGTGACCGGCGACACCAACAAGATAGACGCCCTCATCCGGCTCCTTCAGCCGTTCGGCATCGTGGAAACGGTGCGGACGGGGGCCATCGTCATCGGCAGGGGGGCCACTCCCGCCACGGAAGAAGAGTAGCGGCGGTGCGCTCCGGCTGGGCAAGAGATCTCGCGTTGGTGGCGCTGGGCGCGGTGGGCGGGTACTGGTTCGCGGTGAGTGGCCGGGTGAAAGCGCGCGCGCTACCCCTGGGGCAAGCCGCGAACCTGCCCGCCCGAATCGAAGACTACTATCATACCCATCCCAACGAGGTTATCGTGGGGGCGGCGCTGGTCGCCGTCATCGTGTGGCTCGCGTGGGGAAAGCGACCCAGACCGGCCGGAAGCGTAAAATCCCGCCGTTAAGCGCCGCTTGAAGCGCCTCTGTCCGAGCGCTGAACGAGCGCGCCGTTTCTGCAACTCGACCTAACCTCTGTGCATCGTATATTGAATCCCTTTAGATAAGGAGAACTCATGGCGAAAGTGTTTTACGAGCAGGACGCCAACCTCGACATCCTGCGTGACAAAAAGATCGCGGTCATCGGGTATGGCAGCCAGGGCCACGCGCACGCGCTCAACCTGAAGGAGAGCGGCTTCGATGTGCGCGTGGGGCTGCGGCCCGGCAAATCGTGGGACAAGGCGACCGAGGATGGCGTGGAGGTCCGCAGCGTCGCTGACGCGACGAAGGAAGCGGACGTGATCATGATCCTGGTGAACGACGAATTCCAGTCCGCCCTGTTCGCCAGCGAGATCGCGCCGAATCTGACCGAGGGAAAGGCGATTGCTTTCGGCCACGGGTTCAGCATCCACTTTAAGCAGGTCGTACCGCCCGCGAACGTGGACGTGTTCATGTGCGCGCCCAAGGGTCCCGGCCACCTGGTGCGGCGGACCTACACCGAGGGGAGCGGCGTGCCGTGCCTCATTGCGGTGCACCAGGACGCCACAGGTCACGCGCACGACATCGCGCTGGCGTGGGCGGCGGGCATCGGCGGCGCGCGGGCGGGCGTCATCGAGACGAACTTTGAGGAGGAGTGCATCACCGACCTGTTCGGCGAGCAGGTGGTCCTGTGCGGCGGAACGACGGCGCTGGTGAAGGCCGGGTTCGACACGCTGGTGGAGGCGGGGTATCAGCCGGAGATGGCCTACTTCGAGTGCCTGCACGAACTGAAGCTGATCGTGGACCTGATGTATGAGGGTGGGATCGCGGGAATGCGATACTCGATTTCGGACACGGCGGAGTATGGCGATCTGACACGCGGGCCGCGCATCATCACGGATGAGACGCGGGCGGAGATGCGGATGATTCTGAAGGAGATTCAGAGCGGGCAGTTTGCGCGGGAGTGGGTGCTGGAAAACCAGGCGCACCGCCCGGTGTTTTCGAGCCTGCGGGAGTTGGAGACGCGCGGCCTGATCGAGAAGGTGGGCAAGGAACTCCGCGCCATGATGAGCTGGATGAAGAAGCGGTAAATAGATTCCAGAGGGATGTCTGGAGAATGGCGGCATCCCTCTGGGACCAGGTAGGTTGGCCTCATTCGAGTGATTATTTTTGCCATTATTCATGTATAGACCGATTATCTTGAGGTAGCATTGTGTCGCTCGAACTTTCTTATGGGCCCCGATATAACTGTTCAGTTTGTGCAACACCTTGTGACCCCCATTCGAAGACAGCCTTCATCTTCGAAGACGACGTCGTGGCTTCCGAAAACGCAGAGAAGGAGTTGTCGGATTATCTTGTTAAGATACTGGGTGTAGATATCATCAAGACTCCCCCAGAAGTTCATGGATTGCCTGACCTGGAAGTTAACTATGCAGGTGTATGCATCGCGAGAGTAGAGGTAAAAGCCCAAGGTAGAGCATTCATGAGTGTGGCAAACAAATTGCCTAAGGCTAATCTACTACCATATGAAACTGTCGCATTGAACTTGAGCGACCTTGAGCGTTACATCAAGAAATTCCATGCGGAGGAGCAGACTATCCCGTATTACATCGCATGGAGGGTCACGCGTCCTTGTCTGCGAAATGCACCTGTGTGGCGTGGGAATGATCTACCGACACTGGAGCGAATCTACCGCACCTATCGCACGAACAGGCGATTCACACGCAAATCGACACCAAGTGACTACGTGAATGGCGAACACAAGGGAGTGACAGTTAACTATCACTTCAGCCTTCGTGAGCTTCTTCCTGTAGCAGATATGGTAAGCGGTATGAAGGAATTGACCGTTCCTTACACGACTTGGGCTAAGTAATGGCATTCGTCCGTAACTACTTATCAAATTCTGACGAGAGTGGAGCCGATCCCGATGGACTTGGATAAAACAGGAATTGTGAAAAACCAATTGCCCGTGGATGAAATTCTACGCGGTGACTGCTTGGAGACTATGCGGAGAATGCCTTCTGAGTGCGTGGACCTGGTTTTCGCCGATCCACCCTATAACCTCCAACTCCAAAACGAGTTGTGGCGGCCGAATCAGACAAAGGTCGATGCGGTCAACGACAAATGGGATCAGTTCGGAGGCTTTTCCGAATACGACTCCTTCACTTCATCCTGGTTAAGCGAGTGCCGGCGCGTCCTCAAGGGAGACGGAACTATTTGGGTTATCGGTTCTTACCACAACATATTCCGCGTTGGGCGCATTATGATGGACCTGGGCTTTTGGGTGCTGAATGACATCATTTGGCACAAGACCAATCCCATGCCGAACTTTCGAGGGACAAGATTTACGAACGCTACAGAGACCCTCATCTGGGCCAAGAAGTCTCCAGGTCCAGGGCAATATAAGTTCAATTATGAAGCCATGAAGAACATGAACGATGGCACGCAAATGACCAACGTGTGGCACATTCCTCTCTGTAGGGGCCATGAACGAATTAAGATTGATGGCAAGAAAGCGCACTCGACCCAAAAGCCCGAAGCGCTCTTGTACCGAGTCGTTTTGGCTTCCACTCGTCCCGGCGATCTGGTATTGGACCCCTTTTTCGGCTCAGGAACTACCGGCGCAGTTGCCAAGAAGTTGGGCCGGCATTTCATCGGAATAGAACGCGAGGAAGTCTACGTTGAGGTAGCAAAGAATCGCATTGCTACGGTCGAAACTGCTCTGTTCAGCGATGAGGAACTGATGACACGCTCAAAACGTTCCGAGCCCAAGGTCGCTTTCGGTGCGTTGTTGGAGTCCGGTCTGGTTGTTGTCGGGCAAATGTTGTATTCCAAGGACCGACGTATCGTCGCGAAGGTAAAAGCCGACTCCCATTTGCTCTGCAATGGGCATAGCGGCTCAATTCACAAAATAGGCGCTCTTGTGCAACAAGCACAGGCCTGTAACGGATGGGAGTTTTGGTACACGGAAGAATCGTCCGGCCACCTTGTGTCTATTGATGATCTGCGCCGTCACTACCGCGAGCAAATGACCCGTGAGGCTCACTGTGACTGATGAGACTAAAGCAGTCGTGCGAGATGCCGTCTATTCACTAATTCGCACGGCTGCGTCGCCTGGAAAGATCGCTATAGGTCTCGCTCTGCACGAAAGCAAGGTGCATTTCATTCCTGCCAAGTACCGAGTACTTGGTGGCGTTCTGCAGTCCCTTAACATCCGGTTCGGCAACTTCATTGAGCAGTTGGTGGCGTTGGTCGTTGAGAGTGACGATAATGTTCAATCTCTGCCTCAGTCGCGCACCAAGGTATTCCTTTCAATGACTGCGGACACTGACGCTCTGATAGATCATTATATAACCAAACGCCAATTAGCCGGAAGTCCCGACGACTGCGGCCCCGAATTCGCAGATCTGACGCTGGAGATCATCGCCCTGGAGAGCGACCGAGCGAAGCCGAAACAACGGATCATGAAAGATGTTGACGCTTTGTTCGAAGATGCCGAAGGCACCGTGGTTTATCTCGAGATCAAGTATAACGATGACCATGACACGGGCAAGTTCGTGGACATCAATCGTAAATTCCTCAAGACGTACGCTGGACTGATCAACGAGGTACAGCTGACAGAACGCAACACGTTGAAACCTATTTTGTATTACTTCAATCCGACGAAACGGTGGGGACCAATCTACGTTCCTACGAGCCACATCCTGCGCGGAAGCCAGTTGTTCGACCGCTACTTCCAGATTGCGTACGAGGATGTTGACGTCTACTTGCGTCAATTAGGCGATGATCCTGAGGTGATGGCGATGTTTGACGACCTATACCTGCGCATTCGAGGCAACGTAAGTGCTTGACGGTCAGAGCGGCCAGTTCGCGCGGGAGTGGGCGCTGGAGAACCAGGCGCACCGCCCGGTGTTTTCGAGCCTGCGGGAGTTGGAGACGCGCGGCCTGATCGAGAAGGTGGG
>JBBRGS010000165.1:0-8557 GCA_038240635.1 Armatimonadota bacterium
TGGAAGCGCTGACCACCCTGGCGGCGCTGCAACGCCTCGTGAAGGGGTAGCCATCGGCAGGCATGGTAAACTCTTTCTGACGCTGCGAACGCGCTTGCCTCTGAGGTGTGACATGACCCTCGTTGAAACTCTGATCGCCGAACCTCCTCCCCTGAGGCTGAACGCGGACGGGGTTCTGCTGGTTGTCGGGACGCGAATCCCCATTGAAACCCTTATTAACGCTTATGAACAGGGCGATTCCCCCAATCAGATCGTCGCCGATTACGATTCGCTCCACCTGGACGATGTGTATGGTGTCCTGCGCTACTATTTGAGGCATCGCGCGACGGTGGATCGGTATCTGCGGGAAAATGAGTGTGAGGCCGAAGAGGTTCGCCAGGCTATTGAAGCCCTCGCGCCAACCGAACCCTTGCGTCAACAATTGAGAATAATTCGTTCCGAGCGCCGCAACGCTCCGTAATCCCATGATCGCTCTCCTGGCGGATGAGAATCTGAACGGCGCCGTGGTGGAAGGTCTGCGGCGACGGGCGCCTGCCCTGGACCTGGTCACCCTATGGGAGGCCGGATTGTCCGGCATGGATGATCCTCATGTGCTGGAATAGGCGTCGCAGACGGAGAGGATTCTCCTGACGAGTGATGTCAAAACCATGCCTCGGTTCGCTTATGAACGGATGACCAGAGGAGAGTTTATGCCGGGGATCATCGTGATTCCAATGAGCATGTCCATCGGCGCGGCGATAGAAGAGATCAGTCTCCTCGTTGAATGCCTGTCTCCCGCTGAACTGGAAGGGCTGATCTTCTACCTTCCGCTGTAATCGGAAGATCATGCGCGGCTTCCTGAAGCCTCGCTGTCACCCTGTCAAGGCGCCCGCTCCCTGCCCTCGCCTACCAACCCTCAAACGATCTCCACGCGGGCAGGGACGGCGCCTCAAATGTTCAGGCGCGATCAGTCACCGTGAGACGCAGGAGTGAGCGACTCCGCGCCGGGCAGCCGATCCGCCAATTGCGCCGGATCGTGAATCAGGACAGGCAGATGTTGGGCGCAGATGCGGACCACGCCGCCCCGATACTCCAGCGCGAGCAGGGGCGTCTCGTCCGAAGTCGCGGCGCAGACGAGGCAGCCCTCGGCGGCGGGGACGGGTGTCGGGGACGTGGCTTCATCGGTGGGCATGCTTCGTTCCTTTCGGCGGCGTGACAGGTGAATACGCGCTCATGGTGACGGCTCCCCGCGACGCCGCGCAACTCTCGGAAGTCGGCCACGCATCTCCGGCAAACATTCAGCCCCCTGCCCCACGGATTGGCGGGAGAGAGGGCCAAGCGTCATGCCATTCCAGTGACAGTGGTGTGAAGCGAGGAAGCGTTATGCAGCGGGCGGCGCCGGGGGAGTGGGAAGATCGGGGCAACCCTTGTCCAGCCGGATCGCGCGGCGCAGGATACGGATGACATCGCCTGCGTCCACGGCGCCGTCGCCATTGGTGTCCGCCGCCTTCACCTGATCGGGCGTCAGCGTCACCAGGCCAACCACCGCCTTCAGCGCCATCACGGCGTCGTTCACCGCCACCGATCCGTCGCCGTCCGTGTCCCCGCAGGTGGCGCGAACCCCCACCGTCAGCGTTCCCTGAACCGCCATGGAGGGCAGCGGCTGGCCCTGCGTGTTGAACACCCTCAGGTTGTCAATCCGCAACGGGAACGGTCCTGTCGTCGCGTCCGACTTGAGGACCAGCGGCACGCGGACAACCCTCCCGGAGCGGAAGGAGGAGACGGGAGAGACCAGCGCCACCTTCACCACGCCCGCGTCCGTCACGTTCACCTGCTTTTGAGAGTTCGGCAGGACGACTTCGGGGAATTTGATCTCCACCGGATTGGAGAGGTCCGCCACGCCCAGTGTGGCGACGGACGTCGGGTAACTCAGGTCGAATTGGAGACCTGCGTAGCCCAGCGACGGGTTGATCGGCCCCTTCAACTGCGGCGCCTGAACCGTCACTTCCAGGTCCACCTTCGCGCCAGGCAGGCCGGTCACGCTCCGCACGATCAGCAGCGTCTTTTCCGGGTAGGTGCGGAGGACCTTGATCCGCGCCATGGCCTTCTGAGGGGTTCCGTCGGTGGTTTCGGCGAGGACGTTCACCTGGAAGGTTTCCGTCACCACCGCCGGAGCGTGGTAGGTTCCGTCCGCGTCCAGCGTTCCGGGGTCCGCCACAATCGGGACTGTCTCGGACAGGCTCCACTTCACCGGGACGTCAATCGGGTTGCGCAGATCGTTCACGGCGCTGAAGCGCTGGAGCGATCCGGCCTCGAGCGTCACCTGATTGGGGTAGAGGCCCGCGAAGTGAGTCTGAGGCGACTGCACGGTGACGGAGACGGACCCCTCGCTGGCGTTGAGAAGATTGTCCTTCGCCGTGAACGTCACCGTGTAGACCTGATCGGTGTCGGTGGTGTTGCGCGGCAGAGCGAGGTACACGCGATACCCGCCCAGGCTGTTCCCGAGGACGAGGGCGTTGGATTGTGAGCCATCCGGGTCTTTGCGCACGGCGGTGACGGAGCGAATGTTATTGTCATCCACGGGAACGGCCAGGGCCTCCGCGATGCCCCCGTAGGGTGGGAGGATAGCGGGATGGACCATCAGCGTGACGAAGCGCGGGCCGGTGGTGTCGGGCGGGGTGTCAGCGCGGAGGGGTGCAGCGCCGAGGAATCCCAGGGTGACAAGGAGCGCGAGCGTCCAGGTCGAAAGACGATGCGCCGGAAGCAGGTTCATAATCGGATCCCTTTCAAACGATGGGCGGCGGGACTGAACGAGGCGGCGGGGTGATGAGAGCGCCAGGCGCCGTGGGGCTGAGGCTCTGAGCAATGGGTCTGCGGGGGGCAGCCGTGGGGCTAAAACCCTCGGCTGGTGGCCTTCGGCCCAGTGTCCGCCTGCGCGGACACCTGTAAAAAATGGATACTCCGTGCTGAGCGGACACCTGTGAAAAACGGGTTCTCTCTGCTCTGAATGGAGGGCAATGTACGCGAGAGTGTTTTCTTCGGAGAGAGCGGTTGGCCCCGAGATGCGTTCTCTTCGGAGAGTGCAGATCGGATAATGGAGGTGTCCGCACAGGCGGACACTCGGCCGCAGGCCCATAGCCGAGGGCTTCAGCCCCACGGCGCGGTCACAGAGACGCCTCCGCCGCTCAGGGAAGACCTCGGTCACACCTCGACGCCTTCCGACGATCTGCCTCCCGATACGCTTCCGACACCCCAACCCCTCGCTTTGTTCCCTCAATCCCTCGTTTCTTCCCGGCGCGGCTCTTCCCCAATCCGGCATCGCCCCCGGCCACAGCCTCCCCTGCCCTTCTTCCTATGGAGCGCCCGCATGAAAGACCCTCGCTACTCCCGCCTCGCAAATCTCCTCGTTGATTACTCCCTCCACGTCGGGCCGGGCGAGAAAGTCCTCATCGAAGCGCACGACATTCCCCCCGAATTCACCGTGGAACTCATCCGCGCCGTGGACCACGCGGGCGGCCTCCCCCTCGTCTCCACCTATCAGCAGCCGGTCCTCCGCGCCCTCTACCAAACCGCCACCGAGGAGCAGATGCGGGCCATCGGCGCCGTGGAGCGGGCGCGCATGGAGGCGGTCCAGTGCTACATCGGCGCTCGCGGCTATCCCAACCTCACCGAACTCTCCGACGTGCCCGCCGACCGCCTCTCCCTCTACGAGAAGCTCTGGTGGCGCGAGGTCCACTCCGCCATCCGCGTGCCCCACACCCGCTGGGTCGTCCTCCGCTGGCCGCTCCCCGGCATGGCCCAGGCCGCCGGGATGAGCGGCGAAGCGTTCGAGGACTTCTTCTTCCGTGTCTGCGCCGACGTGGATTACCCCCGCATGGCCGAGGCCGTCAAGCCGCTTCACGCCCTCATGGAGCGCACCGAACACGTCCACATCACCGGCCCCGGAACCGATCTCCGCTTCCGAATTGGCGGCATCCCGGCGGTCCCCTGCACCGGACACCGCAACATCCCCGACGGCGAAATCTTCACCTGTCCCGTGAAAGACTCCGTGAACGGCGTCATCCAGTTCAACTGTGAAACCCTGTATCGGGGGACCGTCTTCGCCGACATCCGCCTCGCCTTCGAGAACGGGCGCATCGTGGAGGCGACGGCGGGCGCCCTCACCGGCGCGCTCAACGCCATTCTCGACGCCGACGACGGCGCCCGCTACATCGGCGAATGGTCCCTCGCCTTCAATCCGTTCATCACGCAGCCGATGAAGGACACCCTCTTCGACGAGAAGATCGCCGGGAGCTTCCATCTCACTCCCGGCCAGGCGTACGAAGAGGCCGACAACGGCAACCGCAGCCAGATTCACTGGGATATGGTCTGCCTCCAGCGCGCCGATCAGGGCGGCGGTGTCATCGCCTTCGACGACGTGGTGATCCGCAGGGACGGTCTCTTCGTGCTGCCCGACCTGGCCGACCTGAACCCCGATCACCTCGGCGCAGGATGAACCGTCCCCGCCCGCAGGGTTCGGTTCAGGGGTGAAGTGGTGGACAGCACAAAGGTGAGGGAGCTTGGGGTTAGAAGCAGGCCGTCGCGCCACGAGGCTTCCGGGAATGTCTGCGAGGTGGGTGGAGCGGCGCCGTTCATCCGCAGGAGCTGGAACTTCGCCGCCGGTGGGCGCTCCATTCCCTGTGTCGGATCAGTCATCCACCGGATGCGGGCCGTCCGCGCTTCAGGCCCCCCGTTGATGAGGAGGAGAGCGCGGAGCATCCCTCCCCCGCGCTCAACGGCCCGCTCCACCGCAAACGCTTTCACCCGATCATCCCCGCCGTCCAAACGAACGCGGCGGCCCACAAAGTGAGCGTTCAACAGGTGCAGCAGGTGCGCGCCCGGGCGCCGCCGATACTCGTTGTCCGTTTTGCCGTACCAGCCGTCCATCTCATTCCAGGCCATCACGCCGGACGACCCCGCTTCCACCGATTGAACATAAACCAGCGCGTCGAACAGCGCGCCTTCCATCGTTCCCATGCGGTCTTCCGGCGGGTTCCAGCTCAGGTTGAACTCGTCCATGAAGACGGGGACGGTCCGCCCTGTGACGCGCTTCACGGTTTCCACCGCGTGACGCTGATACCCCGCCAACGAAGCGGCGCGATCCAGGAGCGATTGGGTGGTGTCGTCGCGGCTGCCACTCACGTACGAGTGCAGGCTGATGAAATCGGCCTCGCCTGCGGTGGCGGTGATGAAGGGGTCCACGAGGTCAGTTCGGTCGGGACGCTCGAAGGCGAGTCCGCCCACGCGGATTCGGGGGTCGGCGGCCTTCATGGCGCGGGCACAGGCGCGCCAGAGGGCGATAAGGTCCTTCATCCGGCCCGCGTCGGCGTAGGCGAGTTCCTTCTCGTTGAGCGGCTCCCAGTAGCGGACGAAGCGCCGGGGAGTCTCCCGGTTCACGAGCCGCACGAGGTCGGCGCAGAACCGGGCGAAGGCGTCGGTATGGTCGGGGTCCAGGATGCCTTTGCGGGAAGGCATCCATTCGGGCCATGTGGGGATATTGAGGAGGAGTTCGGGGGCGGGGCGGAGGCGGTCCAGGCCGGCCAGCGCGGCGCGGATTTTGGCGGCGTTCCAGCGGCGGTTCTTCACGTCCACCCAGCCGCCCGACTCTGCCGAACTGCCCGCCATGCCTCCCTGATGGATGCGGACGATGCCGGGGGCCATATACCCCAGGTTGGCCAGGTACCGAGGGTTTTGGGTGAAAGCGGGATCCGGACCTTTATACAGGTTGAGGGAGTACGCGAAAGGGGAGACCCTCCCCTTTGGAAGGTCCCAGCGTATCATCACCTCCACCGGCGCGGAACGGGTGGAAGAGGCCACCGCAGCCGGAAGAGTGGCTCTCTCCGCCCCGCGAGAGGGTCCGGCCCCGATGAGTGCGGCCAGCGCCAACAGCGGTACAGCCGCCCGGAGGGCGTGGCTGCGCCTTCCGCGTCCAGGGGTAATCCTGTCATCCGTTCCGGTTCTTCTCCTGTTGCCGTACCTCATGCCGTTCCTTTCTTTTCGACAGAGTGATGCGGCGGTTCCGTCACCGCGCTGCCGTCCGCCAGCCGGAGCCACGTGCGGAAGTCGCGCTCGCCTTCCCGCAACTCGATGACGCGGGCGCCCGGCGTGAAGTGTTCGGCGCCGTATGTCGCGTACCCGCCCCAGCGCCCATAGACGAGCCGGATGCCGTGGAGCTCGCCTTCATAGTCGTTCACGTGATCGTGCCCCACGAAGACGCCGCGCACGTCGCCCGCCTCGCACATCGCCGCAATGAGGCCCGTGTTGATTTTGGGGCAGCAGACCTCCTCAAACTTCTCCCCGCGACACGGACGGGTCTCCCACACCTCATTGAACTCCGGCGTTGGGATATGGAAGAACGCCAGCGCGGGAAGGACCTCGTCCGCCCGCCGCGCCTGACGATACTCCTCACCCAGCCGCTTTGATGTCTCGGCGTACCATGCGATGCGATCCCGCGTGATCCAGCCGTAGCCGTCCATGCCATGCGAGGCGTAACTCCCCGAATCGAGGAAGTAGAGCGCCGCCGCCAGCCGCTCGCCCGCGTGACCCAGAACCCGCAGCGCGTAGTTGCCGACGCCGGAGACCTCCGCCGGTCCCGCCTCCGACAGGCACATCGGCAGGGCGCGCTGCGACTCCATCAGCGACTCCCGCGAGGCGGTCCCTTCGTCATCATGATTGCCGAACACCGCCGCCCACGGGGTTTCCCGCCGGATCATCGGCTGAGTGACCTGCGCCCACGATGTCGCGGGTTCCCGGCACGGCCGCCCCGCGATCACATCCCCCGTGAGGACGACGAGATCGGGCCGCTCGGCGTTCAGGACGACCTCCATCATCGCTTCGGTTTGGCGGTCCTTCTCCTCGCCGTTGTGCCAGTGCAGATCGGTGAACTGGACGATGCGAAACGTCCCATCCGAGCGAAAGCGCAAGGGAGTCATGAGGTCTCCGGTCAGAAGAAGTTGGTACCATAGGGCGCGGGAAGTGGCCGGGGAAGCGAGAGTGCGTTCCGCCGCGCCCGCCGCTTCCGCATCTCATTCTGCTCGCTCTTCTTCGCGCATGGAGGAGGGCTAACCTTCCGGGAGGTCTTCGTGGCGACATCCTTCACCCCACCGCTCACCTCATCGCGCTCTTCGTCACTCCGCCGACGGCCGTCGCGGGTCCGGCGCCTGCCCGCCATTCTCGCCTGTCTCGTCGCCCTGCCCGCCTTTGGCTTTCTCGCCGCGGCTGCGCCGACCGCCACCGCCGCTCCGCAAGCCAACGCCCGCCCGCGACTCCTCGTCGTCATCGTCCTCGATCAGTTTCGCGCGGACAACCTGACCCGGTTCGCCCCCTGGTTCTCCGATGGCGGCTTTAAGCGGCTCATGCGCGAGGGGGCCGTCTTCACGGACGCCCAGTATACCCACGCCACCACCTACACCGGGCCGGGCCACGCCACCATCTCCTCCGGCTCCTACGCCCATGTCAACGGCATCGTCGGCAATCGCTGGTTCAATCCCGCCACTCAGCGCGTGGAATCTGTCCTCTACGACCCGAAGGCCGACCTGTTCGGCGTGAAGGCCGTGCCCAAGGACGACGACACCTCGCCGCGCAACTTCATCGGCGACACCCTGGGCGACGAGCTGCGCCTCTCCAATCATCTCCAATCCAAAGTCGTCTCGGTGTCGCTCAAGGACCGCGCGGCCATCCTCCTCGCGGGAAAACTCGGCAAGGCGTACTGGTACCACGAGGGCGCCGGCGGCTTCATCAGCAGCGCCTACTACGGCGACCGCCTCCCCGCGTGGGTCACGGCCTTCAACGCGCGCAAACTCCCCGACGCCGCGTTCGGCAAACGGTGGGAGAAACTGCTCCCCGAAGCCGCTTACGCCGTCTCCCGGCAGGACGACTTCCCGCAGGAGAACGACTTTCAGGGCCTGGGTCGCGCCTTCCCGCACACCCTGACGGATAAAAGCGGTAAGCCAACCGCCGCCTTCTACGAAGCGTTCACCGCCACTCCCTTCTCCACCGACTACGAGCTGGAATTCGCGCGGCGCGCCATCGAGGAGGAAGGGCTGGGACAGGACGATGCCCCCGATCTCCTCGGCGTGAGCATCACCGCCCCCGACATCGCCGGTCACGCCTTCGGTCCCTATTCTCAGGAGACGCAGGACCTCGCGGTTCGCACCGACCGCCAGCTCGCCGACTTTTTCACGTACCTCGACCACCGCTTCGGCAGGAATCGAACGCTGATCGCCCTCACCAGCGACCATGGCGCGACCCCCATCCCTGAATATATGCAGTCGCTGGGCGTGGACGCCGGCCGGATTAAGAAGAAGCAGCTCTCCGACGCCCTGGGCGCCGCACTGACCGCCCGCTACGGCGCCGCCGACTGGATTACCACCCTGGAGGACCCCAGCGTCTTCCTCAACCGCGCCGTCATCGCCGAAAAGCGGCTCGATCCCGCCGAAGTGGAGCGCGTCGCCGGGGAAGCCGCCCTCACCGTCCCCGGCATCCTGCGGTACTTTACGCGGACGCAGCTGACCTCCGGCTCGCTGGGGCCGAGCGTCTG
>JBBRGS010000166.1:0-8531 GCA_038240635.1 Armatimonadota bacterium
TGAAGGGAGTGAGGAGAGCGCCCAGAAGTCCGGGCGGTTGAAACCGCTTCAACCACCATACCAAACCCCCCTCCGCGGGGTATGGGTCGCTCATCGACGGAATGCTTCCGCATTGGGGGAGTCGGCGAAGGCCGACTTTGCGCGGTTGTTGCAGCGGTTTCAACCGCCCGGACCTCTGCCCACGACCGATCACTTGTCGAGGACGACCCGCTCGCCCGCCGCGCCCACCCAGGTGCGGATTCCGGGATACTTGGCCTCCAGGTACTCCACAAAATCGGCGGGGTTCGCCTGATTGCCGGGAAACATATCCCAGTGCATGGGGATCGCCCACGAGGGGCGGACTTCCCCGGCCACGTCCACCGCTTCCTGAAACGTCATGTTGCCGAGGCAGTTCCCCCGATACCGTTTGGCATCGCGCCCGTTGATCGGCAGGAAGAGCGCATTAAGATGGAGTTCCTGGAGCGACGGGACCAGCCCTTCATACGGCACGGTGTCGCCCGAGTGGTAGAAGCGGTAGCCGTTGGTCTCCACCGCGTAACCCAGAAACGGGAAGCCGAGGTCCGGGACTTCATCGAAAAACTCGTGCTTGGCCTTCAGCGCCGTCACTGTGACGCCTTTCTTGCTGAACATCTCGTGAGGCCGCATCCCTTCTACGCGGTTACGGGGAATCCCCAGCGCCACCACGCGCTCCACGTGCGGATTGGGAACCACGAGGACCGCGTTCGGCGACGCCTTCATGATCGGAGGCAGGGTGTCCGGGTCAATGTGGTCCAGGTGATCGTGCGTGCAGAGGATCAGGTCGGCGTGGGTGACTTCCTCGTAGGCGAGAAGCGGGGGAGTCCGCCGCGCCGGGTTCGGCGTGAGATACGGGTCCACATAGACAATCGCGGAGCCTTTGTAGATGTAGCTGGCCTGCCCCATCCACCAAAACGCGAGCGTCTCCGGAGCAGGTTGAGCGGTGTTCACGTCTTCCACGAGCGCCTGCCCCATGAGTTTCACTTCAGCATCCACTAATTGCCTCCTCCTGCGCCTGGGCGATCTCAGAACTCCTGCGGTCCCTCTCATGGTAATGGCGCCGGCCCATGAAAAGGAAGAGGGCGCTTCATCGGGGAGCGAATTCCACCCAGGTTTTAGGCGTTCCGTCACGTGGGATACTGATCATGAGCGCAATCCACGCCGCTCTCTGCTTCGATCCGACTCAGATATCCGATCCCCTATGACTTCTCCCGGCTCCTCTCCCGACTCCTCTCCCGGCTCCTCTCCCGACTCCTCTCCCGACGCCCTCACGACCGACGCTCCCGTTGACGCTCCCGCCGGAGCCGACGCCCCTGCTCACGTGAAGGCGGTGACGCCCGCCACCGACGGCGCCGGGCCGCTCCTTCAGCGCGATTACCGGGCCATCATCGAGGGGACTCCCCTGACGCCGCAGGAGCTGATCCGCAAGGTCCTCGCCGACTTTCCCAGCCTGTCGCCGGGGGGCCTCGCCTCCTTCTCGTTCCACGAAGGGGAAGCGCCTCCCCTGACCCTCAACAGCCACCTGAATATCCTCATCCTCGCAGCGGGTCGTTGCGACGTTCGCATCGTTCATGTGGATGAGCTGAGTTTCACCATGCGGACCCTCGAAGGCCACCCGGAAGCGGGCCGCATCACGATGGGGGCCTACTGGGACGCCTCCGCTCGGTTGGTGTTCCACATCCGCAGTCGCGCTCGCACCGCCGACGCGCTCCATCTGCTCGGTTACCAGGTGTTTGGGAAAGCGCTGCAAAAGAGCGTCTGGTTCGCGTTTATCGAGCGCCTGGCGGAGACGTGCGGCGGCTGGATTCACGGCGGGATACACGAAGACACCGAAGAGGTCGCCGACACCATGAGCGATGAGGCGCACATGGACACGGCTACCTTCTCCCCCGCGAAGGTAGCCGAGGCGGCGGCCCTCCTGCGAGGCGAGGGGAACTAGCCGATGGCCCTGTGGCGCTTTGCGCGCGGCTGGTCGGACAAGCGCATGAAAGCGTACCTTGCCGAACTGGGGACCCGACCTATCAGCTTCGTCGCCCCCATCGAGGAGATGACCCCTGAACACGGCTGGACGGTGGACGGCTCCGAGGACCTCATCGGAACCGAGCCGCCGGGGCCGCCCGTTCCCGACGGAGTCTTCGCCCGCGCGCGTCAGGGCCTGATGAACTACGACTTCTCCGACCCGCGCATCGTCGTCGGCCACTTTGATCCCGACGCGCCGTTCGTGGGGCGCAATATGCTGCTCGAATTCAAGGCGCTGGGCTTCCGGTTCCTGGGGGGCTGCCGCGTTCACAGCGTCCGCGAGGAAAGCAATGACAAACTGACAACATTCGGCTTCCGATACGATACCCTCAAGGGCCACATTGAGGAAGGGTTCGAATGGTTTCTACTGGTGAAGAATCACCTCACCGGCGATGTCGCCTTCCGCATTGAGGCGCATTGGAGGCTGGGAGAATTCCCCACCTGGTGGAGCCGCCTCGGATTCAAACTGTTCGGGGAGCGGTTCCGCAACCGATGGCGGCACAACGCGCCGAATCGCCTGAGGGAAGTGGCGCACCGCCCCGTTGAGAAGCCGACCGCCGAACCCGGCGAGCTCGCGCACCGGGGCGATGTGAAACCTCAGCGCACCGACGCCGATCCTCCCGCCTGAACGCATCGTTCAATCGGGTGGCGCCTGATTGAACGAACGGCCATGAACTACGCCGCCCGTGCGCACGGTTGTGCTAGAATTATGGATATTCCACAGAGGTCCACGGTTCGCCATCATCATAATTCAGGCGGCTTCTTCGGCGCCCGGAGCGTTCCCGCGCTCTGTCACTTCGCACTTCCTCTCAGGTATCCCCACGATGAAAGGTCACGCCTCCGCAATGACCGGCCTTATGAACTTCTCGCCTCCTGCCCGTGCGCGCCCTTTTTCAATATGTATTCACCGATCTGATATCGTGACCTGTCTTACATCCCTGGCATGGATGCGCCGTGTTGGCCTCCTGATGGTGGGGGGCACGCTCCTTCTGGCGGGAGTCTCCCGACACGCCGACGCTGCCACGATCACCGTTTCCAGCGCCGCCGACACCGGGCAGGGCACCCTCCGCGCCGCCCTCGGCCAGGCCAACGCCGATTCGCAGCCGGACATCATCGTCTTCTCCAACGCGCTGCCAAAACCGGTCCTCATCCCGGTCGCCTCGCCGCTGCCCCCCCTCACACGCGGCGGCATTACTCTGTATGGCGACCGGAATGGAGATTTTGCGGCGGATGTGGCGCTCGATGGGAGCGCGCTGCCCAGGACGCCCGCATCGGTCGGCCTCACCCTGGCGTCATCGGGGAATGTCATCCGCAGCGTCGCCCTGCAAAACTTCGGCGGCCCGGCGATCCTGATCTCCGGCGCAACGGCGACGAGCAACGTCGTCCTCGGCTGTTCCCTGCTGAGTAACGGCGCCGGTGTCTCCCTCGAGGGGGGGGCGTCCTCCAACCAGATCGGGAGCGCCGTCGCCGGGGACGCCAACATCTTCGCCGGAAGCGCCGCCGGGAATGGCGTCACGATCACAGGCGCAGGGACCCGCCTCAACTCGATCCTGAGCAATCAGATCGGCCTCAATCCTGCTGGCGTGGCGCCGCAGCCCAATTTATACGGCGTGGTCATCAACGCGGGCGCCGCCGATACCCTCGTGCGCGGCAACCTCATCAGCGGCAATACACAGGCGGGGATACTGGTGGAGAGCGCGGGCGGAACAACAACCCTCGCCGCCAACCGTGTGGGAACAAACAACTTCGCTTCCAGCGCCCTGCCCAACGGCGCTAACGGGATTCACGTCGAAAAGTCCGTCGTGGTGATCGGGGGCGGCTCCAGCGGCGACGGCAACGTGATCTCCGGCAACAATGGCGCTGGAATCCTACTCTCGCAGGTCCCCACCGCTCTGGTGTATGGCAACGTCGTCGGCCTCGCCAACGACACGCTGAGCGCGCTGGAAAACGGAAGAGACGGGATACTTGTCACCAACAGCGTCGTAACGCCCGGCCAGCTCCGCATTGGCGGCCCAACGGCGGGTCAGGGGAACTTCATCTCCGGCAATCATCAGAGTGGGGTTCATCTCGCCGACGCGGGCGGAGTCATCATTCAGGGCAATCAGATCGGCCTGGGCGGAGACGGACGCCCCCTGGGGAACGGCGGCAGCGGCGTCCTGCTCACGAATGGCGTCAGTAACCAACTGAAGAACAATCAGATCGGTGGGCTGGCGGCCGGGGAAAGCAACGTCATCTCCGGGAATGGTCTTCTCCCTGGCGGCGGCAACGCCTCCCTCGACGGCGTGACGGTGAGGGGCGGCGGCGACAACATCCTCGCGGGCAACTTCCTCGGCACGGATCGCACCGGCGCGCAATCGGCCCCTCATGGCAACGCGGGCGCCGGCGCGCGCATCACCGACGGCGCGGTCAATACGCTCCTCACCACCAATCGCATCTGGAGCAATCAGGGCGCCGGCGTTCTCATCGGCGACTCACCAGAGCCAGTTAGCCGGACCTCCATCGCCCTCAACGCGATCCAGTTCAATGGCGCGTCGGGAGTCCGCATCGCCTGTGGTGAAGACACAGCCCTCGGCGGCGAAACCAAAGCCAACAATGTCATCCAAAGCAACGGCGGAGACGGCGTCTTCCTCTACTGGGACCCCGCCTGCCCCCGCCCCATGATGCGCAACCTCCTCCTCCGCAACTCCATCAGCGGCAATGGCGGACTGGGTATCCATATCAGCGCGTCGCCCGGAGCCACCGCTTCCACGCCGCTCCCCAACGACCCCGGAGACGCCGACACCGGTCCCAACGGCCTGATGAACAAGCCGGTTTTCCAGACGATTCGCCGGGAGGGCGATTCCCTCTTTGTGCAGGGGACGCTCGACACGCCGAATCCGGCGGATGCGAGGATCGAGTTCTTCGGGAACGCCGTCGCCGATCCGAGCGGCTTCGGGGAGGGTGAAACTTATCTGAACGAGGTCTCCCCCGATGTGGATGGCGTGTTCGAGGCGCGCTTCGCGTGGGACCCCGCGCGTCATGGGGTGATCACCGCGCGCGCGGCGGACGGAGACAACAACTCCTCTGAATTCTCCTCCGCCGTCGCCATTCCCGCCTGCGACTCGGAGAATCCCGGCCTCGGTGATCCCAATGGAGACTGCGTGGTCAACATCACCGACGCGACTCTCGCGCTGCGAATCGCGGTCGGCCTCCAAAAGCCGCTCGCGCCGATCCGCGCCGCCGCCGACGTGAATCGGGACAGCCGCATCACCGTCGCCGACGCGCTCCTCATCCTCCAGTACGCCACCCGGATCATCACGAAATTCCCCGGCCAGTAACTCAACCTTCCTGAATCAGGGACGGGCTTCCGGCCCTCCCTGGTTCCGCATCGCCCGTTTCTACAGAGGCTATTCATGTTTTCCCTGTCGCCCCTTGCCACATTCAAAGGAATCCGGTATTCCGTCGCGCTGATGATCCTGGGGGCGCTGGTGGCCGGAGTGAGCGGGCGGGCGAGGGCGCAGGACGCCTCCCTGGCGTTTGTCTCTCCGGCGAACGGAAGTCAGTTGAACAGCCTGGACGTAGCGGTGCGGGTGTCGGCAAACGGGTTCGCCCCCGCTTCGGTGGAATTGTACCAGGGCGATTATACCGTCGCTCCCGGCTACGACCTGGGGGCGGCGGCGCGCGGGGCCGATGGCTTCTACTCCGTGACCGCCCGTTACCCCAAAGACGGCTTCTACCGACTCTACGCGCAGGCGAACCACGGCGCCACGCTGGTCCGCTCGCCGGTCATCACCTTCACCATTGACACAACCGGGCCGGTGGGCGATCCAACGCTCGCCATCACGCAGCCCGCTTCCGGCGCCGATATTGTGACGCCCTCCTTCACCCTGAAGGCCCTCGCCTCCAAATTCTCCCCCGCGAGCGTGGAGGTGTACGAAGGCGATCCCACCGATGGCCTTGTGGATGTGGACCTTGGCCCTGCCACGCTGGGCGAGGATGGCGCCTGGAGCAAGGCGATCACGCTGGCGGTCGGTCGTCAGGGGACGGCGCGCTACTACGTGACCGCGATGAACGGCGCGACAAAAGTCACTTCTCCGGCGATCACGCTCAACTTTCAGGTGGGGGCGACGGTTCCGATCCCGGTTCTCTCCACTGGAAGCGTCATTCTCAGCGCCGAACTCATCCAGACGCCGGAGTTCCCCCAGGCCACCGTAACGCTGACCAATCAGGGGACGGACTCCTTCACCTACAGCCTCGACTCGGAAGTCACCTGGCTACTGTTCTCTCCGTCCACGGGAACCCTCGCCCCCGGCGCTTCCGTCCCTCTCACCGTTCGCGGTGATCCCACCTCGCTCCCGGAAGGGCGGGCGTTCGGCAGCCTAAAAGTGACGGCCCGGTCGGGGGGCGGCTCAACCACCAAAACCGTCTCGGTCAACCTGAACGCCTCGGCCTACAATCCGGCCACTCCACTGCCCCGTCCGGCGTCGCAGCGGTACCTGCTTCAGGCGAGCGCCGGGCGGCTCAACTCGCCCCTCGTCGCGGCCATGTTCGTTGCGTTCAACTACCGGCGCGTGGACGATTCGCAGCCCAACTCCACCGTCAACAGCGTCACCGTGCGCGGATCGAATGGCGCGGCGTTGTTCAGCGCGGGACCGTATACCCTCGGCGGTCGACGGGGCGACTTCTACTTCTACAACTCCACCGCAACGGGCGCCGCCGGAGCGTACACCGTGGAGTTCGCCTTCGATGATGGCGCGGTCGTGACGCTTCCCGTGACGATCCCCGACAGCCCGGCGCTTCCCGCCGCTCCCTCGCCGACCGTCCTCGCCTGGTCCGACGGCAGCCTCACCACCCGCTGGGACGCCGTCGCCAACGCCGCGTCCTACAGCGTGGACCTGTACCAGGTCAATTCCGGCGGCGGTCTCACGGGCATCACCCGCAGCTCCTATATCCTCCCCAACGCCGGGACCGGCCAGCGCCAGTGGACCGCTCCGGCGGGAACCCTGGAGGCGGGGAAAACGTACCGCGCATGGGTCTTCGCCTACTCCACCTACCTCCGCGACCTCCCGCTGCCCCCCTCGACCTTCGTCACTATCGGCCAGAGCGCCGACTTCATTCTGGGAACGACCGCCCCGCCGCTCACGGGCAGCCCGCCGACCGTGACACAGTGCGGCGGCGATGTGACCGTGACATGGACTACCTCGGCGGACGCTACCTCGCAGGTGAACACGGGTCTGGCGGGGCTGAGCGGCTACTCCCTCTCCGTGAGTGATTTTGGCCCCCTGACGAAGCAGCACACGGTGGTCCTGCGAAACATCCAGGCGGGGACGCCGTACCATTTTCAGGCGCAATCCGCGCTGTCGGCGACGGGCGAAGGGGAATGGCGGTCGGCGGAGATCGGCTTCACCGTTCCGGCGGACGCGGCGCGACGCGGCGACATCAATGACGACGGCGGGGTGAATGTGCAGGACGCCATCCTGTCGCTTCAGTTCGCCGTCAACCTGAAGCCCCCCACGAGCGACCGCCAGCGCAACGCCGCCGACGTGAATGGGGATCATCAGCTGAACGTGCAGGACTCCATCCTCGTTCTCCAGCGAGCCGTTGGCGTCGTGAAGGACTGCCCCTGATTATCCGTGAGGCTGCTTCAGGTCGCCGAGGCGCGCTTCGAGGTCCGGCGCGGGCCGATAGCGCCACTGCCTGACGGTCTTTGCGCCGATGAGCAGTGCCAATGTCGGAAAGGTCGGATCAAGCGCAATCACATCGCCTGTGCCCTGCTGGTCTGGACCCGCCTGAAAACCCTGGCGTATCAGAGCGGGCGTACGGTCTATCAGATCAAACACAGATTGCTCCATGACTACCTCGTTTAACAACTCAAGGCTCCAACAGTCAGGATGGCCCTTGCGTAAGTCCTGGAACAATTTTATGATGAAAGGAAACAATTTTATGATTCACAGAAAAACAATCCTCTTCACGACCCTGACGCTGTTGGTCTTGGGGCAACACTTCTGCCCTGTCCGCGCCCAAGAGAACGCTTCAGCGCCGCCCGTCTCGAAGATTCCACGGCTCCCCGTCACCACCGGCTGGCTGGGCAACACGCTCCTGCGCGGCGGACAGGCGGACATCTGGTCCGACAAGTCGCAGACTTATCTCCAGCTTTATACGAGCGACATGGCAGTGAGCGATGACGGGAGGGTGTTTTGCACGACGACGTGGGAGGAAGGCCATCGCGCGGCGGGCATCTATCGCGACGGCGATGCGCTGTCGCATTTTCCATCGCTGGACACCACCAGCTCGGGCGAGGCGGTGGCGGTAAGCCGCCGTTGGCTGGCGTATGGGCAGAAGGGGAAGATCGCAGTGTTCTCCAGAAATGCGGCGGGCGAACACGAGGTCGCGTCGGGCCGGCACATTAATTTTGCGACAGGCAAGGACGCGCCACAGGTCACCGGCCTGGCGATTGATGATGCGAAGGACCGGCTCTATGCGGCGGATAAGTCGGGGCAGGTGCGCGTGTTTGTGAT
>JBBRGS010000167.1:0-8529 GCA_038240635.1 Armatimonadota bacterium
TGAAAAATGGGACGCCGGATTGTTACTGGACCGATTCCCAGGGCAGAGAGTCGGCGCAGGCCGCCTTTGCGTGGATGGCGCCGCGACTTCAGTCGCCTGGACCTTTTGGCGAAAGGCGGGCTTCGCGTCGCATTGACGACCTCCTCATGCGCCGGTACACTCCCCATGATGCGCGAGCGACGAGGACGCCGCCCTTCGCATTGTGCAGGAAAGGAGCGGGTCCGTGAAGCCATTCATAGCCATTGGCGAGTTGCTGGTGGATTTCGTCTCCACCGGGCCGGACGTGGCGATCCAGGACGCGCCGGGCTTCGTGAAAACCCCAGGTGGCGCGCCCGCGAACGTCGCCGTGGCCGCCGCGCGCATGGGCCTCCCCGCCGCGTTCATCGGTAAGGTGGGCGATGACCCCTTCGGCGCCTTTCTCCGCGCGACTCTGGACAACGAAGGCGTCTCCACCCATGCCCTCCTCACCGACGCCGACGCCCGCACCACTCTCGCCTTCATCGCCACCCGCCGCGACGGGCGCAAGGAGATCGCCTTCTACCGCAATCCCGGCGCCGACGCCCGACTCGCCCCGGAGGACCTCCCGGTGGAAGCGCTCCAATCCTGCGCCTGCATACACTTTGGCAGTGTGAGTCTCAGCCGCGAGCCGGCGCGCTCGGCGACCCTCGAAGCCGTCCGCATCGCGAAAGACTCGGGCGCGCTTATCTCGTTTGATCCCAACTGGCGCCCGCCGGTGTGGGGCGACCCCGACGCCGGTCGTTCGGCGATCTGGGACGCCATGCCGCTCGCTGATGTCGTCAAACTTGCTGAAGAGGAGTGGGAGTTCGTAACGGGAACCTCTGATCTGGAGGCGGGCGCCCGCAAGGTTCTGGCCGCCGGTCCCCGACTCCTCTTCGTCACCCTCGGCGAACAAGGCGCCTGGTATGATAACGGCCGCCAGCGCGGGACCCTGCCGGGCTTCAGTGTGGAGGTCGCCGACACACTCGGCGCGGGCGACGCTTTCGTGGGGGCCGTTGTCTCCGAACTCCTCGCCGCGCCCTCCCTGGACCGTCTCCCGGAGACGGAACTGCGCCGCATCACCCGCTTCGGGAACGCCGCCGGGGCGCTGTCGTGCCTGAAGCCCGGCGCCATACCCGCCCTGCCTTTCTGCGCCGAGGTGGAGGCGTTCCTCGCCTCCCACCCGACCGATCCATGACCTTCCGCGCCCGTGGCTGACCCTTCCCGTGGCTGACTCCTCGAAAGGTTGTAGCGGCTCCTCCATATGGAGGCTCGCTCCGTCGCACACTCACGATGAACCATCCCAATATCCGTTGGCGCTTCCCGGCCCTCCTTCCAGCGACTCTTGCGCTTCTCACGTTGATCCATCCGGCCCGCGCCGTGACGCTGACCGACGCCTTCACCCGCTTTGATCCCGCGCTTTGGTCCGCCAGCTACGAAGGCTCCGGCCCGCTGTTCCGCATCGCCGAATCTCGACTGGTGGCGACGGTTCCCGCCCATTCCACTGGCGAAACCTTCAAGGCGAAGGCCACCACACTTTTCGCCGTGAGCGGGGATTTCGACGCGCGGGTGGAGTATCATCTGCTCAACTGGTCTCCAGGTAATGGCATGAAGGTCTCTCTCGGAGCGGATGAAGTGGGGTCCGTCCAGCGCGTGAGCGACTCCGATGAGGGCGGGGAGGTCTGGCTAACCCACTTCGCCACCGACGGCGTGAACGGGAAGACCTCCACACGTGCGCTGTCCGGGCGGTTGCGGCTGGTGCGGAGAGGCGACCGGCTGTCGGGGTACGCGTTCCGGGCGGGCCGCTGGGTCCTCATCCATACGGCGGAGCGGTGTTCGGGGGAGGACGCGCGGCTGAGCCTTTCGGTTTGGAGCCATGGAGGCGCTTTCGCCGGAAAACCCGTCCGTGTGGCGTTCGACAACTTCAGCCTGCGGTACCTGAATCGGTCTCCGGCGCCTTCAAAAGCCGGGCCATGAACCGACTATGCGTCATGGAATACGTTTACCCATCGGCGGGTTAGCGGCCATACTAGACTCGGATGGGAGGGCGACCTTCCCGCCGCTTCCCGCCTCTCCATCTCCACTTATAACAGACGACAGTATGTCGCCAGGGCATCCATGATCATTGAAACGAAGGAAGACACCCTCACCCTGTCCGGGGCGTTCAGCGAAAACCACTGGCCCACGCTGGAGGGCGCGGTGCGGTACCTGCTCCGCAACCATCCCAAAGGCATTGTGGTGGACTGCACCCAGATGACCACCGTGGAGGAGGGGGGCATCCGCACCTTCCTGGAAGTGCTGCGCGAAGCCGGTAAGCAGGGCTGGCGCGTCGTCTTCGTCCACCTGCCGGATACCGTGCTGGAGCAGATTCGCCGCACGCCCGGCCTGCGGTCCCGCCTGCCCATCGCCGCGTCGGTGGAAGCGGCGCGCCAGTCCATCGAGGTGTAGCCTCCGCGATGCCGCACTCTCCTCGCGAGGGTGATTCCTGTCGGAGGAAGCCGCGAGTCAGATGCGTTCCGGGTAGTCGCTGATGATTCCTGCGACCCCGGCGTCCTTCGCCCGTTGGATGTCTTCGGGGCGATTGAGCGTCCAGAGCCACAGGGCCACGCCGCGCCTGCGAAGAGACTCCACCAGGTACGGCGTGGCGGAGTCTCCTCGCAGGCCGACGATGTGCGCGCCACACTCCAGCGTTTCGGAGAGCAGAGCGTCGGCTCCCGCCGCCTCACCTTTTTGGCGGTTAGGGACGGAACTGAGCAGGAGGGCGTACGGCAGATGCGGCGCCAGGGCCTTCATCCGCCTCACGATGCCCGCGTCGAAGGATTGAATCACAACCCGGCGCTCGGCGTCGGCGCGGCGGAGGGCCTCCAGCAGCCGCTCCTCCAGCCCCGGTTCCTTGATCTCCACCAAGAGGATGCTCCCGCGCGTCACGTCCAGGGCCTCTTCGAGCGTCGGGACCTTCTCCCCGGCGAACTCCGGCGCGAACTTTGTCCCCGCGTCGAGGCGGCGGACCTCCTCCAGCGTCATGTCATGCAGCCGTCCGGCGCCGTTGGTGGTACGGTCGAGGCGGTCGTCGTGCAGCAGCATGAGATGACCGTCGGCGGTGGCGCGCACATCGGTCTCCACGAGGTCATAGCCTCGCGCCACGGCATGACGAAAGGCGACGACGGTGTTTTCCGGGACGCTTCCGGCGCCGCCTCGATGCGCGATTCGCAATGGCTGCATCATTCCGCCACTTCCTCGCCCATTCGCGGGCGCCGAATCAAAAAAGGGCGGGCTGAGGCCCGCCCCCTTGAACCCGTTGATTGTCTCACGCGCCGGGGCGCCCCGCGCGAGCGGTGGATCAGGCCGCTAGAACTTGTAGCCGAGCTGCGCGCTGAGCGAACTCACCTGCGTGTCCGACACGACCCAGTGGTACTTGCTTTCGAGGAAGAGCTGCCTGGACAGGTTCCAGTCCACCACCACGGGGATGCCGAACTCGGTCTGGTTTTTGCCATATTTCGGATCGAAGAAGTAGACGCCCGCGCCGACCCCGAAGCCGAAGTTTTTCGACATGGTGGTCGTCTCAGAGTTGTTCCACTTGAAGAGGCCCTGAAGCGCCCAGTAGTTCACATTCTTCGCGCTGCCGAAGTCCACCGAGGCGACCCAGTCATTGCCATCCTGCGTACGGGAGACCACCCGGTCGAGACCGGCGTCGAACCAGACGCGGTGGGTGTTGGATCGCACGGTTCCGTTGGTGGGCCACAGGGCGCCGATCCGCACGGCCCAGGGTTTTTCAGGGGCATCCGCCTGCGCAAACGCGCCAGTCGTCACGCTTGCGAGGGCCACCGCGACGAGCGCGCCCATCATCCATCGTTTCATTCCACTCTCCTTCAAGCCGCCCATCAAGGCCGCTCATCCGCGAACGGCGAAACCAGACCGTGGCGCCCGGTCCCTCCGAGACCTCCGTCAGGAACCGTCAGCGAGCCATTCCCGCATTCGTCAGGGGCAGGGTCACACCCTTTTATCGGCGCAACATCGCCTCACGGTCAGGGTTATCGCTCGGTTACCTCCGCTCTCTGGCGCCCAGTTTCGCCACGAAGGCCGCGCGAATGGCGCTCAGGGCGGCGTCGGTCTCCGCGTCCGTGAGCGTGCGTTCCGGCGACCGGAAGCGGAGCGAGAACGCGAGGCTCTTCCATCCCTCCGGCGCTCCCTTGCCCTGATACACATCAAACAGAGTCGCTTCCTCGAACGTTTCCCCCGCCGCGCCGGTCAGAATCTCCAGCGCCCGGTTCGCCTCCACTTCGGAGGGAATGAGGAGGGCCAGGTCGCGCGAGACGACGGGATACCGGGGCAGCGGGCGGTAGGCGGGCCGACCCACCATGCCCTGAAGGAGCGTCATGTCCAGTTCAAATAGATAAGTGGGGCCGGGCAGACCCAACTCCTCCTGCACGCGCGGATGGACCTGGCCGATGATGCCCGCGTCGGCGTCCCCGATCCACACTCGCGCTGTTCGCCCCGGATGAAGGCCCGGCGCCGCGCACGCCTCAAAGCGACGCTGCGGCAGGCAGAGCGCGTCCAGCAGGGCTTCCACCACGCCCTTGGCGGCGTAGAAGTCGGCTTGCAAGGGCGCGGGCTTCAGGTTCCAGCGGCCCACGACGGGGCTGCCGCACAGGAGTCCCGCCGCCTTCTGCGTCTCGGTGACACCCGCGTCGGTGAGGGGCGGGAGGAAGACCTGCCCCACCTCGAACAGCCGCAACTCGTCGCGCCCGTGCCGCGCGTTGCGATCCGCCACGCCCACGAGCATCGCCATGAGGCTGGTGCGAAGGCCCGCGTACTCCTCGCTGAGGGGCGTCCGCACCCGAATGGGCGGCGTGTCGCTGAAGCGCATGAGAAGCGCAGGGTCGGCGAGGCTGTGCGTGAGGCACTCCTGGAGGCCGCAGCCGAGGAGAACCGCTCGCACTCGATTCCCAAACGCCTGCATGGGCGACAGTTTCCCCATGAAACCTCCGCCGGGCAGGCGATACGGGATTTTCTCGTAGCCGCTGAGGCGCGCCACTTCCTCCACCACGTCGTCCTCCTGCGTGATGTCGGGGCGAAAGGTGGGGACGGTCACATCGAAGGTGTCGCCTTCATCCGCAACCGTCATGCCGAGGCGTTCGAGGTACGTCTTCTGCGCGGGCCATGCGATGTCGCGCCCGATGAGTTTGTCACCGCGCGCGGGCCGATACGTCACGACGCGCGGCTCGATGGGGCGTGGATAGGCGTCCACCACGCCGGAAGCCACCTCCGCTCCGGCCAGTTCCTGAAGGAGTTGCGCCGCCCGGTTCACCGCGAGGACTGTCCCGTTCGGGTCCACGCCGCGCTCGAAGCGGTAGGAGGCGTCAGTGTTCATTCCGAGTCTTCGGGCGCCCGCGCGGATCGCCACCGCGTCGAAGTGCGCCGATTCGAGAAGGACCGTCGTCGTCGCCTCGGTGACGCCGGACTCCTCGCCGCCCATGATTCCGGCCACCGCGACGGTCGCTTCCCCATCGGCGATAACCAGGATGGAGGAGTCGAGGGTCCGTTCCTGGCCGTCCAGCGTCACGAACCGCTCGCCGTCGGTCGCGCGCCGCACATGAATGGCTCCGCCCCGCACGCGCGTGAAGTCGAAAGCGTGGAGCGGCTGACCGAGTTCGAGCATGACGTAATTGGTCACGTCCACGATGAGATTGATGGGACGCAGGCCGCTGGAGAGAAGACGGTCCTGGAGCCAGTGCGGCGAGGCGCCATTCTTCACATTGCGAAGCAGCCGCGCGGTGTACCGGGGGCACAGGTCCGGGGCCGCGAGGGTCACGGTCACCGACTGCGCGGCGGGTTCGCCCGATTCGGTGAGCCGGGGCGCGGGAATCCGGAGAGCGCGCGCCTTCATTGCGGCGATTTCGCGGGCGACGCCGACGACGCTGATGCAGTCCCCCCGATTGGGCGTGATCTCGGCTTCCAGAACGTCGCCGGTCACGCTTTCGATGTTCGTGCCGGACATCGTGAGGTCATGCGCGATCCGCTCCGGAGTTTCGGGGCAATCCACGTAATCGGTCAACCAGGAGAGGGCAACGCGCATAGCGGCTCCGAGCGCGGGGGCGCCGTCAGGAGAAGGCTTCGAGGAAGCGCAGGTCGTCTTCGAGGAACAGTCGGATATCGTCCACGCCCTGGCGCATCATGGCGACGCGATCCGGCCCCATGCCGAAGGCGTATCCGCTGAACTCGTCGGTGTCAATTCCGGCGGCGCGGAGAATATTGGGATGGATGAGGCCGCAGCCGAGCAGCTCGATCCAGCCTTCATATTTGCAGACCCGGCACCCTTTCCCGCCGCACAGGATGCAGGAGAGGTCCATCTCGGCGCTCGGCTCGGTGAACGGAAAGAAGTGAGGCCGGAAGCGGGTGCGCGCGGTGGCGCCGTAGACCGCCTTCATCACGGTGTCGAGTGTGCCGAAGAGGTCGCCGAGGCTCACATCGCGGTCAATCAGCACGGCGTCGAGGTTGTGATAGGTGTGCCCGTGCGACGGGTCCACCTGCTCATAACGGTACACGCGGCCCAGGGTGGCGAGCTTGAGCGGCGGGCGGCGTTCCCGAAAGCAGCGCATTTGGAACGCGGTGCCCTGGGTGCGGAGGAGCACGTCGTCGGAGAGGTAGAACGACATTTGCTCGTCGTAGGCGGGATGGTCCGGTGGATAGTTGAGCGAGGAGAAGTTGTAGTAGGTCGTCTCCACGTCAGGGCTATCCACGAACTCAAAGCCGAGGCCAACGAAGAGACTCTGCAACTCCTCGAACACGCGCGCGAGGGGGTGAACCCGTCCGGGCCGCACGCCGCGACCGGGAAGGGTGATGTCAATCCGCTCGGATTCGAGTTGGGCGTCCAGTTGGGCGGCGGCGAGGGCGGCGCGGCGGTCGTCCAGGAGCGCCCGGAGCCGGTCCTTCACGGCGTTGATGCGGTTTCCGGCGGCGGGTCGTTCCTCCGGCGGCAAAGAACCCAGCCCCCGAAGGAGCTGGGTCAGGCGGCCTTTGCGTCCCAGCGCCGCAATTTCCGTCTCGTCGAGTTCGGCGAGGGAAGCGGCGGCGGCGATGCGGTTTTCGACTTCCGAGGTGAGGCTGTCCAGCGAGTCGCTCATGAAGAGGGAAGCCCTACGCGCTGGCGACGGCGGGGGCGTTGACCTGGTGGATCAACTGCTCGAAGGCGGCGGGATCGCGCACGGCGAGGTCGGCCATCACCTTGCGGTCCAGTTCGATGCCGGAGGCGTGAAGCCGATTGATGAAGACGCTGTAGGTGACGCCGTGCATGCGGCAGGCGGCGTTGATGCGAGCGATCCAGAGCTGGCGGAATTCGCGTTTCTTCACGCGGCGGTCGCGGTAAGCGTACTGCCCGGCGTGCATGACGGCTTCCTTGGCCTGCTTGAATTGCTTGCTATGGGCGCCCCGGAAGCCTTTGGCGGCGTCCAGCACCTTGTTATGACGCTTACGGGTCATGACCCCGCGCTTGACTCGACTCATTTGGGCACCCCTAACTGGAGCATACGTCGCACCGTCTTGACCATCCCTTCGCCTTCGACCACTGTTTCCAGGGTGAGGCGACGGAACTGGCCACCGGATTTCTTACTGTTTTTGTGGCTCTTATGCGACGATTCGCGCATAATTTTACCGGAGCCGGTGACTTTGAACCGTTTCGCCGCGTTTTTTCGCGTCTTCACCTTCGGCATAGCGTTCTCCAATAAGGGCGATTCGTTCGGCGGTCGGCAGCAGACACACCAAAGGGACCGGTCGGGGGACCGCCGGTCCTGATACTTTAACACATGCAGCCGGGCGACGGGAAGAGGCGGAAGCCTGCGCGTCAGGAAGACGGCGGGCGCTCCATTCGCTCGGCTTTCTCCGCCTTGTCGCCTTTATCCGAACCGGCTCCGGCGCGGGGCGCAAGGATGAGGGTCATCGTGCGCGCTTCGAGGGCCGGGGGCTTCTCCACCACGCTGAAGTCCGCCGTGTCCACAATCATTTTTTCAAGGAGGGCGCGGGCGATTTCGGGATGGTTGATCTCGCGGCTCTTGAAGATCACCGTCGCTTTGACCTTATCGCCTTCCTTGAGGAATCGAGCCGCTTCCCGCACGCGCACCTGGTAATCATGGTCGTCAATGCGAGGTCGCAGGCGCACGCCCTTGATCTCGGTGGCTTTCGATTTCTTCTGGGCTTCCCGTTCCCGTTTCGCCTGTTCGTACTTGTACCGACCATAATCCATGATCCGGCACACCGGGGGATTGGCGTTCGGAGCGACTTCGATGAGGTCGAGATTCTGGCGGCGAGCGATGTCGAGGGCTTCGCGGGACCCCATGATCCCGAGCTGTTCCCCGTCCTCACCAATGAGGCGAACTTCGCGGGCGCGAATGCGCTCGTTGGTGCGGAAATCCTGGCTGGGCGTTTGACCGTGTTTTTGGATGTTCGGCGTCCTCCGTGTGAACAGCCGTTTTCCTCCACCGAAGGGAAGACAGACGGCATACAGGAATGCCCGCCGGAACGCGAATCCCAACGGGA
>JBBRGS010000168.1:0-8515 GCA_038240635.1 Armatimonadota bacterium
AACGGGATGCAGCGCGACATTATACTTCAGGCCGGTGGAATCGGCCCAACTGAGGCGCCTCATGGGGTTCGGTTCATCGCTTTGCAGGGAGAAGCGTGTGGGTGCGGTTCCGTCGAGAGATCGGGTAGCGGGAGAGGCAACACCGCCGCGCGGCGTTCAAAGCCCTCCAACCTATGGAAGGAGTTCCCCCTGCCTCCCCTAATTCCATGATGGGATCTTTCGCGCACGCCGCCGAAGTGGCTGGACCACGCGCGGGTTACATGGCGCGCGCTTCGGGAGGAACCGCAATTCACTCCCCTCGCGTGCCGCAGCCACCCACCCCCGGAGCGGGGGCTGACGATCCTTACTGGAGACCTAATTCATGGCTGATACCCCCGCATCGCCGCTTTATCATTACACCGCGCAGCCCGACGCCTCCACGGCCACCCTCACGGTGCATGGCGGCAGGAAGGTCGGCCCGCCGATCAGCCGGTACCTCACCGGCAAGTTCTGCGAACACCTGGGCCGAAACATCCTGAACGGCCACCTCGCCGAAATCCTCAACAATCCCACCTTCGCCGATATGCCGTTCCACAACGGGTCCGCCACTCCCGACGGGCGGATCAAACTGCACACCGACCGCGAGCAGATATCCAACCTCCTCCGCCGGAGCGGGTCGGGGCCGGGCTACCCCGCAACCGTGGGCGACGAACTGGTGGAGGCGTACTTTCACGCCCTCGCCGCCGGATGGATCGCCGAGGGTCAGACGGGCGACGTGCGCTTCAGCCCCGACACCGGCCCCAACGGCGGGCGCGCCCAGCGCGTGGAGGTGAAGGCCGCCGGGCAGGGCGTGGCCCAGTGGACTCCCCTGCCCCTGCACCGGACGCGCGGCTACGAGTTCACCCTGCGGATGCGAAGCGTCGGCGTTTCGAGCGTGACGGTGGCCCTCTGGAAGGCGGGCGACACGGAGCCGCTGGCGAAGGCGGCCCTCTCCGGGGTCACGTCGGAGTGGCAGGCGCTTGAGGGCAAACTGAGCCTGCCGGAGTCGCTGCCCGCCGATACCATCGTGCGCTTCAGCGTCACCGCCGACGGCCCCGGCCAGCTCGTCATGGACCACGCGCTGCTCCTCCCCGACGATCACGTCGGCGGCTGCGACCCGGATGTCATCCGCCTCCTGAAGGAGTCGAAACTGCCGCTGCTCCGGTGGCCGGGCGGCAACTTCGTGAGCGGCTACAACTGGAGGGACGGCATCGGCCCCGTGATGGACCGCCCGACGCGCGGCAATCCGGCCTGGGGTAACGTGGAGCCGAACCTGTTCGGCACGGCGGAATTCATCGCCTTCTGCCGGGCAGTCGGCTGTGAGCCGATGATCTGCGTCAACGGCGGCGACGGAACCCCGGAAGAGGCGGCCGGCTGGATCGAGTACTGCAATAGCGGCGCGGACACCCCGATGGGCGCCCTGCGCGTGAAACATGGCCACGCTGAGCCGTTCAACGTGCATCACTGGGAGGTCGGCAACGAACTGTGGGGCGACTGGCAGGTGCATTGGACGACGCCACACGGCTATACCGATCGGTACCAGCGTTTCTCCGTCGCCATGCTGAAAGCCGATCCGTCCATTCATCTCTACGCGTGCGGCGCGCCGGTGTTGTGGGGGACCGAGTGGAACGACGCGCTCATCGCCGCCACCGCGCCCGATCTCCCGGCGACGACCGATCACCCGCTCATCGGCGGCAACGTCACCGCTGACACCGATCCGCTGGACGTGTTCCGCGACTTCATGGGAGTCCCCCGCGTGCTGGAGCGCCGCTGGAAAGACCTGGAGGGTCGAATGAGGGCGGCGGGTATTACGAAGCCGGAACTCGCCATCACCGAGTTGCAGATGTTCGGGCGCATCGGCGACCCGGCGGCGGGGAAAGAGCGCGTCCTGAACGGAGGCAACCTGGTGAACCCCGGAACCCAGGGCGAAGCGGTCTATGACATCCTGTACTATCACGTGGCGGCGCGGCTGGGCGAGTTCGTCCACGTGATCACGCACTCGGCGACGGTGAACCACGGCGGCGGCCTTCGTAAGCAGAATGAGCGGGTGTACGCCAACCCGTGCCACTACGCGCAATCGGCCTTCACTGCGCTGGCGGAGGCGACCCCCGTCGCCGTGGAGGGGACCTGCGCTGTGACCGCGATGCCCATCGCGCTGGGGGACCTGCAAAACGCGCACGAGAGCGGCGAGTTCCCGGCGGTGGACGCGCTGGCGGCGGTGGCGGAGAACGGCGACCTGCTGCTCTCCATCGCGCACTGCGGCACGACCGGCCTGATGACGCTGACGGTGAACGTGGAGGGGCACGCCTCGGCCTCGGAGGCCCGTGTCACCTCCCTCACGGCGCCCTACCCCTGGAGCGCGAACACGCTGCGGGACCCGGAGGCCATCGTCCCGGTGGAGGCGACGGCGCCGGTGGAGAAAGGCCGGATAACGCTGTCGCTGCCCGCGTGGACGGTGGCGGTGGTTCGCATCCCGATACAGTAAGCGTCGCGGCGTCCCGACCCGACTCCCGCTCAAGTGGAGTCAGGCCGGGACGCCGGGCAGGGGAGGGCAGAAGAGGAAGCCATAAATCGAAATGTGGGGAACCGGCTGGCGAAGATTTGTCATGATCCGGGTATGGAACTCCCCGACATCATCTTCCTGAACGGGGCTTCAAGTTCAGGGAAGAGTTCAATCGCCAAATCCCTTCAAAGCAAAATGAAGGATGTCTGGCTGCATGTTCCCATGGATGCCTTTGGCGTGATGTTTCCTGAAAGTAAATTGGGGGATGCGGAACTCTGCTCCGCCGCCGCCCCTAAACTTCTGAAAGGGTTTTATCGCTCCGTTGTGGCGCTGGTGGAGTGTGGGAATAGGGTGATCGTGGACACGGTGGTTCACCAACGGGATAGCGTGGAAGGGTTTCAGGCTCTCTTTGAACCCTTCAGGACGCTCTATGTGGCGGTCAGGTGTCCCCTTATGGAGTTGGAACGGCGTGAGGCGGCGCGAGGTGACAGAAACCTCGGCTTGGCGCGCGCGCAATTCGCGGACGTCCATGCCGAACTGGAATACGATATTGAAGTGGATACCTCAATCATCGATGCGGAAGGGTGCGCGGCCTTCATTATCGCGCAGATCACTTCCTAAGGGGGCGGATGACCTCCCGACGGTAGCGGCGCCATCGAGGCGGTCTCACTCCGAACGTTAAGGAGAGGATTTCTCATAACGCGCGCTCCGGGCTAGCTGCAGATACTCCAGGCGTTTTTGCGATTATATCGCCGTTTTTGAGGGGGACTAAAATCAAAAATCTGAGGGGGACTGGGGATTAAACTCAAAAATCTGAGGAGGACTGGGGATAAAACTCAAAAATCTGAGGAGGACTGGGGATTAAACTCAAAAATCTGAGGAGGACTGGGGATAAAACTCAAAAATCTGAGGAGGACTGGGGATAAAACTCAAAAATCTGAGGAGGGCGATGAACGGAGCAGGCACACACAAGCTGGAGGATGGCCTCAACGTACAACAATATCTTAAACCACACTGTCACTGCTATTGACAGAGACGGACTTGTTCCGATATACTCTTTTTAACGGCGAATTGTCGCCGACCTCTACCCAACGAACGAACGGAGACTGCTCCCGTGAGGCGCTCTCAGGACTGGACCGCGCAGGAACTGGTCGCCGAAACCGGCGTGCCCCTTCGCACCCTCCATTACTACATCGCCGAGCGACTCCTGGAGCCGCCTCAGGGCCGGGGGCGTCACGCCGTCTACAACGACGATCACCTCCACCGACTGCGGCTCATTAAGCGCCTGCGGGAGACCCACCTGCCCCTGAAGGAGATCGCCGAACGCCTGGAAACCCTCAGCCCTCAGGAGATTGCTGAACTCGCGCAGGGCGAAGGCGTCTCAACGGGCGCCAACGATCCCGCTCCCTCAGAAACCGTCTTCTCCGATCCCGCTTCCCCTGCTGCGCCCAATCCCGCCGCCAACGCCGCCCGTGACTACATCGAGCGCGTCCTCGCTTCACAATCCGCGGATCGGACGGAGACGCCCGGCTCCCCTTCCCGCTCCCGTGGCGCATCGTCCCGACCTTCGGCGCCGGAGGATTCCAAAGCCGCTCTCAGTCTTCGCCTCTCCACCCTCGATTCCCCGGAGAAGCGGGAACTCAACTTCATCGCTACCCCCCCATCCAATCCGCCGTCGCGCGAAACCGCCCCCGCCGAGCAGTGGCGCCGCATATCCCTCGCGCCCGGCCTCGAACTCCATCTCCGGCTCCCCGCTTCGCCTCCCTTGCGCCGACTGGTGGACCGCATTCTCCGCCTCGTCGCCCAATCCGGCGAATCTGAGCCGACTGTCGCCGAGGGAGACTCTATCTCCCCGGAAAGGAACCGTCCGTGAACCCCCTTCCGCTCCAACTCACCGCGCAAGCCGATCTCTCGCTCTTTCCCGCTACTGAATACGGCAAGGAGTCCACCCAACGCATCGTGGAGTGGGTCCTCCAGGCTGAAGTCGCCCCCGAAGCCGAACGTGTCCCTCTCAACCTCGCGCTCGTGGTGGACCGCAGTGGGTCCATGGCGGGCGATAAACTCGAAAACGCAAAACAGGCCGCCGCTCGCCTCCTCGATTTCCTCGATGATCGGGATCGCGTGGCCCTCGTCGCCTTCAGCGATGAGGTCGCTCTCCTCTCGCCGAGCCTGCAGGTCACGCCCGGCAACCGCAATCACCTGAAGCGGCAGATTCTCTCCCTGCAAACCGAGGGCTGCACCGATCTCTCCGGGGGGTACTTCAAAGGGGCGCTGGAAGTGGCCGAACACCTGGAACAAGCCGGGGCGCATCGCGTCCTGCTGCTCAGCGACGGCGCCGCGAACCGAGGCATCACCGACACAGGCGCCCTGTGCCGACACGCCTCCGAACTCCTGGAGCGCGGAGTCTCCACCTCCACGTTCGGCATCGGGCTGGGCTACAACGAGTACCTCCTCGAAGGGATGGCCGCCGCCGGCGGTGGACGCTTCTTCTTCATCGAGCAGGCGCATCAGATTGAGGCCGCGCTGCACAGCGAACTGGAAGCGATGCTCCACGCCGTCGCCCTCAACGTGACGCTGGCCGTCGATGCGCCCGAAGGGTTGTGGCTTCAGTTCTTCGGAGGGCTGCCCTGCCAACGCACCCAGGCTCACTTCGAGTTGCCTCTGGGGTCGTTCTACTCCGGCGAGCGCCGCGAGTTCTACACGGGGGCCCGCGCTTCCGTCCCGCACACCGCCGGAGACACGCTCAGGCTGACCGGCCACATCCAGGGCGAGGACCCCCACGGGCGCCCCTTCCACTCTCCCGTGGAACTCACCTTCGCCTTCGCATCTCAGGCGGAAGTGGACGCCGCCCCGGTGGACCACGGCTTGCTCTCCCGGTCCGCCACGGTAACGCTCGCCGAGGCCGCCACCCAGGCCCAGCGAATGGAGCGCGAAGGCCGAGGCAAGGAGGGCGCCGAAATGCTGCGCTCCATGATCGCGACGGTCGCCCCCAACGCCGCCCCTGCGGACGTCATGGAGTACCTGAACACTGCGGCGCAGGTGGAACAGGGCCTCAGCGAATACGACCGCAAATCCCTCCACATGCGGGAGTACCGCAAGCGACACAAGCGATAGCCGGTCGCGCCACCCCCTACTGATCTCCGCCGCCTCACGGTCTCACTCAGCCGTGAGGCGGCCGTTCGTCGGGAACGGAATCTCGCAGGCGCTCCTCGAATGAATGAACGAGGCTGTCCCGCCTCACCTTTACACAGAACAGGAGAACCCATGGCGCGCTTGACTCCTCCCGCCTCTCCGGCGACCCCGATGATCCTCCTCCACGCGAAGAGGGCGCTGGCTCTCCTCGCCGGGTTGCTGCTCGCCGGAGTCTGGAGCGTTGTCGCCGCCCCGCAGAAGGGAGCGCCCGTGTCCGCTCACGCCGCCGCGACCGCCGCCGCCGCGAACCGTCCCGCTCAACCCTTTGACCTCCAGGGCTTCCTCGACGCCGCCGTGAAAGCCGGTCACAAGCGCATCGTCATCCCGCCCGGACGGTACGCCGTCACCCCCAAAGACCGCCAGCACCTCGTCTTCCGCGACCTCCACGATCTGGACATCGTGGCCACTGGCGTGGAGATGGTCTGCACCCAAACCACGCGCGCCCTCACCTTCACCCGGTGCCGCAACCTCACCCTGCGCGGCCTCACGGTGGACTACGATCCCCTGCCCTTCACCCAGGGCCGCATCACCGCCGTCTCTGACGACAAGCGCGTCCTTGACGTGGCCCTCACGGACGGCTACCCTGCCGCCGAAACGGTCGTCAACGCCAAAATGGAGATTTTCGCGGGAGACACGCGCCTCCTCCGCACGCCTGATTACGCCATTCAGGACCCCGAAGTGGTAGATGCCCGGCATCTCCGCATCCGCAAGAAGAGCTCCTCGCCGCAGGACGCCGAGCGGGTCGGCGACCTCCTCGTCATCAACTCCGAATTCGCGCCCGACGGGAGCATCGCTCACGCCATTGTCTCCGATGCGTGTGACCGGCTCACCCTGGAGGATGTCACGCTGTACGCCTCCAACTGCTTCGGCTTTCTGGAGACCCACTGCAACGGGACCGTCTACCGCCGCTGCCGCGTGGACCGGCGCCCCGCCGCCTCCGATCCCCTGGCCCTCGCCGAGCCGCGCGTCCGCTCTCTCGACGCCGACGCCTTCCACAGCAAATTCGCCTCCAAAGGCCCGTCCCTCCTCGATTGCGTGGCGCAATTCATGGGCGACGACGCCCTGAACATCTGCGGCGCCTATCACATGATCACCGAGCGCGACGGCGCCACTCTCCGCGTCCTCATGAACGGCGATCCCCTCGTCGCCGGGGACCCGGTCGAACTTGTCCGCCACGACGGCCTTCGACTCCCCGACGCGAAACTCATCAGGGTGACGCCCGATGGCAGGATCAACGCCGCCGAGCGCGCCTTCCTGATGAAACAGCGCATGGATGAGGGCCTGCGGACCCGCTGGACCCCCGACGCCTTTCGCGTGACGCTTAACACTGTACCGGAGGTGGGGATCGGCGCGGTCATCGCCTCCACGCGGCGGATGGGGAACGGCTTCCGGGTGGAAGGCTGCCGCTTCGGCTACAACCGGTCGCGCGGCATCCTGATCAAGGCGAGCGACGGCGCCATCCTGAACAACACGCTCGTTGGGAGCTGGGGCGAGGCGATCAAGGTCTCGCCGGAGTACTGGTGGCTCGAATCGGGCAGTTCCAGCGACGTGACGATTCGCGGAAATCATATCGCCGATTGCCGCACGGTGGCCCTCGCCGTGTACGCTCACGGCGGCGCGGGCGACCTCGCTCCGAGCGGCGCACACCGCAACATCACGATCACGGGCAACACGATCCGCGACTGCCCGCTGCCCAACATCGCCGTCACCTCCACCGTCGGGCTGCGCATCGAGGACAACACGATGATCCTCCCGCAGCCCCCCCGTGACGCCGGGTGGACCGTGGATTACCTTCAACTGGACCGGAAGAACATGAAGCCCGTGATGACCCGCTTCTGCGACACGGCCACCCTCCGGGAGAACCGAACCCGGTAGGACCGGAGGTCACACTTGTTTTTCCAAGCCGATGAATCGCGAGTGAGACCAAGGCGCTGATCGTCTTCATTACTTGATTCCGTAATTTGGATTGGATTTGCTGAAGACGCGCAGCATCGGCCACTGGCGGTGCATCCTCACTTCGCGTTCCTGACCGGGAGCGATTTTCAGCTTCACTTTCCATTCGGGCGCATTCGCGAAAGGCCAGGTGAGAAAGACCAGCACCAGGTCGCCACCCGCGTTCCACTGGAAGCAGAGCGGCTGTTTCTTTTCTGCCTTCTCCAGAATATCGCGCCGCTCGTTCCCGACGGGCTTCACCCACGACTTGCCGTCGTCGAGGCTGTATTCCAACACACTGCGCGGCATGGTGAGAAATCGTTCGTACTGCTTGAGGCGATACTCAGCGAGCTTGGTGTAGGCGAGGTTGTAGCGAGGTTCGCGCGGATAGAGCGGGCCTTTCTCCGTAGTTCCTCCGAAGACAAGGGGAGGCTCCTTCGGGCCGCCGGTATCCGGCTCCCAGATGTAGGGACCCATGCCATACGGGCCTTCGGACTTCGGCTCCGGGCGGCGCGTGATATCGCTGCCTTCAGGGCCTTCGTCATGCCACCAGTGAAAGCCGTCGCCGAAGAGGTGACTGATGTAAGTCGCATCCATAATCCACCAGGGGGTGGGCACAATACGGTTGTTGTAGCCGAGCCAGCCGCCCTCCATACGGATGTATTGACGATAGGGCAGGTCGTTATCCGTTCCAAACCACGCGAAGCCCAGGATGGTCGAGTCCGCCGGCGTGATCAGCTTTGCGTTGATCGTGTCGAAGAGATTGCAATAGATTTGATAGATCGCGGTGCGGCGGCGGTCAGGGAAGATGTTGGATTTCAAATACCAGTCAATGGTATAGACCCGGCACACCTCGCGCAGGGAGCGCTG
>JBBRGS010000169.1:0-8484 GCA_038240635.1 Armatimonadota bacterium
TGAGTGGAACTGATGCCTGAATCAAGCGCCGACCGCCTGGGGCGCGCGAACGCCGTGACCGAACGGCGCGCGGCCCTTAGCACCGCTGAGGAGAAGTCCGTGCCAGGGGAATATAAATCCGAAGTCTTTACCGGCGAGCAGAAAATCCTGCAATTGCCGCTCGCCAAAGCGTTTTCCATCGCCATGCAGAGCATCCGGGTGCGGTTCTGGCGCTCGATGATCACGGCGGCGGGCATCTTTTTGGGCATCGCCTTCCTCGCCACCATCCTGATTCGCTCCTCCATCTCCGACGCGGGGATCGCGCACGGCCTCATCCCGAAGCCGGACCCCGAAACCGTCCGTTCCGGGGCGTCGCGCAACCTGTGGCTCGTCGGGATGTCGCTCATCGTCTGCTCGGTGGGGATCGCCAACTCGATGCTGATGAGCGTCACGGAGCGATTCAAGGAGATCGGGACGATGAAGTGCCTCGGCGCCCTCGACTCGTTCGTGCAGCGGCTCTTCCTGCTGGAAGCCGGTTTTCTGGGGATCATCGCCTCCTCGCTGGGCTGGCTGTTCGGCGCGGTGATCATCGTCCTGATGAGCGGCTTCAGTGTCGGCTGGGCGGCCATCCCCGCCGTGGGCCTGCTCGGCTACCTGCGCTCCTTCGCCGTTTGCGTGATTGTGGGCACCGTCCTCACGATGGTCGCCACCTACTTCCCCTCTCAACGCGCCGCGGCCATGCCCCCGGCCGCCGCTCTGCGCAGCGAGGTCTAAGCCGCGTCCCGTGACCCGGCCCCTCTTCTGACGCCCTTCCCCGCGACCGAGGACCATGAATGGCCACCGTTAGCGAATACATCGTCCGCACCAAAGACCTGGTTAAAATCTACACGATGGGCAACACCGAACTGCGGGCGCTCAACGGCGTCTCCGTGGACATCCGCCGCGGCGAATACCTGTCGCTGATGGGGCCGTCGGGGTCGGGCAAGTCCACCCTGTTCAACGCCATTGGAGGGCTGGATAAGCCGGACGAAGGCTCGGTGTTCATCAACGAGGTAGACATCGCCCAGCTCGACGCCTCCGAACTCGCCTACCTTCGATGCCGGCAGATCGGCTACATCTTCCAGACGTTCAACCTGATCCCCGTCATGACGGCGCTGGAGAACGTGACGCTGCCAATGGTGTTCGCGGGCGTCCCCTCCGAAGAGAGCATCGAGCGCGGGATGCGGCTGCTCGATCAGGTCGGCCTGGGCGAACGGTATCACCACAAGCCGAGCGAACTCTCCGGCGGCCAGCAGCAGCGCGTCGCCATCGCCCGCGCCCTCGCCAACGACCCGGCGATCATCCTCGCCGATGAACCGACCGGCAACCTCGACCAGAAAACCGGCACCGAGATCATCGAACTGCTGCGCCTGATGAACCGGGACCACGGCGTCACCATCATCTCCGCCACCCACGACCCAAAGATGCTCAGCGTCTCCGACCGCGTGGTGCATATCCGCGACGGCAAGGTGGACCGCGTTCAACTCCGCCAGGAGCTGCAAATCACCATCGGCGAAGTGGGCGACGCGCACTAAGCGAACGGTTGCTTTCGCGCTACCATGCGCCTGATTTCAGCACCCTGCCCGTCGCTTTCGAGCATTAATACTTCGGGAGCGATGGGTTCACGTCGTCCGCCCAGGCGAGGATGCCCCCCGCGAGGTTCTTCACATCCCGAAAGCCGGCCTCCCGAAGCAGGGCGACAGCGCGGGCGCTACGGACGCCGCTTTTGCAATAGACGACGAGAGGGCGCGCGGGCTCCAGTTCGCCCCGGCGGCGTTCCAGTTCGGCGAGAGGGATGAGGATCGCCCCGTCTATGCGGCAAATGGCGGCCTCTTCGGGAGTCCGCACGTCGAGGAGAAGCGGCGGGGCCTCCCCCTGAAGCCGGGCCGCGAGTTCGCGGGGTGAAAGCGCGTCCAGAACGGCGCCGGAGTCCGCCGGAAGGGCGCAGGCGTCAGCGATCTCCTCCAGCGCGTGAATCGTCGGATGGTCGCCGCAGAGGGGGCAGTCGGGGTCCCGCTCGATGCGGAACTCGCGGAAGCGCATCTCCAGCGCCTGAAACGTAAGGAGTCGCCCGACGAGCGTCTCGCCCACGCCAAGGATGAGTTTGATCGCCTCGCTGGCCTGGATACACCCGACGATCCCCGGCAGAACGCCCAGCACCCCGCCCTCGGCGCAACTGGGGACGAGGCCCGGCGGCGGCGCCTCCGGGTAGAGGCAGCGGTAGCAGGGGCCATGACCCGCCCAAAAGACGGTCGCCTGCCCGTCGAAGCGGAAGATGCTGCCGTGAACGTTCGGCTTGCCGAGGAGGACGCAGGTGTCGTTCACGAGGTAGCGCGTGGGGAAGTTGTCGGCGCCGTCCACCACGAGGTCGTAAGGCGCCATGAGGTCGAGGGCGTTGTCGGCGCTGAGGCGTGTCGGGTGCGTCTCCACGCGAACGTGCGGGTTGAGGTCGCGGAGCCGATCCGCCGCCGAGTCCACCTTGAGGCGCCCGATGTCGCGCTCGCCGTGGAGGAGCTGGCGCTGGAGGTTGGAGGCGTCCACCGTATCGAAGTCCACCAGCCCCAGGGTTCCGACTCCCGCCGCTGCGAGGTACATCGCCGCCGGGGACCCCAGGCCGCCCGCTCCGATGAGGAGGACGCGCGCGGATTTCAGACGCTTTTGGCCGTCGAGGCCGACCTGCGGCAGGAGGAGGTGACGGCTGTAGCGAAGCGTCTCCTCCGGCGAGAGTGCGGGGAGCGCGGCGGGATCGGCAGTGCGCGGAATCGGCATGAGTGAAGGGTTGAGTGAAACTTCAGGCGGAAAAGTTACTCTTCCGCGTGGTCGCTCCGCTTCAAGTGGTAGAGTCGGTTACAGGTGTCGCACTGGACGATTTCGCCCTTGCGGACGCGGCTGAGGACGAGGCTCGGCACGGAGGTGTGGCACTGGCCGCAGGTGGCGTTCACGACGAGCGCCAGGCCAGGGTGTCCCCGTCGGGCGCGGATCTGATCGTAGGAATGAAGGAGGGCGGGGTCAACATGGGCGGCGGCGGGAGGCCGAAGGGGTTCAGCCTGCGCGAGGTCCGCCTGGAGGCGTCGTCGCTCCCCTTCCCGCTCGACCTGCGTGGCGGCGAGTTTGGCTTCGGCGGCCTTGCGGTATCCGCGTAGTTTCTCCACGGCGGAATGGATTGGGTCCACGGCTTCCATCGCTTCGAGGACCTTCTCCTCGGCGGCGGAGATGAGGCCGCCGATGTGCGCGATCTCGTGTTCCAGGGCCTGAAGTTCGCGGGTCGCTACGATCTGGCCGCCGTATAGTTTCTTCGTGTCGGCGTCGCGCCGGGCTTCAAGAGTTTTGAGTTCGAGTTCGGCTTCCTGCTGGGCGGCGCGCGCCCGGAGCTGCGCCGCTTCCTGCCGCGCGAGTTCCTCGGTGATGCGGTGGAGCTGGACTGCGAGGGGCGGCGGCTGATCGAGCGCCTTCAGGCCCGCGCAGGCGCGGTGGATACGGTCGTCCACCAGATGCAGTAGATAGAGGGCGTCCAGGGAACTATTCATATCCTGAGTGTACACTTCCGCCCGAAGCGGGTCAATGAATGAATGGGCCACCGGCGACTGAAGTCACAGCAACAACCACGCAAAGTCGGCCTGCGCCGACTCCCTGGCCACCGAGGGGTGCGGTTCAAAGTTTTGCACGCCGTCAAAGACCCGGAGCAAACGGTGAACGGACCTTCGCCTTCCCACCCCTGGCATTTGGGATCGTGCAAAGATTTGAACCGCCCCACCCGCCGATTTCAATCCCACTACAGGCCAGTCCGCGAAGGCGGACTTCGTGCTTCTGTTGCCGCGACTTCAGTCGCCCGGCGGTGTGAGGTAAGGACGGCTTGTCTGCCATCTCGCCCGAAGCGCGGGACTCACTATAATGAAGGCGAAACCGGCGATAGGCGCCGAACAGGAACGGGAGTCGACGATGAATCGCGTTGGGCATGCGGCGAGATGTTATGTGAATGTTGCAGGACGCTATGCGGGTGCGGTGGGGCTGGCCGTGGCGCTGGCAGGAGGGGGCGTGAGCGCGCTTCCGACGAGGGCCGCCGCGCCTCATGGGGCGTTAGAGCCGGGCGATTTCACGAAGCGGGTGGCTCCGGCGTCCCCTTCGGCCATGCGGACGCCGACGGAACTGCGGGGCGTCACCGTCACATGGCTGGGGCACGCCTGTTTTGAAATCCTCCCCGCGAAAGGGCCGCGTGTGGTGGTGGACCCCTTCGGCGCGATGGTCGGGACCTATCCGTGGACGCCGCCCCAGGCCGACGTGGTTCTCGTCACCCACGAACATCCTGACCACAACGCCGCCGACCGGGTGGCCGGGCATCCCGTCATCATTCGCGGAGTCGGCCTCCACAAGGTGGGAGGTGTCGGGTTCAACGGCATCGCGGCCTTCCACGACAACGACGGCGGAAAGGAGCGCGGGGTAGACACCCTCTTCGCCTTCACCCTGGGCCGCATCCGCTTCCTCCACCTCGGCGACCTGGGGCAGGACCGCCTGACGCCCGCGCAACTCGCCCAAATCGGCAAGGTGGACGTGCTGTTCATCCCGGTGGGCGGCTTCTTCACCATTGACGCCGCTCACGCCGACGCGGTGGTGGCGCAACTGCGGCCTCGCGTGGTCATCCCCATGCATTACAAGACGCGGTACACGGCGGCGAACCTGCCCCTCGTCGGCGTGGACGGCTTTCTGCGCGGCAAAAAGGGGGTCCATGCCCTGAAAGGTTCTACCGAGACGTTCAGCTGGGCCTCCCTGCCCCGCGCCACTCGGATAGACGTGTTCGCACCGCCGCAGTGATCGGGCGACGGCGACGGCTTCCCCTCCCCGCTCCCGGAGCGTTCCCTCGTGACCGATGATGATCTGCGGTATCCGCGCGTCCATCTCCTGGATGAGTATCGCCTGCTCGTCACGCTGGGCGAGGCGCCGTTCCTGGAATATCAGTACTCGCCCGAACTAGCTCGTCCCCGCTTCTCGCCTGTGTATGGCCCGGTGGACTCCTCGCCCGGCGCGTCCCCGGCTTCAGAGCGGCGGTACACCCTGGAGATCGGCCATCCGAGCGTGAACGGGATGGACTTTGCAGCGGGCGCGGACGCCGGGCAGATCTTTCACGTGAAATTCACCGGGCTGGAGGAGGCGCCGGGGGTGGTGCGGGTCGTCTCCGAAAACCATTGGCTCTCGAAGGAGACGGGGCTGCTGCTGGAGGAGACCCGCGAATGGATTGTCCCGCCGGGAACCGACTCGCTGCGCACGCTGGACCTGCGGATGACCCTGCGCGCAGGCCATCGCGGCGTAACCCTGGGGCAGTCCCCGGAGGGACTGATCCGCTGTCACCTCCATCAGCAGGAAGAGACAGGCGGCGCGGCGCGGTGGCTGTACGCGGGCGGCGAGACGACGGCGCTTCGGCTGCCGGAGGTCCGCTCGACGTGGCTGGAGTTGGAAACTGAAGGCGCGGAGGGCCGGAAGGAGTGGGCGGGCAGCGTGGACCAGGAGACGAACCCGCGTCACCCCCCCACGTGGAGCGGAAGGCTGGACGAGACTGGCCCCCGGCGCGCGGCGTTCGGGCCGTCGTTCACGCGGGAGGCGCCGTTCATGCTGGCGGCGGGCGCGGAAATGACCCTGCGGACGTTGTGGGTGTGGCGCTCGGAGGAGGTGACATTGGAGACGATGGACGCGCTCTCCAGCGCGGTGAACGAGATCGCCAGCCTCGTGCTGGGGACGTTCGATGATGCGAACCTGCCGACTCTGGAATCTCTCGCACCCGGCGACTGAAGTCACGGCAACACGGACACAAAGTCGGCCTGCGCCGACTGCCTGACTATCAAGACTCACTGTCGCCCCTGTCCGCGAAGGCGGACTTCGCGCCGCTTCAGGGGTGAGCTGAGCCGCAGAAACCCTTCCACCCTAATACCCTGTTCACGCCTCCGGTAAAAGTTGACCGGCCCCCTCAGGCGTGATACAATAGTATGTCCCTACTATTATATTAGTATCTCTGGAAGCCTGCCCGAATACGCCGTGAAGCGTCGCTCGCGCCCCGGAGCGCCGCGTTAGGAGTGTGAATGTCCGACGAACTGTTAACCCTCGATCCCGAATCCCCCGCTCCGCCCTCCCCGGAGCCGGTGGGAGAGTACACCGCCAACGCACTTCAGGTCCTCAAGGGTCTCGAAGCGGTGCGGAAGCGTCCCGCCATGTATATCGGCAGCACGAGCGGTAAGGGTCTTCAGCACCTGTTCGTGGAGGTGCTCGACAACTCGATTGACGAAGCGCTTCAGGATTTCTGCGACCGCATCGATGTGGTTCTGCACCTCGACGGCAGCCTGAGCGTGGCCGACAACGGCCGCGGCATCCCCACCGACATTCACCACGAGACCGGCCTCGCGGGCGTCACGCTGGCCCTCACCGAGCTGCACGCGGGGGGCAAGTTCGGCGGCGGCGCGTATAAGGTTTCCGGCGGGCTGCACGGCGTCGGCGTCTCGTGCGTCAACGCGCTCTCCACTACACTGGAAGTGATCGTGAAGCAGCGCGGCAAGGTTCACCGGCAAACCTTTGAACGCGGCGCCCCCACCAGCCCGCTGGAAGTGATCGGCAGCGTCGCCGAGGGGGAAACGGGGACGTATGTCCGATTCTGGCCGGACGATACCATCTTTGAAACGGTGGACTTCAACGCCGATGCGATCCGCCAGCGGCTGATGGAACTCTCCTTCCTCAATAAAAAAGTAACGCTCACCTTCCTGAACGAGCGGGCGGAACTGGCCGACGGCGAGACCGCGCCCAAACAGGAACTGTTCCACCACGAGAAGGGCATCGGCGCCTTCGTCGAGCACCTGAATCGCAACCGCGACGTGATCCACAAGGCGATCTACTTCCACCGCCAGCGCGACCACGTGGAGGTGGAGTTGGCGCTGCAATACAACGACGGCTATCAGGAGAATATCCACTCCTACGCCAACAACATCCACACCGCCGACGGGGGCACGCACGTCTCCGGCTTCAAGAGCGCCCTCACCCGCGTGGTCAACACTTACGCGAAGAAGGCGGGGCTGGTGAAGGAGAAGGACAACCCGTTCCAGGGCGACGACGTGCGCGAGGGCATCACCGCTGTTATCTCGTGCCGACTGCCGCATCCCCAGTTTGAAGGCCAGACCAAAGGGAAACTCGGCAACTCCGAGATGGAGGGGATCGTCAACTCGGTCGTTACCGAAGGGCTAAGCGAATACCTCGAAGAGAACCCGAACATCGCCAAGAAGATCATTGACAAGGCGGTCACGTCCTCCCGCGCGCGCGAAGCCGCCCGCCGCGCCGCCGACCTCGTGAAGCGGCAAAGCGCCCTCGAAAACTCGTCCCTGCCGGGCAAACTCGCCGACTGCTCGGAGACCGACCCGTCCAAGTGCGAACTGTTCCTCGTCGAGGGCGACTCGGCGGGGGGCAGCGCCAAGCAGGGCCGGGACCGCAAGACCCAGGCGGTGCTGCCCCTGCGCGGCAAGGTTATCAACGTGGAGAAGGTGCGGATTGACCGCGCCCTGGACAACGAGGAGATTCGCTCGCTCATCACCGCGCTGGGCACCGGCGTCTCGCACCAGGTGCACGGCGAAAACGGCCACGACGACGACAGCGAGAGCCACATGGTCCTGGACCTCGGCTTTGACGCGGAGGAATCGGGCGACGAGGCGGACGGAACCGGCTCAAACGGGTCGGATAGTTCCAATGGAACCGCCTCGAACGGAGCGAACGGGAAGGAAAACAGCCGGGAAAAGGGCAATTTCAACAAAGCGAAACTTCGCTACGACCGCGTGATCATCATGACCGACGCGGACGTGGACGGCGCGCACATCCGCACGCTGCTGCTCACTTTCTTCTTTCGTTACATGCGCCCGCTCATCGAGGGGGGACACGTCTATATCGCCCGTCCGCCGCTGTACGTCCTGAAGTATGGCAAGGAGAAGAAGTACGCCTACAGCGACCGCGAGCGGGATATTCTTCTGAAGGAGATCAAAACCAAAAACGTGACGGTGGGCCGCTTCAAAGGGCTGGGCGAAATGAACGCCGAGGAACTGGCCGACACGACGATGGAAGCGAGCGTACGGACGCTGCTGAAGGTGGAGATAGACGACGCCGCGATGGCCGACGACATCTTCAGCACGCTGATGGGCGAGAAGGTGCAGCCGCGCAAGGAGTTCATCGAGCGGCACGCCCGCGACATCGTCGCCGCAGACATTGACGTGTAGGCGCCGGCGCCGGGGTGCGGTTCAAAGTTTTGCCCATGGTCAGGGAACCCCGCCGTCGCGGACGCCTCGGTTACCGGAGCGCTCCTCTTCGCCGTGAGGGAGTCCGCAGGAGACGGGCGGTTGAAACCGCTGCAACAGACACACGAAACCCGCCTGCGCGGGTTAGGGGATCGATGCGCGAGTTCGGGGAGGAATGATGGGGCGCGAGCTCACGATCTCCCCAGCCCCTCTC
>JBBRGS010000170.1:0-8470 GCA_038240635.1 Armatimonadota bacterium
CCGCTGGGGCGCACGCTCAACATCATGACACTGGGGGCGCTCGCCATCGCCCTGGGCCTCGTGATTGACGACGCCGTGGTGGTGGTGGAAAACATCTTCCGCTACCTGGAGGAGGGGTACCCGCGTACGGAGGCGGTGCGCGCGGCGGTCACGGAGATCGCCCCGGCGATGGTGGGGTCGTCGGCGACGACGCTGGTTGTCTTCCTGCCGATGCTGTTCCTCACCGGAGTAACGGGCAATTTCTTCGCGCCGCTCGCCCTCACGATGGCTATCGCGCTGACGCTCTCGCTCTTCCTCGCGTTGTTCGTCATCCCACTGCTGGCGCACAGCCTCCTGCGGACGAAGGTTCATCCTCACCTGCACGGGACACCCGCCGCGCTCTCATCATCCGAAGGCGCCTCGCCCGTCGCTCCGTCCCCACCCTTGCCCCCAATGGAAGAAGAAGCCCCGGCTCTCGCGCCGCCGTCCGCTCCCCGCCTCACCCCGGTGGAACGGCTGGAGGAAGGGTATCGCCGCGCCGTACGGGCCTGCCTCCACCGCCGGGGCCTCGTGATCCTCGCGTTCATCCCAATCCTCGCACTCGGCTGGGGGCTGGGGCGCAACCTGAAGACGGGGTTCATGCCGGAGATGGACGAAGGCGGCTTCATCCTCGATTATCTCATGCCGGCGGGCACCTCCCTCGCCGAAACGGATCGCGTCTGCGCCGGGATCGGGCGCATCCTCCTCGCCACCCCCGATGTCAGCTCCTACTCCCGGCGCACCGGCACGCAGCTCGGCTTCGACATCACCGGGCAAAACACCGGCGACTTCTCCGTGAAACTGAAGCCGCGCGGACTCCGGCGTCCCATCGAGGAGGTGATGGACGAAGTGCGCGGCCAGGTCGAAGCCGCGTACCCCGCCGCTCAGGTGGACTTCATCCAGATTTTGCAGGACCTGCTGGGCGATCTCGCCGGAAGCCCTTCGCCCATCGAGGTGAAGCTGTTCGGCGACGACATGGCGACGCTGGAGCCGCTCGCCCGAAAGGTAGGGAAACTCGTCTCCGCCGTGCCCGGCGTGGTGGACGAGTCCGACGGCATCGTGGAGAGCGGCCCTGACGACCTGGTGCGCGTGGACGGCGATCTCGCGGGGCAGGCGGGTCTCACGCCGGAGTCGGTGGGCACGCAGGTGAACGCCGCCCTCTTTGGCGAGGTGGCGACCAGCCTGCGCCAGGGCGAGCGGCAGATCGGCGTGCGGGTGTCATATCCGCCGGGCCGGTACGCGCATCGGAATCAACTCGCGTCACTGCCGATCATCGGGACGGACGGCGTGGGGCGACCTCTCAGCTCGCTCGCCACGATTGTCGCCTCTCCTGGTTCCGCCGAACTGGTACGCGAGAACCAGCGGCTCCTCGTCCGCGTCACCGCCCGCACCAGCGGCACCGACCTCGGCAGCGCCATCCGGGCCATCCAGAAGAAGATGAACGGCGTGAAACTGCCCCAGGGCGTGACGGTGGAGTATGGCGGCCTGTTTGAGAGCCAGCAGGACTCGTTCCGCAGCCTGGGGATGATGCTCGGCATCGTGGCGCTGCTGACGCTCGGCGTCCTGCTCTTCTACTTCCAGTCGTTCGCGGAGGCGGTGTCGCTGCTGTCGGCGGGCATCCTGTCGCTGTCGGGGGTGGCGCTGGCGCTCTGGTGGACGGGCACGCCGCTCGATCTCTCGTCGTTCACGGGGTCCATCCTCGTCATCGGGATCGTGGTGGAGGGGAGTTTCTTCCTCCTCGATTCGGCGCGCCAGAAACGCGAAGCTGGAATGGAGCCGTATGAGGCGCTGGTGGATGCGGGCGGCCTGCGCCTGCGCCCCATCCTGATGACGAAGTTGACCGCGATTCTCACGCTGTTCCCGCTGGCGCTGGGCCTGGGGGCGGGCGCGGAGATGCAGAAGCCGCTCGCCATCGCTGTCATTGGGGGCGTCACGCTGTCCGGGTTCTTCACGCTGTTCGCCACGCCCGCGCTGTACGCCACGTTTACCCGGCTGAGGCCGCCGCCCGCCCGTGAGATCACCCCGGAGCCGGAGGTGGAGATGCTGACGTGAGGTCCTCCAGAATCTGACGGATTTGACGCAACGCCTGACCTCGGTGGCTGATCGCGTTCTTCTCTTCCGGCGAGAGTTCGGCCATCGTGTGGGAGCCGTCGGGCAGCAGTACAATCGGGTCGTAGCCGAAGCCGTTCCCGCCGCGCGGCGTCTCCCCCCGCGTCCCAATGCGGCCTTCGCACGCGCCTTCGCAGACCCATTCGCGGCCATCGGGGAGGCGCAGGACGGCTACGCTCCGGTAGCGGCACGTTCGGCATTCGGGGGGAACCCCGTCCAGGCGCGCCATGAGGAGCGCGTTGCGGTCGTCTTCGGAGGCGTCGGAACCCGCGAATCGGCTGGAGTAAACGCCGGGTTCGCCGCCGAGCGCGTCCACCTCGATCCCGCTGTCCTCGCCGAGGGCCGCTTCCCCGGAATGCTCGACCGCCGAGGCGGCCTTCAGGCGCGCGTTCTCGACAAAGGTGGCTCCGGTCTCCTCCACGTCGGGCAGATGAGCGTCGGCGGCGGAGACGACCTCCAGCGGCAGCCCGGCGAGGAGCTGACGGAGTTCGCGGAGTTTCCCGGCGTTGTACGTGGCGGCGATGAGGCGCATAGTCGGTTGAGGCTGCGATAAAGGATCGGGCGAGAGCGCTGTTGTGAGGCTACGTGTACACGCCGGTCAGGACTTCCCGCTGGAGTTCGAGGAGTTCAGTGATGCCTTTTTCGGCGAGGGTGAGGAGCCGGTTCAGGGCGTCGCGGCTGAACGGCGCGCCCTCCGCCGTGCCCTGCACCTCCACAATCTTCTTCTTGTCGGTCATGACGACGTTCATGTCCACTTCGGCGGCGGAGTCTTCCAGATACATCAGGTCGAGCCGTTCCTGCTGGCCGATGACGCCGACGCTGGTCGCCGCCACCTGATCGAAGATGGGGAGTCGGGTGATGAGTTGCTTTTTGCGAAGGGAGTCGAAGGCGTCCACCAGCGCCACCCACGCCCCGGTGATGGACGCGGTGCGGGTGCCGCCGTCCGCCTGGATGACATCGCAATCGAGCCAGACGGTGCGCTCCCCGAACCCCTTGAGGTCCACCACGCTGCGGAGCGACCGCCCCACGAGCCGCTGTATCTCCTGGTTGCGGCCCGACGGCTTGCTGGTCTCGCGCTGCACGCGCTCCTTGCACGAGCGGGGGATCATCGCGTACTCGGCGCTGACCCAGCCCTGGCCCTTGCCGCGCAGGAACGGGGGGACCTTCGTCTCGACGCTGGCGGTGCAGATCACTTTGGTCTCGCCCACTTCGATGAGGCACGACCCTTCGGCGTACTTGATGAAGTTCCGCGTGATCGTCACGGGACGCAGTTGATCGGGCGCGCGGTCATCGGGGCGCTGGCTCATGAGGCGGGACCTTTCTGATGTCAAAGAGAGGGAAGAGACGCTCGCCTGTGGCGCGCAACGCTCGGCGGAAAGCAGGAGACGGCCTCCTCACGCGCGAACCGCCTTTATTATAGTGCGAGCCGCCGCGAACGACGACGCGCGCTGAACCTGCGGGTGTGGTTCAAAGTTTTGCGAGCGGGAGAGAGGGAGCGTTTCCGCCGAGCGACAGACTGAAGTCCTTCGCTCGAAGCCTTCGGCTAAGCGTCCGCCTACGCGGACGCCTCTCTTCCTCACAATTATCCGGATGTTGGGGGAGCGCCCCGGACACGGGGAGTTCCTGTCTCGGAGGCTCAGAAGTCCGGGCGGTTGAAACCGCTGCCACGACCACACAAAGTCGGCGGTCGCCGACTCCCGCCCTGCCGAAGCCTTCTGTCCTTGAGCGACCCTTAACCCGCGCAGGCGGGTTTCGTGTGTCTGTTGCAGCGGTTTCAACCGCCCGTCTCCTGCGGACGCCCTCACGGCGAACAGGAGCGCTCCGGTAACCGAGGCGTCCGCGACGGCGGGGTTCCCTGACCATGTGCAAAACTTTGAACCGCACCCTGAACCTGCGCCCTCGGCCAGGACCATTCGCGCTCAAGGAGGCGCCCCATGCAAGTCGCCGCCATTGAAGGACCCCGACAGGCTCGCCTGATCACGGCGCCGGACCCCACTCCCAAAGACGACATTGTGGTGGTGAAAGTCCTCTCCGCCCCGATGTGCACCGAATACCACGCCTTCCGCGACGGCCAGGTCACTTCCTGCCTCGGCCACGAAGCGGCGGGCGTCGTCGTCGCCGTGGACCGGGCCACCCGCGTGAAGGTCGGCGACCGCGTGGTGGTTCAACCCCAGACTGGGTGTGGACGCTGCTCCCTGTGCCGCGCGGGAGACCATATCCATTGCGCCTACCAGCGCGATCTCCTCAACGAGACGGGCAGCGCCGCCGGAACCGCCACCTATGCCCAGTTTCTTCTGAAGCCCGAATATCTGCTCACCCCCGTCCCTGACGACGTGGACCTGGACACGGCGGCGATGGCGTGCTGCGGCCTCGGCCCCACCTTTGGCGCGATGGAGCGGATGGGCGTCATGGCCTTTGACACGGTGATCATCACCGGGATGGGACCGGTGGGGATGGGCGGCGTCATCAACGCAAAGTTCCGGGGTGCGCGCGTCCTCGGCGTGGAGAGCCACCCGTATCGCGCCACGCTCGCCCTCGATCTCGGCGCGGAGGCCATCGTGAACCCGCGCGACTCCGACGCCCGGAAGCAACTCCTTGACCTCACCGACGGCCTGGGCGCCGACGCCGCCGTGGAGACGAGTGGGACCGCCGATGCCAAGCCATTCCTCCTCGACGTGACGCGCGCCCGGGGGCAGGTCGCCTTCGTTGGATGGGGCGGGAACGTTTCCGCCGACACGCTTATCTCCAAAGGGCTGACGGTTCATGGGGTGTGGCACTACAACCTGAATTTTGCCGAGCGGGCGCTGGAAGTGGCGGCGCGTTCCGGCCCTCGGCTCCATCGGTTCATCACGCACACCTTTCCCATGAGCGCCGTGGCGGCTGCGTGGGAACTTCAACTCACTGGCGAGTGCGGCAAAGTGGTTCTGCATCCATGGGACTGAACCTTTCGGCCCTGATCAACCGCCTGTTTCGTTTTGACAGTCTCCCGTCGGGGAAAGACAGCATGGGCTCAGGTGTGACTTTGGCCCTTTCGGAGCGCGCGGAGAAACAACCCTCTCCACGCTCTCTGTTTCCCCGAAAGGAGAACCCCACATGGCGGAACCAAACCCGACACACGACTCAAATGAAGAGGTGGTCGTGCCCCTGAGCATGGTGGGCGCGGCGGCGGAAGGCGGCATGGGCGGCGCGTTTGGCGTCGGAGACCTGATCGCTTCCTCCGATCCTGATGCGGGCGAGGATAATCGCTCTTCGGCGACAACGGGCGCGTCACCCGCCCCCCTCTCAACCGATGACGCTTCCAACGACGCAGTGGTCACAGCCCCTTCCCACGAACGCGCCGGCTCGGAGGGAAATGAGCGGAGCGACCTCACCGCCACGGATACCGCTCATGCGCCCGGCTTTCTCGCGGAAGGCCAGCCGATTCCGATTCGTCCCGGCCCCGGCGGCGGCCCTGACCCGAACAGCGGCTTTCCTTCCGGCCCCACACACGGCTTATCTCCCGACATCCATGCGGACGGCGAGGAAGCGACTCCCCCCGGCCAGGCGACCGGCTCCAACCAGGTCTGACCGGGGCGCCAAATGAGTCGGTTGAATGGCATCGCGGCGTAAGATTCGCAGAGTCGGTTGGAGAGGGAGTTTAGCAGAAGACAGGCCAGGGAACAATCAGGAAGACACGCTCGGCGCCTCCCGCTGGCGAGCGGTCCCCAACTACAAAACCAGCGTGCCAGTATCACTTTTCGGGCGCGGCGACGCTTCAGCGCCGAAGGCGTTCATCCTTCGGAAGCCGGCCCCCTACGCAACCATCTCATAAGGAGAGCGACAAATGGCGGACGATATCCTTCGCAACAACGCGACAGCCGACGACGGCGTGCAGCACGGCCTCGATGACGATCCCAACAACGACGCGGAAAAGGGCGCGGCCCTCGGTGGAGTGGGCGGCGCGGTGGTGGGAGCGGCGGCGGGCGCGATGACCGGCCCCATCGGCGCGGTCATCGGCGCGGTTGCGGGCGGCATCGCCGGAGCGGTGGGCAGTGGCGTCGCGGTCGCTGGTGTGGACGCCGTGGATAACGACAACACGATCACCGGCGTGGGTAGCGGAGCGACGAGCGATGTGAATAACACCACACGCACCGTCGGGGACGATGTTCGCGCCGCTGGCCACAACGCTCGCGTAGCGGGGGACACGATGGTGCAGGACGCCAAGGACGCCATGCCGGGCAACAAGGTTCCCGGCGTGCAGACCGGCGGCCATGCGACCGACGGCACCCCCGACACCCGTGGCGTGATGGAGAAAACGGCGGACACCGTGACCGGCGACCGCACCGACGACAAGACCGGCAAGCGCGTCTAAATCGCGTTAGCCGAGTAGAACGAACGAAACGGCCTTCCCCGGACAGTTCGGGGAAGGCCGTTTGCGCGCCTTGCCTGATGCATGACAGCGCCTCAGCGCCATCCAGCCAGGGCAACTCCCAACGCAGAGGGCGCAGAGAACGCAGAGGGCCGCAGAGAGACTCCTGAGAAACTCCAGGGGCTGAAGGGCCTCAAGGCGTTTCTCTGCGGCTCTCTGTGTTGGTGGATGACCCTGAGTTGAAATTCTGTACCGATGCCGGGCGTGGTATGATAAGCGGGGTCGCGCCAACGCCTTCACCCCGCTCCCCCCGCCGACTCTTATTCCGCAGCCTCTCATTCGACCTACAGGGAAAATTCATTCGTGAGCGCAACCGATTCCGTCCTATCAGCGCCCCTCTCACTTCTTAAGGGGTCCGGCGCCACCGCCCTCACGCCGCTTCAGCAGGAGATCGCGCGGCGGCGCACCTTCGCCATCATCTCCCACCCGGACGCCGGGAAGACCACCCTCACCGAGAAGCTGCTCCTCTACGGCGGCGCTCTTGACCTCGCCGGAGCGGTCAAAGCCAAGCGCAATCAGCGCAGCGCCACCAGCGACTGGATGGCCCTGGAGCAGGAGCGCGGTATCTCCGTCACCTCCACGGTCCTGCAATTCCCGTATCGCGGCTTCCAGATCAACTTGCTCGACACGCCGGGCCACCAGGACTTCAGCGAGGACACCTACCGCACCCTCATGGCCGCCGATCACGCTGTCATGCTCATTGACAGCGCGCGCGGCGTCGAGGCGCAGACGATCAAACTGTTCCACGTCTGTCGGAAGCGCGGTATCCCGATCTTCACCTTCTTTAACAAGATGGACCGGCCCGGCCAGGACCCTTTGGAGCTGCTGGGCAACCTGGAGGAGGTCCTCGGCATCCGCAGCGTGCCGATGAACTGGCCGCTTGGGATGGGCGATACCTTTCGCGGCGTCCTCGACCTTCAGACGCGGAGCCTCCATACCTTCCAGCGCACCGAGCACGGCCAGCGCATGGCCCCCGTCCAGGTCTCCAGCGCCGATGATCCCGCCCTTGCCGGGATGGCGGACGCCGACACCTACGCCCGCTTCCGCGATGAACTGGAACTCCTTGAAGGCGCCGGGGAAACGTTCGACCTCGAGCGCATCCTCGCCGGGCAACTGACGCCAGTCTTCTTCGGCAGCGCTGTCACCAACTTCGGCGTCCAGCTCTTCCTCGACACCTTCCTTGGCATCGCCACGCCGCCCGGCCCGCGCGCCACTCCCGACGGCCCCGTGGCGCCCGATTGCGAGGCGTTCAGCGGCTTCATCTTCAAGGTGCAGGCCAACATGGACCGCCGCCACCGGGACCGCGTGGCGTTCATGCGCGTCTGCTCCGGCAGGTTCGAGCGCGACATGACGGTGACGCACCCGCGCCAGGGGAAGCCGGTGCGCCTCTCGCGCCCGCACAAACTGTTCGCGCAGGAGCGGGAGACGGTGGAGGAGGCGTATCCCGGCGACATCGTGGGGCTGATCAACCCTGGCGTCTTCGCGGTGGGCGACACCCTCTACACGGGCGACCCGGTGCGCTTTGAGCCGATGCCCCGGTTCGCGCCGGAACATTTCGCGCTGCTGTACAACCCCGATCCGAGCAGGCGCAAATCGTTCCAGAAGGGGATTGATCAACTCCGGGAAGAAGGCGCTGTGCAGGTCTTCTACCTGAAGGATCGGTCGCGGGAGCCGGTGCTGGCGGCGGTGGGGCAACTCCAGTTTGACGTGGTGAAGTTTCGGCTGGAGGCGGAGTATGGCGTGGCGTCGCGGCTGGAGCCGATGGCGTACACGCACGTCCGCTGGCTGGAAGGAACCCCGGAGGCGGTGAAGGCGATCCGTTGGACCACCGGCACGGCCTTCGCGGAGGATGTGGAGGGCGCTCCCGTGGGACTGTTCAACGGCGAGTGGAGCCTGAACTACGTGGCGGAGAAGAACCCGGACGTGCGCTTCCTC
>JBBRGS010000171.1:0-8457 GCA_038240635.1 Armatimonadota bacterium
GATGCCCGTCAGCACCGTGACGACCATCGCCGTGTGCCGCGGACGCAGGCCCCACAAACTCAGCCGCCGCTTGCCGAGTTTTCGACCCAGATTGTCGCAGACATAGGCGACGACGCCGCTGCCGAGGACCCAGGCGCAGATGAGGAGGAGGGTGTAGCCACTCATAGAGGCGGAGTTGGGCGCGCGACGGAGAACGATCCCTGCGCCAGGCGGGCGAAGGGGTTCAGAGAGAGCGGGTTATTTCGGCGCCCGCGTTAGAAGTATAACACCGAAGGCGAGCGTGATGAGATTCGGCAGCCAGGCGGCCGCCAGAGGATCGAGGATGCCCTGGCCCCCCAGCACCGCCAAATAGCTCGTGATGACGTAGAAGATGAAGATAGCGATCACGCTGAACCCAATCCCCACGCCAAACCCCGCGCTCTTCCGATTGGGCCGTATCCCCAGCGGAACCCCCAGCGACACAAACACCAGGCTGGTGAACGGCAGCGACACCTTGCGATCCAGCTCCACTTGCATCTCCAGCTCGCGGGCGATGTTGCCCTGCCGATGGAGGTCCTGAATGTACCGCTGGAGCTGGGCGTAGTTCATCTGCTCGGCCTTCACCGTGCTGCGCTGCACTTCGTCCGGCCGCCGCCCGATGTTGTAGCGCGCGTACTCCAGCCGGGCGATGCGAACCGTGCCGTCCAGGTTGATCTGTCGGGCGACGCAGTGGAAGAACTCCCACACGTCCAGTTTGGGGTTGTAGCGCGCTTCAGGAGCCGTCACGTCGCTGGCGATGGCGCCGTCTTTGAACTGGATGAAGACGACCCCTTTGAGCGTCTGCCGCGACGGATTGTAGCCGCTGGCGATCACCAGCCGGATCAGGTCATCGCCTTCATACTGAGGCAGGATGACCTTCTGCTGCGCCTGCGCCTCCCCGATTTGCGTCTGGAGTTGAGCGGCTTCCCGGCTGCTCCACGGCACCACGCGCTCGTTAAACTCCCACGTCAGGGCGGCGACTCCCAGCGAGAGGAGGAAGACCGGCGCGACCATCCGGTACAGGTTGATGCCGGAGGAGAACATCGCCACCATCTCGCTCTCGCCGGAGAGGCGGCTGAACCCCATCAGGCTGCTGAACAGCATCGCCATCGGGAAGGTCAGCACCACAATGGAAGGCAATCCGAGGAGAAAGAGGCGCCCCACGACGGTCAGGGGTACGCCGTTAGCGGCCATTTTGGCCAGTTTGAACAACACGCCCGTACCCATGAGGATGGCGGAGAAGGCCGCCACTCCGACGAGGAACGGGCCAATCGTCTCGCGCGCCAGGTACTTATCCAGGAGGCGCATCGGCTACATCTCAAACCGCTCGCCGAGGTAGACCTGGCGGGCGAGCGGGTCATTCAGGAGGGTTTGAGGGTCGCCCTGAGTGAGGATTTTCCCCTTCTCGATGATGTAGGACCGGTCGGTGATGGCGAGGGTCGCGCTCACGTTGTGATCGGTGATGAGGACGCCGATGTTGCGCTCGCGGAGGTGCTTCACGAGTTCCTGAATCTCGTTGATGGAAATTGGATCCACGCCGGTGAACGGCTCATCGAGCAGCACGAAGGCGGGCTGGGTCGCCAGGGTGCGCGCAATCTCCACGCGCCGCCGTTCGCCGCCGGAGAGGGTCATGGCGGTTTGTTTACGCACCCCGGTGAGGCTCAGTTCATCGATGAGGCGCGCGATTCGGGCGTCCTGCTCTTTGCGGGAGAGTTTCTGCATCTGGAGGACGAGGCGCAGGTTCTCTTCCACATTGAGCTTGCGGAAGACCGAGTTCTCCTGCGCGAGGTAACCGATGCCGAGTCGCGCGCGGCGAAACATCGGCAGATGAGTGATGTCGGCGCCATCAAGGAGGACGCGCCCCGCCGCCGGACGCACGAGGCCGACCACCATGTAGAAAGTCGTCGTCTTCCCGGCGCCGTTCTTGCCCAGCAGCCCCACGATTTCGCCCTGCCGAACGGTGAGGGAGACCCCGTCCACCACGGCGCGCTGCTTGTACCGCTTGGCCAGCTGGTCGGTCGCCAGTTCCACCGGCTACGGCGTCCCGTTGGATTTGGCGCCGTCGGTTTTCGCGGGCGGCTTGATGTTGAACGCGCCTTTGCCGCCGCCGGAGAGTTTCCAATTGCCGGTTTTCAGGTCCACGGTCATCTTCTGGCCGCTGAATTTCCCCGGCCCGTCCAGCGTGTCCGGCTTCACAAGGGTGAGCTGGACATTCTCGTTCATGACGGCGGATTGGGTGACGGTGTTCACTTCAGCGGCCTTGGAGGTGGCGTCCACGGAGCCGCCCGCTTCCAGCGCGCTGGTGAGGTGAACACCTCCATCCATGCTGAGGGTTCCCAGGTCGCGGCGGTAGAGGAGGCTGGAAGTTGCGGCGGTGAGGAGTCGGCCATTGGCCTGCGTGAGGGTCATGCGAACGGCTCCACTCGCGCGGGCGAGGGTCACGTCGTTCATCCCTTTGGGCGCGTCAAAACTGATGGTCTGCGCCTTGATGGCGCGTCCCGGACCCATAAATTCGGCGTCGCCGGAGAGGGTGAAGCGCGCGCCGCCGCCCTTCAGCGTCTCGTAGCTGATGTCTCCCGATGGTCCCACGCTGAAGCGATACGCGCCGAAAGCCGACGATTGCCGCGCGGGTGCGGGGCTGGCGGCGCCCTGGCGGGCAGAGGGACGCTTCGCCGCGTTCAGCAAGGGGACCCTCGGCGCGAGGAGAAGCGTCATCGTGGAGAGCGCAATCAGCGCCGGAAGCGGTCGGCGGGAAGAGCCGGAGCGGGAAGAAGGCATGAGGGCGTGAGGGCGAAGTGGAGCGAACCAGTGGATAGTGAAGCGAAACGGGAATGAACGAAGCGGACGATCCGGCGGGCGCGGCGTTATTTCGGGCGGATGACTCCTCGCGCGTGCCCCGTGATGCGGCCTTTCCGGTCGGCGCTGCTGGCGATCAGGCGGTCCCCGGTGAGGGTGGCGCCGCCCATCTTCAGGGTGACGCCCGGCCCCGCGTTCAAGGCGCCGGACTTCACGTTCCAGGTCAGGGTGGGGGCTGTGAAGGAGCGGATGCCGTCGCTGGAGCGGCCGGTGACGGAGCCGGTCAGTCGGACCTCGCGGGTCGGCTGGGTGGCGATGAGTGAGGCGGCTTTACAGGTCCACGCGGGCTGGCCGTTGTGAAAGAAGACACACTCGACATCGCGCAGTTCCGCCGACATGGACGCAACCTTGCCGACGCCTCCGCTGGCCTTCACTTTCCAGAGGGTGCGCCCTTTGGGGTCCTTGTATTCGAGGTCGGCGCCGGAGAGGGTGAGGCTCTCTTTGGAGGCGCCAGGCTTCGGGCGGGGGGGCGCGGGAACGCCTGGCGGAATGACGCGGCGGTGGCACCCGGCGACGAGGAACAGCGACCCGAGGACCCCGACGAGGCCGACCGTCCTCCACGCGCGCCATGAGGACGCGGAACGAAGCGGAACGCCGAAGCGGAAGGAGCGGGTCACACCCCAGAATACCACGCCCTCCGAAGCGGCGGCAAGGCGGCGCCGGAAGCAGGGTGCGGTTCAAAGTTTTGCACCTGGTCAAGGAACCCCGCCGTCGCGGACGCCTCGGTTACCGGCGCGCTCCTGTTCGCCGTGAGGGAGTCCGCAGGAGACGGGCGGTTGAAACCGCTGCAACAGACACACGAAACCCGCCTGCGCGGGTTAAGGGATCGATGCGCGAGTTCGGGGAGGAATGATGGGGCGCGAGCTCACGATCTCCCCAGCCCCTCTCCTGTGGGAGAGGGGTGGCCGAAGGCCGGGGTGAGGTAGGGGGGAGTCGCTCATGGACGGAAGGCTTCGACAGGGCGAGAGTCGGCGAAGGCCGACTTTGTGTGGTCGTTGCAGCGGTTTCAACCGCCCGGACCTCTGAGCCTCCGAGACAGGAACTCCCTGTGTCCGGGACGCTCCCGCAACATCAGGAGGGTGAGGAAGAGAGGCGTCCGCGCAGGCGGACCCTTAGCCGAAGGCTTCGAGCGAAGGACTTCAGTCTGTCGCCCGGTGGAAACGCTCCCTCTCTCCCGCTCGCAAAACTTTGAACCACACCCTCGGCTTTCGGGGATTGCGCTTCCTCTGGCGGACACCGAACGGCGAGGGCGACTATTGGGGAGGGGATTCCTCCCGGAGCCATTCCGCCGCATCAAGGGCGTGGTAGGTGATGAGAATGTCGGCGCCGGCGCGCTTCATGGCGGTGAGAATCTCCAGCACGGCGCGGCGCTCGTCCAGCCAGCCGTTGTGCGCGGCGGCTTTAATCATGGCGTACTCGCCGCTCACGCTGTAGGAGGCGAGGGGCGCGTCAAAGAGTCGCCGGGCCATGCTCAGCACGTCCAGACACGCCAGCCCTGGCTTCACCAGTAGAATATCGGCGCCTTCTTCCAGATCCAGGTCCATCTCGCGGACGGCTTCGCGGAGGTTGGCGGGGTCCATCTGGTAGCCGAGGCGGTCTCCATGCTGCGGCGCGCTGTCGGCGGCCTCGCGGAAGGGGCCGTAGAAGGCGGAGGCGTACTTGGCGGCGTACGACATGATCGGGATAGAGGTAAATCCCATGTGATCGAGGGCGCGGCGGATGGCTCCCACGCGGCCGTCCATCATATCGGAGGGCGCGATGATGTCGGCTCCGGCCTGGGCCTGGGTGACGGCGCCGTACGCGAGCAGTTCGAGAGTCTCGTCGTTGTCCACCTCGCCGTCCGCGTCGAGTTTGCCGCAGTGGCCGTGCGACGTGTATTCGCAGAGGCAGAGATCGGTAACGAGCAGCAGTTTCGGGTGGGACGCCTTCAGGGCGCGGCACGCCTGCTGCGTGACCCCATCCTCGCGGTAGGCGCCGGACCCCACGGCATCCTTCACAGTGGGGAGCCCAAAGAGGAGCAGGCCTGCGATTCCGGCGGCTTCAGCGCGGTCGGCCACGGCGCCAAGATTCCCCACGGAGAGCTGATACTGGCCCGGCATGGAGGGTATTTCGCGGCGGACATTCGATTCCTCGGTGACGAAAACCGGGTAGAGGAACTGTTCCGGGTGGAGGCGGGTCTCGCGCACCATGCGCCGGAGGGCGGGCGTGCGACGGAGGCGGCGGGGACGCTGGTCGGGAAACGGCATGACGGGGCGGCCTTCAGGCGGGAGGCGACGTTAGGTTTACCTCTGTACGGTAGGTTTACGTCTGTTGCGGCTCGGCTTCGAGGGCTTTAGTCGCGTCTTCGGGGGAGGAGCAGAGTTGCATGATGTTGCCCAGCCGCATGAGGCCGAGTTTGCGGCGCACGTGGTCCTCTCCACAAACGACATACAGTTCGCCGTTGCGCGTCATCAGTTTCTTCTTCGCGCCAATGAGGGCGCCGACTCCGGAACTGTCCACGAAGCTGACGCGCCGCAGATCAATGACCAGGCGACTGGTTTTCCGGTTGAGAGCCTGTTCAAGAGCGCGTTGAAGATGAGGAAGAGTGCTTAAATCAATGTCCCCGGAGACTTCGAGCAGAGGCGCGCCGCTCAGGGTTCCGGCCGTGATGCGAATAAAGGGGCTGTCCAATAGAATCACCTGTAAGTGAGCGAACCCCGCCGGTGCGGGTGTGACATGATACCTACGGCTCGTGGCGTTCGTCAAAGCGGGAGCGGCCGGCGAGCGGTGTTGCCCCCTGATTGTGCGCGACGGCCCTCTCCAGCGTCACAGAGAGGGCCGTCGCGGATGCCAGTACACGGGTTTGCGGGGTTACGGAGCGTCCCCGATGATGGTCTCGGCCTTGTAGCCGCCGCGCGACTTGTCGTAGAGCCAGATGGCGCCGAAGACGATCACCAGCACGATGGCGAGGAACGCCATGCGCTGGAACGCCACGGGACCGGCGACGGTTTCGGCGGCGACCTGATCCAGCCCTCTGGCTTTGGCGGCGGTGAGAGCGGCGTCATACCAACCGCCCATAACCGGCAGGAAGAACTGGATGGAGAGCTGGCCCGCTGTCCCCATCAGACCGATGAGCAACGCCCCGCCGCGCGGGAACCGCTCCGACGCCACGCCGAGCATGGTCGGCCACATGAAGCAGACGCCCGCGCCCCAGATCGTCGCCGCCAGCAGGCCGGTGACCGGGCTGTTCGCCTTGCTGAGCATGAAGAGGCCGATCCCGGCAAGGATGGACGAGATCCACATCAGACCGATGGGCGAGAAGCGATGGGAGATGGTCCCGGCGAAGAAGCGGAACAGGAACATGATGAACGCCACATACGACGCCAGCAGGATGCCCTGGAAGCCGACGGTGCGGGAGAGCATGGCGTCCACCCAGCGGCCCGGCGCCAGTTCCAGCGCGGCGGTCATGAACATGCAGAGGAACCAGATGACGAAGAGCGGCTTGAACGCTTCCTTGATCATGTTGCCGGTGGAGACGCCTGCCTGGACCCGCTCGGTAGCGGGGAACCGCTTCCCAAAGGTCATCAGGAAGTAGGCCACGCCGGGGATGAGAATGATCGCCATGCGATACTTCCAGTTTTCATCCCACACCATGCCCGGCACGATGCCTTTGGCGGCCGTCAGGTGCGCCGTGCCCCCGATGGCGGTCTTCTCGATGAAGTAGGCGATGAGGCCGGCCATGACGATGCCGCCGGGCCACCAGGCGTGGAGGGTGTTCAGCCTCTCGGTTTTGTTTTTGGGGTAGAGGGTGGCGGCGAGCGGATTGATGACCGCCTCCACGAGGCCGCTGCCCATGCCGCAGACGAACCAACTGAAGTAGAGCCAGCTCTCGGCGGCCTTCGCTGTGTGGGCGAAAGACCCGGTGAAGATGACCATCAGCGTGCCTAGCACGTGACACAACGCCGCCAGCGCCAGCAACCGGCCCATGCCGAGATAATCACACATGGGACTGCCCACGAAGACGCAGATGGCGAACGCCAGCGACCAGGCCCCCAGGCCGAGGCCGGTGGCGGCGGCGGACAGATGGAAGGTGGCGATCAGGTCCTTGGCGATGGAGGACCCCATCGTGAAGACGAATCCGCTCGTGACCAGGGCGAGGCAACTCAAATAGAACAACTGTTTACGATAACCTTCATCAATATCAGCGGTGGTAATCACAGGTTTCGCCAATAGCGTCCTCCAGAGTGATAACAAGCATGCTGGGCAATGACTACACCCCCGTCCTTCTCGCCGTACCCGCGCGAGGGGACGCCCCCAAGTGTGTTCCTTGTCCAACGGGTATTGAGACGCAGCGTCGGAGAACGGGGCTATCCGGCGCGCGGTCCCCTTATGGGGAGGGGATGGCGCTCTCTGCGGGGCGGATGGGCGGGTGGAACCGGCCCTCGCCAAAGAGGTGTCCAGGTCTCGAAATTGTCCTTCGCCTTTGACCTGACGGGTTCCTTCCTCTATAGATAAGACGCGCCGTCCGCCGCCAGGACCGCCTGACCAGACCGACGCGGTGCGTTGCGAGCGAAATCAAACATCGGTCGAGGCGGCAAGCCCTCTGCTGTTGTGAAGATGAAGACTCTCCAAGGTTTCGGCTTTCGCCTGGCGCCCATGTAGCCCTGAAACTCGTCATTGCACAAAAAACCGCCGGAACCCTTCGGTTGCGGGTTCCGGCGGTGTCTGTCTAAACGTGTGATGACGGCTTCAGTAGCGCGACCGCATCCCTTCGCGGCCAAAAATCAGATAAGCCAGCGCGGCCAGGGTTCCCGCACCCAGGAAAACGGACACCACCAGGCCGATCAGCCAGAGCGTCTTGCGGTTGGGGTCGGCGTAGCGACGGGTGGCGCAGTCGTACACTGCCCAGACCCAAAAGACGATCATGAGCAAGGCGATGAGGCCGCCCAGCAGCCAGCCCATCATGCGGAAGGGCCAGGTTAACAGTTGAATCATCGGCGTTGTATCTCCTCAGGTTACGACGTGAGTCAGAGGGCGAGGATGGGGTCACACCGCAGTCGGTCTTGCGGTGTTCCTTCTTAAGAGTATGCCGCTTTCGGCGGAAACGTTCAGCGCCGGGGGGAGCGGTTTTTCGACTCTCCGGGAAGGGTCTCCGTGAGGAGGCCGAAATGGCGCAGGGCCAGGGCTTCGGCGGCGTAAGCGTCCAGCGGCCCCGGAGGGGTGAGCAGCCCACGGGGCATGAGGCGCCGCCACCCTCGCGGAGGGTGATCGCGCCAGTAAAGCGCTCGGGCGAGGAGTGTCGTGCCGTGTTCCGGCGCCCGTTCGAGTGGGTGGTTGGGCAGACGTTCTCGCAATCGGGCCTCCGCGTCCGACGACCCGGTGCGGTCTCCCAGCAGGAGGACCGTCACTTGATACGTTTGTGCGTAACTCGAAGCGCGTTCCGGCGCATCGGTCTGGAGGACGACTTCCCGCGCGAGGCAGCGGCCATCGGGAGCCACCACGGCGAGGCCCCACTTGGCGAGGCCGGGGTCCACCGCCAGAGCCAGGCTTTGTGGAGGGTCAGCCATAGGATCAGCCATGTGGGTCAACCCCTAACGCAGAGGA
>JBBRGS010000172.1:0-8437 GCA_038240635.1 Armatimonadota bacterium
GATTCCCCCGAATCCATGTCATCCAGGCTGCACCCGCTTCCCCCATCCGTAGGGGATTGAAACTCACGAAAACCCCTCCCAGGATCGCCGAAAAAACAGAATAGCTGCACCCGCTTCCCCCATCCGTAGGGGATTGAAACATAAACGACGGCATAAGAGCCGCAGCCTAAATATTTCAGCTGCACCCGCTTCCCCCATCCGTAGGGGATTGAAACAAGCATGATCATTGTGATCTCCCTGGACTCAATGTCCGAGCTGCACCCGCTTCCCCCATCCGTAGGGGATTGAAACCGCCTTAGGCTGATCCTCTGCGGAACGATTGCCGAACTCTTCTGTCGCCTCGCTGAACCCAAAGATAAAAACGACGGAGCGCCACGGATCGTTGTCCTTCTTCGCTTCGCTTCTGTTTCATGGAACTCAACACATGTCCTCAAATTCCCTTTCTGATACTCCCTCCGGCGACTGCCCGGAACCCATCACCTGGTGCGTTCCCGTCCGCGGAATCCTCCGAGTCCATAATGTGGTAAAGGTCGTCGCCTCCGATTGGGAGGAGGCGGTCAGAATGGTCCGGGAACGCCTCCGAACGCCCGATGGGGTCGACTGGTATGGCCTCGTCGCGGATCAAAAAGTCGAGATTTACGAAGGCGAATCATTTGAGCAGACCGAGGTGGTCCTCGACGATGTGATCGTCCACCGGGAACTCACCATGGCGGACATCGGCCTCGAGGAGGAGCCGCCGGACCCTAACCAGACCGAGGAGGAGTTGGAGTTCCAGCGCCGAGCGAACTGGTAAACAACCCCACTCAGCAGAGGGGAGGCGCACCATGCGGGAGACACCGTCGGTGTCATCATCTCCGTTCCGGCCGCGACCGAGCGAGACCTCTGACGCCCAGGCCGAGCGATTGAGTTCACTCTTTCGCTCGGTGAGGTGACTCTCATACCCTCCGATCGCTCGGCCCTGGAGATGCGTCCTCCCCTCTGTCGCTCGGTAAGGCTCATCCTCATCCGACTCCCTCCGCCGGGCGATGACGATGTTCACGCGGCGGTCCCTGAGCGACGGGAGCGTTACATCAGGGCGACACACGCCTCCCCAAAGGCGCCCATGACCCCGGAACCTGGCCTCACGGCTTCACCGTGAGCGCCCGCTCCACCGTTGCGATGCTGTCCACCAGGTGCAGCCGCGTCGCCGCGTCCCCCGCGCGGGGCATGGCCGCCTCCAGCGTCCCCCGCAGCGCTTCCAGCGCCCCCCGCGACAACGGACGCAAATCGCTCGAACTCGCCGACGCCGGAGCGATCTTCGCCGCCAGCGCCCGCAGATACGACCGCTGCACATTCCGCCGGAACGGGTGAATGACCACTCTCGGCGCGGCCAGATCGCTCCAGATTCCCTGCCGCAGATCATCCATCAACGTGGCGAGGGAGTAGGACCGGCCCGGATGCAGCGCCTCCTGATCCGTCATGCGCGCCGCCCGGCCCTCGTCCAGCAGCAGGTTCAGAAGGCTGTTCTGAATCCCCAAAACCCGGTCTCCAATCCCCTTCGACTCGATCCGGTCCAGCAGGTCCGGCCGCAACAACTCGGTGGGAACCGTGAAGGCGTGTTCGAGGAGAAAAAGCGCCGCCGCCCGCTGCCGCGCCGCCGGAACCGCCTCATAGACGGCCTTCCCTTGCCCGTAGCCGTAATGGTAATCGGTCTCCACCACGCCGCCCACCAGCCGCGCCACATGGATCAGTTCCTGATTCCGCTGGCCCATGAACTTGTTGAACATATCCCGCAGGTCGTCGTAATCCTCGCCGGGCTTGCTCACCGCCGGGACAAGCCAGGTCAGCACGCGGTCCAGATTGGCCAGCCCCAGCGTGGTCGCGGCGAGGGCGTCGTCGCTCAGGTCCTCCGTCTGCTCGGTGGGGTCCTCGTCGGTCCCCCGCTCCGGGCCGGAGCCGAAGCGCAGGGTGGGGTCGCTGATCTGGCGCGCGGCGAGCGTGTCCAGCGCCCGTGTCTCCCCGTCGGCGTTGGGCGCGGGGATCGGCTTGTAGCCCCACTCAATGGCGAAGCGATCATACGGGCCGATGATCGGGATGAGGCTCGCCCCGTCGCCCGGCTGAGCCACATAGTTGAAGCGCCCGTAATCCATGATGGACGCCTCCGTGCCGAACCTTTCCGTGAACACCGGGTCCCGCAACTGCGCCACCGTGTACGACGAGCTCCCCTTCATGTTGTGTGCGAGACCCAGCGTGTGCCCCACCTCATGAGCGACGACATACTCCACGAGGCGGCCCATCAGGTCATCGGGGAAGGGGAGGCGCTGGGCGCGGGGATCGTTCGGGGACGCCTGCACGAAGTACCAGTCGCGCAGGAGTTTCAGCACGTTGTGGTGCAACTTGGTGTCGGCGTTGAGGATTTCGCCGCTCCGGGGATCAATGATGCTCGGCCCATAGGCGTTTTCGGTGGTGGTAGGCAACCACCGGATGACGGAGTAGCGCGTGTCCTCCGCGTCCCAGTCGGGGTCCTCGGCTTCGGAGGGCGCGTTTTTGCACACAATCGCGTTCGTGAAGGCCGCCTGCTCGAACGCCTCCCGCCACGACTCCACGCCTTTCTTAATCCACGGGCGCCATTGGTCGGGGACCTCGCGCCCGATGTAGTAGGTGATCGGCTTCACCGGGTCCGACAGCGCGGCCTGGGGGTCCTTCTTCTCCAGTCGCCACCGATGAATGAAGCGGCGCTGCACCGCCTTCTGATCGTTGCGGCCATACTCCACATAGCCGCTCTGGAAGTACCCCACGCGCGAATCGGCGAGGCGCGGGCGCATCACTTCCTTCGGCAGGGCCACCATGCTGTGGTGCAGCACCACCGTCACGCTTTCGAGGCCGTCGTCGCGGTTGGACACATAGGTCGCCGTCACCTCGGTCTCGATGTTCTCCGGGAAGACCTTCACCCCCTCCAGAAAACTGCGCCCGGTGTCCATGCTCTTCGCGTTGAGTGCGCGTTTGGCGGAAAACTCGGCCACATCACCCTTGAACAGGTCGGTCACATCCACCACCGGCGCGTCCGCCTTGCTCAGCGCGAGGATGGGGAAGACCTTCACAATCGGCTTCACCGACGCCGCCTCGATGGACTTCTCGATGGGGCCTTTGGTCTCCGAGCGGAGATCATAATCCATCAGGCGCAGCAGGACCGACTTGTCCCGGCGTTCCCAGCGGACGACGCGGTCCAGGACTTCGCCGCCGCCGAACCCGTAGCCGGTCTGCGTTTTGGCGAAGGTGATGACCCAGAGCATCTCTTTCCCAAAGGCGTCCTTCGGGATTTCCCAGAGCAGTTTGTCGTCCACGCGATGAACGGTGAAGAGGCCGGTCTGGGTCTTCGCGTCCTTCGTCACGACCTCCTCGTACGGCTTGATCTCGTCCTTTTTCTCCTCCTTCTTCTCGTCCTTCGCCTTGTCGGGCTTCTTCTCGTCGGCCTGGGCGGTCGGAGGCGGGCTGTGCGGCTCCAGGTCGTCGGCGAAGGCCGGAGGCATGACGCCAAAGGCGTACAACAGAAAGAAGGCGCTCCCCATTAGGAGGGAGCGTCGCGTGAAGAGGGAAGACACCAGCATGCGGGACCTCAGCGAGAACGGCGGACGACGGGGCAAGTGACGCGAGATGCACGTCCCCTCCACTGTGACTCACCGGCAGCGGCGAAGTTACGCCCCATCGCGGAAATCTCGCTTACCTTACGGTGACTTCGTTGATCACGTCGCGGATTTCGGGGCGGGCGCGGAGGGCGTGGCAGATGATCTGCAACTCGTGAGTCAGATCAATATCGTGGCCGCGCAGCTTCGAGCAGACGCCGCGCAGGTAGACCACGCCGTGGGAGACGTGGATGTCCATGCGCGAGATGTCAATGCACCGCTTACTGACTTCCCGCTGCACCATGCGGGTTTGATTGGCATCCTCCACTGACATGGGGGTCTCCTCATCCGGGCGAGTGGAACAAAGGGAAGGGAGCGTCCAGCGGATGTCGTCAGGAACCTGTGGAGGAGGGGTCGGCGTCAGGGGAGCGTGCGGCGTCAAGTCAGAGTTTCAGGTTGGGGGGCGGCGTTCGCGTGGAGCGTTCTCCCTTTGGGACATCCTCTTCGCAGAGGGTGGCGCGGGGTTGCATGGGCATCCGGCACACGTCGGGGTGATTGTAAGCGCAGGTTTCGCATAGAAAGCGTCGCCGTGAGACGGATTGAGATCGTCGGATCCGTCGTCAGACGGGTTTTCGGGCATGAACGCATCCATTCGCTTGTTCTTAGCGCGAAAAGGAAAGGCAGGGTTTCTCTATAACCAGGACATGACTATCAGGGTGAAGGATTAAATAGACCTCCTTAGCCTCCAGTCTCTGATCCGTTGGCCTGTTTCAGGGGAAGGCAGACGACAAACTCACTCCCCTTCCCGATCCCCTCGCTGCAGGCAGTGACCGTGCCGCCGTGAATGTCCACGATTCGCCGCACCAAGGACAAACCGATCCCCAATCCTTTGTCGGTCGTGGCCAAACACGAGGTATCGAACTGAGTGTAGAGGCCGAATACATCCTCCAGGTGAGCGGTTTCTATCCCGACCCCCGTGTCTCGAAAACGGAGGATCGCTTCTTCGCCTTCTTTCGAGGTGGACACCGATATTTTACCGTTCGGAGGAGTGTATTTGCTCGCGTTTTTCAGCAGGTTGGTAAGGGCTTGATCCAGACGCTGCTTATCTCCCTCGATTCGGAGCGGTTCGGGAGAGACCGAAAGCTCCAACTCTTGTTGGCGTTGCTCAAAGAACGGGTGGATGACTTCAATCACTTCTTTGAGAGAGTCGTTCAAGTCAAGGAGAACGATTTTCAACTCCACCTTGCCCGTGATGATGCGGTTGATGTCGGTCAGATCGTCCACCAGTCGGGCCAGCCGATCCACCTGACGGTCGGAGACCAGGATGGAACGCAGAGCTTTCGCATCCGTTTCTTTGGCTTCCATCACATAAAGCGCGTTCTTGATCACAGAAAGGGGGGTGCGGATCTCGTGAGCCAGCGCCGCCATGAATTCGTTCTTTCGCTGGTCTGCGGTCTCCAATGCCTCGTTCTTGTCCCGTTCCGCCTCCTTCAATTTCTCCTGGATGGTCTTCATATACTCGGTGGCGGCTTTTTTGATGGACCAGTCGATGCTGGCATTGATGGTGAGGTTGGTCGGCTCGTCCAATGGAGTGACCGACTGAAGCAGGGTAATGAGGGTCAATCGGAAGACATAGTACTCCTCGATGACCTGCTCCAAAGAGTAGCCTTCCAGGTGGGCGCGTTGCACTCCGTGCTCCTGGGCGAACGCCGCATCGATCGGTTCATTCTGGACATCGCTCTGACTCAGCACCTCCGCCAAACGATTGAGAAACTTCGGGAGGGAGTTTTGGAGGATGGTCCGGGACTGCTCCTTCAGAGCGGGTGTCGCCGCCCGAACGCGCTCTTCCCAGGATTCCATGATCTCAGGGATATGAGTGTTGATATAGTGGGCGGCCTGTAGCCGGGTGGTGACGGGGGGGTTATCTTCCATGACATCCTCGGCAATCCAACTCCCTTAAGGGGTTGCAGATCAGGAATCTCGTAAGTTTGGTCTAAAACGTCGCTTTCCACTTTTTCTTTCTTTTGATTGTGGGGTGTAGAGAGAGCAGGGAACAACCCCTTCATGAGCGGGTTAACCCTTCAACGGGAAGTGGCGCCTTCAGCGGATGTCGTCAGGCGCCTGTGGAGGAGGGGTCGACGTCAGGGGAGCGTGAGGCGTCCGGTCAGAGTTTCAGGTTGGGGGGCGGCGTTCGCGTGGAGCGTTCTCCCTTTGGGACATAATCTTCGCAGAGGGTGGCGCGGGGCCGCATGGGCATCCGGCACACGTCGGGGTGATTGTAAGCGCAGGTTTCGCACAGAAAGCGTCGCCGTGAGAATGTGGGCCGTTTGATCCATCTGCGGAGCGCGATCAGCCACTGCATGAGCGTGATGAGCCTTCCCCGGAAAGCGAGGGTGAGGTTCGCCTCCCGTGTAGTCCCTTTATTCTACCATGGTTGGAGCCAGGGAGGGGCGATCCGCAGCCCGTGAGATGCAAACGAGGCGCGTGAGATTCACCCCGCCGCCATCCAAAATGAAAGGAGTCTTATTCGGTGATCCAACTGGAAGACGTGGAACGCATGGCGCTGAGTCTGCCGGAGACCTGCGCGGGACTGGATGAATCGGGCCGGTTTCACGCGGAGGTGGCGGGAAGGGGTTCGCGTGGACCTGGATGGAGCGCATCGCGCCGAAGCGGCCCCGCGTCCCTCGCCTGGATACGCTGGCCGTGCGGGTGGCGAACCTGGAGGAGAAGGAGGCGCTGCTCGCCCTGGACGAGCGGGTCTTCTTCACTGAAGCGCATTACAACGGCTACCCCGCCGTACTGGTGCGGCTCGCGGAGGTGGAGCCGGAGGAGTTGCGCGGCCTGCTCATTGAGGCATGGCGCAGTCGCGCGCCCCGCCGACTGGTGAAGGAATCAGGGCTGTAGCAGGGATGGGCGCGCCTTATAGCATCGATGGCCAGTCGCGGGTATCGTGCGATAGGTTCTGGCGCCGAGAGTCGGAAAACGCCGCTCTACAGGAGAGTCCGGCGTCCCCAGGTTACTTTGCATACGGGTGAGCTGTTGAAGCCGTGGGATACGGTCAAAACGATCCGTTCTCCCGCCTCGTAGCGCATCTGTGGCGTCCGCTTCGGAGCCTTTATCCCATGGTGATCGGACGAAACTCCACCGAAAACAGGCGGCGTTTCGTCACTATTCCGTCATACTCCCCGGCTACCATTAAGTCAGCGGTTCGGCTCCCTCGGCATGGCGCCGGCGAGCGCGCGGGCCGCCGGGACCGGTTCCGCCGGTCGGAGAAAGACCATGTTGCCGTACGCTTCACTTCATCGGACGGAGCGGCGCCGTCCGTCCGGGTTCACCCTCATCGAGCTGCTGGTGACGCTCGCCATCATCGCGATCCTGGCCGGGATTCTCATGCCGGTCTTCGCGAAGGCGCGCGCGGATGCCCGGAAAGCGTCCGCCATGAACAACCTCAAGCAGATCGGCGCCGCCCTGACGTTGTACACCGCCGACTACGACGAGCATCTGCCGAACCGGTGGCCGAAGTTTGAATACAAGGAGTTCTACTGGAGGGTGGAAGGCCGCGATTTACCCTCGATCATGAAGCGGTATCTCCCGAACCCGGCGGTCTGGTACAGCCCCGAAGACCGCCGGTCGAACCGGGGCTTCTCCAGTTTCGCTCTCAACGCGGAGATGGCCCCCGGTTGGCCGCTGTCGAAAATCGGCCGCCCCTCCGAGGTCATCTATCTCACCGACCGCACCGACCTCGATGCGCTCTCTATCGGCCCGGACGGTGATCCGCCCACCGAATACTTCTGGTGGCGGTTCACCAACCCGCCGATGGACCGGGGTCCGAAGGACCTCCCCCGGCCCTACGACGACCTGATGGTCGCGACGCAGGTCTCGCCGCGACGGTACGTGGGCGACGTGGCCGCCTATCTGTTCCTCGACGGCCATGTCAAGGCGCTGCCGTTCGCGAGCACCTGGGGGGACGCCTCCACCAACCTGCACTATCCGTTCAAGTAGATGAAAGGAGGAGGTATCATGCGAGTGTGGATACTGCGCGGGGGGGCGCTCCTTGTGGGCGTGGCGCTCGTCGTGGCGCTCCTCCTGGCGTTCTCCGGCTCCAGCCATGATCCGAACCATGACATCAACATGGAGAAGGCCCGCGAGGCTGCCGAACGGGTCCATCCGCAACCCAGGCCGGGCTTCAAGTACAAGCCGGGCTTCGGGGGATGACAGCGGGGAAGCCGAGTGCGTCTGTTACTCGTCGAGGATGAAGCGGCCATCGCCTGCCGGGTTCAGGAGAGTCTGGAGGAGGCGCGCTACACCGTGGATTGGGCGCGCGACGGCGTCGAGGCGCTGACGCTGGCCCAGGAGCGGCAGTACGCCGCCATCATCCTGGACCTGATGCTCCCCGGAGTGGACGGCTGGGAGGTGTGCGAGACGCTCCGGCGTCGTCGCGATCCGACGCCGATCCTGATGCTCACCGCTCGCGGCGCCCTGGAGGACCGGATTCGCGGGTTCGAGATCGGCGCGGACGACTACCTGCCCAAGCCGTTCGAGATGCCGGAGTTGCGGGCGCGGGTGCGGGCGCTCATTCGCCGCTCGGCGGTCCACCGGACGCGGCTCATCCGGATCGCCGATCTGGAGATGGACACCGAGACGCGGCGCGTGAGCCGCTCCGGTCGGGATATCCCGCTCACGTCGCGGGAGTATACGCTTCTGGAGGCGCTCGCCCGCAACGAGGGACGGGCGCTCTCGCGCGAGACGATCCAGGAGCGGGTCTGGGACGACGACGAGAGTTATTCGAACACGACCGCCGTCCGCATCCGGCGGCTCCGTCAGAAGGTGGACGA
>JBBRGS010000173.1:0-8312 GCA_038240635.1 Armatimonadota bacterium
ACAGAAGACACTCCTGGGGTTCATCGGTCGCTCCCTCTATCATTGGCGTGACTTTGGCGTGACTTTGGGAACGTGGCCTGTTGAACCCCAACTTTTCAACCAATCAACCTGTCAATATCCACGCTTTTATGTTGTGCTACCAGGGATTAGGGCTGCGAAAACTACCATTCCAGGCGTGAACCGAAGGGGTTTATCTATGATAACGCGTCTTATCTCTGGAAGTAGTTTCCTGCCCTACAGGAAACCTCGTTTGAATTTTTCAGTATAAGGGTTTAACTTACCATTGTCAGTGACAACTGTCAAACAGTTGGAGATGCCCACGCTTTGAAGAACCGACCTAATAGCGAAGATGTAGCCAAGCGCGCGGGTGTCTCTCGTGCGACTGTTTCATACGTCCTGAACGGGCGCATGGATATGATGATCCCGGAGGAAACCCGGGCGCGTGTCCGACAGGCGGCGATGGATCTGTCTTACCGCTCCAACCGGCTGGCCGACGGGATATTGCGTGGTCGAACCCGCCTCCTCGGCGTTGTGGTTCCCCACCTCTACAACAGCTTCTACAGCCGCATCCTTCAGGGTATTCATGAAGAGTGCGACAGCCACGGTTACAGTGTCTTGCTGGCCCATTCCGACAACGATCCCACCGCGGAGCAGCGGCGAGTGGGATTGCTGGTGGAGTATCGCGTGGAGGGGCTGATCTGTGTCACCTTCCCCCGCAAAGCTGCCGAAGAAGTCGCCTGGGCAAGTGAGGCGCGGGGCTCCCGTTTTCCCTGCGTGCTTCTGGACCATCTGGCGGTCGATGATTTAATGGATGGGGTCGTCAGCGAGGATGTTGCGGGCGCACGCAACGCGGTTGAGCACCTGATCGGCCTGGGGCACCGCCGTATCGGTCATCTGCGGGGCGACCAGCGCGTAGGAACCGGTGTGAACCGTTATCGGGGTTACTCCGAGGCCTTACAGGGAGCAGGAATACCTTTCGATCCGCGTCTCGTAGCCGGCGACCATTTCCTGACAAAGGAGGGCAGGGATTGCATGCAGGCCCTCCTCGATCTGGAGGATCCGCCCACAGCAGTTTTTGCGGCCAACGACGATATCGCTGAAGGCGCGCTGGAAACCCTGGGAGTCAGGGGGTGGAATATCCCGGGCGACTTAGCCCTGGTCGGCTACGGGAACCTCGAAGCGTCACGAGGGTTCGGACTGACCACGGTAGACCAGGACCCACCGGAGATGGGAAGGCAAGCCGTACGATGCGTTCTGGCTCGATTGGAGGGCGACGTTATCGAACCTCAACGGGTGGTCGTCCCGACCCAACTCATCGTACGCAGGAGCTGCGGTAAATCTCTGCCGGGATGACGGGTTTAACTTACGGAGGATTTGATGATGAAATGGATGACGTTTGCCGGTATTTTGCTGTGTTGCTTAACTCATGAACATGCCCTCGCGGAGTTTCTGAAAAATCCGGGATTTGAAACCGCAGGGCCGGCATTACTCGGCTCCAGCGACGCCTCGACCGGCAAAGCCCAAATCGTCGGCGCTATAGCTGAAGGGTGGTCGGACAACACCGGTTGGGCCGATGTGAACCTCTCGTATTCGCTGAGCGCCGACTGTCCTCACAGCGGGAATTGCGCGCAAAAGATCGAGATCAAACACGGCTTCGTCCAGTTTGCACAGACAGTGCAGATGCCCGGTGGATACTACCGCGCTTCGGTCTGGCTGCGAGCCGAGACTCCGATGTGGGCTTCGCTGGGACTGCGTCAGCAAGACGCCCCATATACCGCCTATGCTGCCCAGCCGGCGTTCATCGGAACCCAATGGACCCGCGTGGAAGCGCGCTGCTTTGCGCCTCAGAAGACGGCAGCCTTTCTGCTGATCAATACCACGGGTACGGGAACGCTTTTTGTGGACGACGCCGGTCTCACTCCGGCCACGGCCCGCTCCGTCTCCTTAAAGCCCCCCACGGCCGCCGTCCCCAAAACTTTTTTCGGAATGAACATCAACCACATGCATGACGAGGGCAACATCCCGTGGCCGGCTGTCCCGCTGGGCGCTTACCGCACCTGGGATTCAGGCATTGTCTGGGCCAATATCGAGCCGAAGAAAGGACAATTCGACTGGACTGGACTCGACTCGATAAAGACGTCGCCGAAGCGCAGAAGCGAGGCGTGCAGATTCTGCTGACGCTGGGTTTTACGCCCCGGTGGGCCTCGTCCGACCCCGACAACGCATCCAGCGCTTACGGCGCGCCCGGAGCGACGGCCCCGCCCGCCGACGTGAACGATTGGAAGAACTTCGTCCGAGCCGTCTCCTCGCGCTACAAAGGTTGCATTCATGGATATGAAGTGTGGAACGAGCCGGACGGCTCCGGTTTCTACAGCGGCACTCCGGCGCAGTTGGTCGCGCTGGAAAAAGCGACCCGCGAGGCATTGCGCGAGACCGATCCCTCCGCTCTGGTCGTGGCCCCCTCCCCTTCCAGCGGCGACGCTGTGAACTCACTGAAGTGGATGAGCGATTATCTGGCCGCGGGCGGCGGCAAAAACGCGGACGTCATCGGCGTTCACATGTATAATCCCTTCCCGGAAGACGATGTGGAGGCGGCCCACCTTTTCCGCAGCTTGCTCACTGCTTACAAAATGGATAAAAAGCCGCTGTGGAACACGGAAACGGGCTGGGGATTTGACGGAAAAAGCGACGCCGCCGAAGTCTCCGCCTTTGTCGCCCGCGTTTATCTCCTCAACTGGGCGTCCGGCTTCCGGCGTTACTACTGGTATTCGTGGAATCAAACCAGCCAGTTGGGGATTCGCCCCGATACCCAGGGTCGGTTCACCGTACTCACGCCAGCGGCTCGCGCCTACCGGCAGGTGCGGAAATGGATGGTCGGATCCACGATGCTGTCATGCGGTATGGATACGCGAGGGGTCTGGACAACGGCCTGGCGACGGCCTGACGGCTCTAAAGGCTGGATTTTATGGAGCGCCGGAGGATCGAATGAAGTCTCCCTTCCTCCCTCATGGAAAGTGAAGCGGTCCCAGAATTTAACCGGCAGGATCACGGATTTGAGCCATCGGAAGACGATACAGATCGGGGCAGAGCCCCTTCTTTTGATGAGTTTCTGAAAGCGATGCTGATCCCCTGCGGGAGAAGGAGCACGATGAACAGTCTGAAGAAAAGTTCGGTTGCATTACTCGGGCGGCGACTCAAGGGCGTCGCTGCATTGTGGGGTGCCGTCGTGTGTTGTCTTTCGTCCTTAGCGGGGCAGTCCCCGGCGACAAACATTCTGCCCAACGGGGATTTTGAAACCTTCGGTAGTCGAAGTGATCCTGTCGGTTGGGAAATGCGTCCGACCAATACCAAAATCCTCCTGGAAAATGGCAATCATTATTTGGCTTCCGAACCGGTCTCTCCCGATGAACTGCCGTGGGCTTCGACCCGTGCCGAGATCAAGACGGAGTGGAAACGCCTCCGCGTGACGGCCCGCATGCGTGTCCGCCGGTTGAAGCCGGGCAAGGAAAGCTGGCAGACCGCTCGGATCGGTATGCGCTACGAGGACAAGAACGGCAAGCTGCTCGGCTACGCTGCGGCCCCGGAGGTCCATGCCGATATCGAATGGACAACACTGAGCGCCGAATCCGACATCCCCGAAGGAACCGATCACGTGGTCCTGGATGCCGGTAACTTTGGGGATGTCGGCGATGTCAGCTTCGATGACATCCAACTCCAGCCGATAACGGATGCTGTTGCTGCGCCTGCCACTGATCAATTCCCCGCCGACGCGACGCTGCCGGCAGGGGAGCGAATCTACTGGGGAGAAGAACCCGTCGAAAATCTCACTTCCCGACGGGGGCGAATCGTGCTGAACGGCCTGTGGAAGTTTCAACCCGGTCAGGCGGGCGCGAAGGAGCCGGTCCCGGTCGGCTGGGGTTATCTTCGCGTGCCCGGCAGTTGGCGCATCGGCTACAGCGCCATCGCCATTCCGCAGATGACGGCACCCGGCAGCGGCCCGATGTGGCAGGCGTGGCAGGCCGACGCGCTCGATCAGGGCTGGTATGAGCGGACGCTCCGCATTCCGGCCGGCTGGGAGGGCCGGTCCGTCCTTCTGTCCTTCGCCCGGATCAGCACGGACGCGTGGGTCTACCTCGACGGGAAGGAAATCGGGCGAGTGGCCTGGCCGGCGGGCGAGGTGAATCTGACTCGTTTTATCACTCCGGGCCGCGAATACCGCCTGCGCGTGTTCGTGGCGACGATCCCCTCCTCGGAGCAGGTCGGCGTCTATATGGGACCGGGAGCGAATCAGGTCTCTTTCACCGAGGCCCGGCCCGAAAGCAAGGGCCTGATCGATGACGTTGTCCTGGAATCGCGGCCCCGAAAAACGTATGTCAGCGACGTGTTCGTGCAGCCGAGCACACGCCGAAAACAGGTGACGCTCGATGTCGAGCTGACGAACGTGACGCAGGCCGGATCGCTGAAGCTCGTGGCCCGCATGGAGCGCGGCGGCAAGGAAGAGAAGACGTTCGAGCAAACAGTCAACGTGCAGGCGAAGCCGGTACAAACGGTCAAGGTGAACTGGCCCTGGGCCGACCCGGTCTTGTGGGACCTGGACAAGCCCCATCTTTACACGCTGAAGCTGCAAACCGAAGGCGCGGGGATGGACGACGAGTACGCGCAGGAGTTCGGTTTCCGCGAGTTCTGGATCGACGGAAAAAAATGTTCCTGAACGGGATTCCGATTCGCCTGCGCCCGCAGGTGGCCCCGCAGGAGTGGTCGCCGGTTTCGGGGACGCGCGAATACGTGGAGGGCGCGCTCAAGGGCCTTCGGTGGATGGGGTACAATATCGGCGAGATGTGGCCCGGCAACAGCGAGCGGCGCGGGCAGCACTCGTTTCACCATGTTTTCTATGATGTCGCCGACCGGCAGGGGTTCCTGCTCATGGGATCGGCGGGCAACGTCAACGATTTCATCGGCTGGGGGCAGAGCGACTGGAAAAGCCCTCAGGCCAAAGCCGAATGGGAGCGGCTGACCCGCCGGGAACTACGCCTTCACCGCAACCACCCTTCCATCGTTCTCTGGAGCACTTCGGGGAACTCGTTCGGGCACGGGCACGACCAGAATCCCCTCGCCATTGGACGGAACCGGGAGACGAGCGGGCTGATCTTCACCCCCGGGGAGGCGGGTCGCGCCCGCGCTCTGGAAAGCGCTCTCGCTTGGATGCGCCGAGAAGACCCGACGCGGGGCACATTCGTCCATCAGGGAATCGTCGGCGACCTCTGGGCGGTCAACTCCTACCTCAACTTCATCCCCTTGCAGGAAGAGGAAGAGTGGCTCTCCGCCTGGGCGGAAAGCGGTGACAAGCCGTATCTCCCCATCGAGTTCGGCGCGCCGCTGGGCGTCTCGTTTCAACGGGGGCGCCAGGACTACGGACAGGCGGAAACAACGGAGCCCTGGCTCACCGAATTTGCCGCCATTTACCTCGGACGGGAGGCGTACCGTCTGGAGACTCCGGACTATCGCCGCGCTATGCGGGATAAGTTCAAAGGTGGACAGGAGTACCAGAGTTGGCAGGGCGAGGCATCGCGAAACTACTCGCCCGCGAATATGATTCTCCAGCCACTGTTCACGGAGCGTATCTGGCGTGCATGGCGGACGCTCGGCACGACCGCCGGCATGCTGCCCTGGGAAGGCGGCTACGCCACCCGAAGGGTCGGCCCGGTGGAGGAGGTGGACACGCCGTCGTTTCGCCCCGGACGGCTAGGAACCTACTCCCCAAAATTGCGTACGGACACCCTCTTCCCCGATCAGCCGAAGGGCGGGGCGCAACTGACGCCCGCCGGACACGCGCTGGTCCGGAACAACTGCGAAACGCTGGCCTACATCGGCGGTCACACCGTCCCCAAAGACGCTGCGTCGGTGACGGACAAGCGGCACGCGTTCTGGGGCGGAGAGGCGATTCAAAAAACCGCCGTCCTCCTCAACGATACGCGCAGTCCCCAACCCTACTCACTCATGTGGAGCGCGAAGATGGGCGGCAAGACCCTCGCTTCCGGCAGCAAACGCGGTACGCTAGTAGTAACGGAGAACTTGCTCGTTCCCCTCACCTTTAACGCTCCGTCAGCCCTCGCGCGTAAAACGGACGGGTCTCTCCTGCTGACCGCGAGGATTGGCACGCGCAAGCATCAGGACTCATTCGCGTTCCGCGTCTGGCCGCGGCCACAGAAAGTCAAAGCGGCTTCCGTGGCTGTCTTCGACCCCGGAGGCCGCACCCAGGCGATGTTGCGCTCTCTTGGCTTTTCCGCTCGCACTTGGGACGGTCGTGCGACCCGGGAGTTGGTGATCGTCGGACGCGACGCCCTGTCTTCCGGTGGCAACCCCCCGGCGGACCTGAACGCCTTCGTGCGCAACGGCGGTCGCGTTCTCGTTATGGAGCAAAATCCCGATTGGATGGAGCGCGTCTGGGGCTTCCGGATTTCGCGGCATGTATCCCGGTACGTCTTTCCGGTGGATCCTGCGCATCCAGTGGTCGAGGGCCTTGATGCCCTTGACCTCCGCAATTGGGGCGGTTCGAGCACGCAACACCCGTCCGCCGACCCGCTCCCCGGACGAAACGAAGAGCCTCCATTCGGCTGGCACTGGGGTAACCGGGGCGGTGTTTCCTCGGCGGCGGTGGAAAAACCTCATCTGTCAGGCTGGCGTCCCCTCCTTGAATGTGAGTTTGACAGCGCCTACTCGCCCTTGATGGAACTGGATCTGGGCCGGGGACGCGCCACCCTCTGCCTGCTCGATCTCGAAGAGCGGTTTCGTTCAGGCGCCGGTGCGTCCCGAAATAGGCCGTTGCCCCTGGAACCGGCGGCGGAGCGTCTCGCGCGACAGATCATCCGCCATGCGCAGACCGCTCCTCCGGCTCCTCGTCTGAAGCGAGTGGCCGTCGTCGGAACGCCTCCCGGCTGGTTTGAGTTGCTGAGAGTTCAATGTGAAAAAACCGCCTCCCTTCCAGCCAATGCCGACCTGGTCATCCTTGCGCCGGACGCCACCGTGGAAGAGGCGGCGCTACTCGCCTATCTGAACCGTGGCGGCAAGGCCGTGTTTTTACCGCGCCAATCCGCCGGGGGTGCACTGGGAATCACCGCTGCTCAACGCATGAGCAGCGGTTCCGTCGAAGCGCCGCCGCACTGGGAAGTGCTGGCCGGGCTCTCACCGTCGGACCTGCGTTGGAGGAACGAGGAAAACGCATGGCTGGTCCAGGATAAAAAAACATCTGTCAATTGGAAGGTGACGGCAGGTGGGCAGGTGGCGCAGCGGAAGATCGGCAACGGCCTGGTAGTCTGGCTCCAGCTAGACCCCGAACGCTTCGACGCCGACACGAAGACGTACTTCCGTTTCACACGATGGCGTCAGACGCGGGCCGTCGCCCAGGTACTTGCCAATCTAGGCGCAACCCTGCGCGACGATCTTCCGGCGCTCTCCCTGACTTCGCGCCCGCCGGTGCTCATTCCGTTGGGAGGGAAGTGGCAATACGCGATCACTGCCAGTCATGCGTCCGCCGCCGGCCCTGACGAAGTGAAAGATCCCGGCGTGAGCGAAGCGGCGCGTGCGCTGCTGGACGGCAGCCGTACGCTCGGTAATGTAATGATGGTCCCCGGTCCCGTGCCCGGCTTTGACGTGCGAGACGGCGAAGCGGTGGCGCGTCGAATTCTGGATCTACCTGAAAATTATGCCGGTGATGACCTGATTTTGGATCTAGGAAAAGTAGATGACTTCGACGTTACATTCTGGAACGGCGAGCGGATAGGGTCTACTGGAGCTGAAACTCCTACGCCGTGGGTGGTTGACCGCCGTTACGTTGTGCCAGGTCGCCTGGTAAAGGCGGGGCGCAACGTGCTGGCGGTTCGAATCTGGGATGGGTACGGCGGCGGCGGCTTTTTCTCTCCGGCGGCGGACTTGAGGCTGAGTCCGGTATCGGGAGTGCAGGCGTTTCTTTATCATCCTGACTACCGCACCGATTTCATCACGGGCGATGATCCGTTTCGTTATAAACGATGGTGAACTCAGGCTCCTTCAACAGAGAGAGGCTCCCGATAATTAAGGAATATCCGTTCTCTGGGATAAGTCTCACGTATAGTTAACGGAAGCCGTGATTATCGGTTCAATATTTCTCAAATAACGGTCGTTTATGCGACTACCGGTAGCACAACATAAAAGCGTGGATATTGACAGGTTGATTGGTTGAAAAGTTGGGGTTCAACAGGCCACGTTCCCAAAGTCACGCCAAAGTCACGCCAATGACAGAGGGAGCGACCGATGAACCCCAGGAGTGTCTTCTG
>JBBRGS010000174.1:0-8258 GCA_038240635.1 Armatimonadota bacterium
CTCATCATGCGGCCCGCCTCCTTCGCTTGGGTGGTCATGGGTTTCCTCTCCGAGGCGCTCCCTGCGCTGTTCGCCGCGCCCAGCGCCGCCAAACTCCACGCGGCCTTTGTCGCAAAGTCTCGTCGCTTCACTACTGCTTCCTCCAGGACGCCATGCAGGAGAGTCGGGAGGCGGATCGCCTCTGCGGAGTGGGCGACTCGATCCGCCCGAACCCGCCTCCATCCGCTTTCGAGTCGTCTTTCCGCCCGGCGGAGGGCGCTTCCTGTTTGGCGCCACTTTGTTTTATGGTCGGGAACACGTCCGCAAAACCTACGTCTATGTTCTGGCCGCCGCCTTCCCCACGCCCATCGCGGCGAGCGGCCCGAACGTTTCCCGCTTCCACACCATCGATTCGGCGGGGCGATTGACCGCCAGCTGTGAGCTCACGCTGTCGTACAGCGCCACCGCGTGAGGCCGCCCGTCGGCGCTGCGGACGGTCCATGTCAGGTATGTCACGGGCCGCGCGAAGGTGTCCAGGTAGTCATTGAAAGCCGGGGTCATGAAGGTGAATGTGACCGTCACGCGCTCGTCGTCGAACTGGTACACCAAGCGCGTCGGGCGCACGATCGCCATCCCTTGCTGCGGCAACGCGGGAACGCCTTTCGGGTCCACGCCCATCAGCCGGTATGCGAGCCCGTCTACCCGGATGAGACTGTTGAGGGACATCGGCTGATCCGTCCAGCGCCGAGTCCTGTCATCGGTGAGGCGCGTGGCGCGGGACCAGACGCTGAAGTACGGGTCGCCCGGAATCATGGAAACGGCGCGGCGCGCGTGATGGCGGGGCCGCTCGCCAGCGCAAGGCATCCGATTATCAGGAAGAGGCTTCTTCGGTGGCAGGTGAAACGATTCATCAGCTCCTCATGGGTGTGATGCGCGGGTGAGGAGTATGTCAGGCGCCAGGGAGACGGAAAGTGGAACGCCTTAGCGCGTCTTCGAGACTTCATCCATAATAACAGGTCTGTTGGCGCCGACTCCGGTTTGCGCTCGACTGACTGACTCGGTCCACTTGCTTTTCGGATCCAACGGCTTTAGGCTGAAACTCATGAGGCGGCTCCGGGAGATGTGCGGGGATGTACCGAAACGTTCTCCAGGGGGCGCCTCATCTCTTTATTTAGCAGTATTGGGCTTCAGCCTGTCGCGGTCTCACCGAGACGATCTCGCCTGACCGGGAACGCCTGCACTCTGTCGTTCGGCGCGCTTCGGTCGCGCAACTCTTCCCCAATCCTCGCCTCAAAACTCACGTTTGAACATGGAGACAAACCGATTTCCGGGATTGGAGTGAAACGGAGAAGCGCCGGCGCCGAACGCGAGGCCCTGCGGCGCCTGATCGAGGGCTGCGTGGCGGCGCGCCCCGGCGAGGCGTGGACTCCGGCGGCGCTGAATCACGCCCGGAACGTCGCCACCGGATTGTTGTTTCGGATTCTTGCAGTCTTTGCCGAGGAAGAGACCCGCGCGGAGCCATCTGTGTGGCGGCAGAGACTGGCGGCGGTCGTGGACTCTGATGCGAAGGGGATCGCGGGCGCCTCCGTACTGGCCGCCTCCCCGCTGGCTCCCTTACTCGTCCACAGCGCGGAAGCGGGCATCGGCGCGCGGGCGTTCCTCCTCGCCGCCGACGCCCTGTCGCGGGAAGACGGGCCTCTGGGCGTGCGGGAGTGGACCGATTTCCGGGGCTTCACGCCGCGAGATTATGGATGCCGCTACGAATCGCTTTTGGCGTTGCGTCCGACGCTTCTCCCCGATGATGCGGGCGGCTGGAGGATCGCGTGGGCGGAGGACGACCGGGGGCGCAAGGCGTCCGGCTCATACTACACTCCGGAACGGATCACCCGTCACATCGTGGAGAGCGCCCTCGCTCCGCTGCTGAAAGAAGCCAAAGGCGAGGCGCCACCGCATGAACGGGAACGGATGGCGGCCCTGTCGGCTCCTGCGATGTCGGAGGCGAGCGCATGGGCGCGCGGCGGAGGGGTGAATTTCAGCGATTCGGCGAGACGGGCGGCGCGACGCGGGGCTGTCGGAGGCGGCGGGTGGCTGTGCCTCCTGGATCCGGCGATGGGCTGCGGCTACTTCCTCCTCGCGGCGGGCGAAACGCTTCTCGCCTATCGTTCCGCCGCCGCCAAGCAGTGGGACGACGAAGCCATGCGCGCCGCGCGCCGCCGCATCGCCCGCGAAAGTCTCTTCGGAGTGGACCGCGATCCCGTGGCGGTGGAGCTGGCGCGGCTGGCCGTCACCGCATGGGCCGAGGGCCGTCCCGTCGCCGTCCCCGACCCGGCGCTGGAGCGTAACCTGCGCTGCGGCAACGCCCTCATTGGCGCGGTGGATGCGGCGTCGGGGCAGGCGACGGAGGGATTTCAGTGGCGGGAGGCGTTCCCGGAGGTCTTCGCCGAGGGCGGCGGGTTTAACGCCGTGGTCGGCAATCCGCCTTACGATAACAGCCGGGGTGGACTGACCCATAATCCCGAACTGGCGGAGGTCGCCCGGTACGCTCGCGCGCATCCCGATGAGTACGTCATCTGTGGCGCTGTGGACCTGTATCGCCTCTTTTTGCAGCGTGGCCTGGCCGTCTGCCGCGTGGGGGGCGTCGTCTCCATGATCGTCCCGCGCACCCTGCTCGGCGACCGCGATGCCCTCTCCGAACGCCGCATGCTCACCCAAAACGCCGCCGTCCTTCGCGTGGACGATTTTCCATACGATGACGCCGCGCGCCGCGTCTTCGCCTCGGCGTCGGCGGCGGTCTGCATCGTCACGGCGCAGAAGGGAGGCCGCGCGGCTTCCTTCCCCCTCTATCGGTGGGCGGACGGGCGCATGGTCGGCGAGCCGGAGCGGCGCGTGGGGGAGCCAGGAATGCTGGAACGCCTCCAGCCCGGCGGCCTTCCGTTTGTGGGCCTGACCGGCGCCGAGCGGGACGCGCTGGAACGACTGTCGCGCCTGCCGTGGCTGTGTCCCCTGTCCGAACTGGCGGACGGAGCCATCGGAGAGGTGAATTCGGGGACGCACAAGCGATTCATGATGGAGACGCCAACGGGAACCCGATTGCTGCGCGGCGCCGACGTGACGCCCTACGCGCTTCGGACCCTGGGAATGCAGCGGCGCTGGCTGGATCGGGACGGCTTCCTCGCCACGTTGTCGCCCGCCGTTCGGGATGCCCTGCCGTGGCGGGAGCGCCGCGTGGTGAAGCAGGCGGTGAAGAATGTCGCGTGCCGGAAGCGGCTTGTGGCGGCCCTCTCGGAGCCGGGCCAGTTCCTCGCCGATTCCACCGACGCCTTCACCATGCGCCCGCCGTATGACCCGCGCTATCTCCTTGCCTTGCTCAACAGCGACACGGCCCTGGAATGGCTCTTTCGCCTCGTCAGCACGAACAACAACGTCAACCTGTACCAGGTGCGGCATCTCCCGGCGCCCCGCGTGCGGTTCGGAACGCCTCCGCCGGAACGCGCCTGCGCCGTGGCCGAGGGGTGGCGGCTTCTCGAAGCGGTCTGGCGCGCGCCGGATGCGGGAAACCGGGCCGCCTGGGCCGCGTGGTGGGCGACGTGGCGCCTGACGGAGGACGCCTTCGCGGTGACGGATGTGGCGCACGATCTCGTGGCGCGGATGGCGGCGGAGATGGAGACTCTCGCGCGGCGCCTTCAGGAGCCGGAGATCATTCTGGAGGACGCCGAAGCCGTGCATGCTCGGCGGGAGGTCGTGCGCGGCGCCCTCGACGCCGTGGTGGCCTCGCTGTATGAGTCGCAGGCGCCGCCGCCGGGTTACTCGACAAACTTCCTGAAATTCAATAGGCTGGCGCGTCCCGGAGACGCTACGGCAGCCCGGAATACCGCAGCGCGAGGTAGATGAGTCCGCTCACCAGGGCGGCGGCGGGCAGGGTCAGCACCCAGGCCACCGCCATGCTCTGCGCCACCTGCCACCGCACAGCGGAGACCCGCCTGGAGGTCCCGACGCCGAAGATGCTGCCCGCGATGGTGTGAGTGGTGCTCACCGGCATTTTGAAGTGCGTGGCGATAAGGATCACCGTCGCCGCCGCCGACTCCACCGCGAACCCGTGAACCGGCTGGAGCCGCACGATGCGGTGCCCCATCGTTTTCATGATCCGCCAGCCGCCCGCCGACGTTCCCAGCGCCATCGCGACGGCGCATGAGACAATCACCCAGGTGGGAACGACCGGCTCCTTCAGATAATGCGCGCTCACCAGGGCCATCGTGATGATGCCCATGCTCTTCTGCGCGTCGTTGGCCCCGTGCGTGAACGCCATGAACGCCGCTGAGAAGATTTGCAGGCGACGGAAGACCTTGCCGACCCGATTCGGATGGACTCGCCCCAGCAGCCGATAGATAAGCCGCATCAGGAGATTGGCGAGGATGAAGCCCATCACGGGCGACCCGACGAGCGGGATGATCACCTTCTCCCAGACGCCGGTCCATTGCACCACTGAACCGGTCCCCGGTTGGGCGGCGCCGTGGAGGACCGCCGCCCCGATCAGGCCGCCGATCAAGGCGTGGGAGGAGCTGCTGGGGATGCCGTACTTCCAGGTGATCAGGTTCCAGACGATGGCGCCGATGATCGCCGCGAGGACGACCGATTGCGTGGCGGCGCCGGGATGGACCAGCCCCTTGGCGATGGTGGTGGCGACCGCCCTGGAGTAGAACGCGCCCAGAAAGTTGAGGACCGCCGCCATGAGGATCGCCGTGCGAGGCGTGAGCACATGGGTGGAGACGACGGTGGCGATGGCGTTGGCGGTGTCGTGGAAGCCGTTGATGTAGTCGAAGATGAGAGCGGCCGCCACGGTGAGGAACAGCAGGGTGGTGACTTCATGCATACTTGACGACCATCCCCTGAATGGAGTTGGCGACGTATTCGCACTTGTCTATCGCGTCCTCGATGCCGTCGTACACCTCTTTCCAGGCGTAGAAGGTGAACGGATCGCGGTCGGGCGCGTGAAAGATTTCCTCAATGGCTTCCTTGTAGGTGTCGTCGCCCTGATTTTCGAGTTGATTGATGCGGATGACGAGGGGCTGAATGGCGTCGAGGCCGGTGATATGACGCAACTGGGAGACAATTTCCTGTGTGGCTTCCATAGTGCGCACGAGGAGGGACGCCATGATCTCGATATCGGGTCGGACGTCGGGGAGACGGTACATCACCATGAGGTTGATCACGTTTTCGATGGCGTCGGTCACGTCGTCCAGGGTGTTGGAGATGGCGTGAATGTCCTCTTTGTCCAGCGGAGTGACGAAGGAGCGGTCCACGAGGAGAGCGAGTTGGTGAGCCACCTCGTCGCCGGAGTGCTCCAGTTGGTCCATGCGATGAAGATAATCCTTGACGCGGCCATAGTCGCTGGTGAGGGCATGGAAAGCCTGAGCGGCCTGAAGCGCGATTTCGGCCTGGCGGTCGAGGAGTTGATAAAAGGTTTGGTCAGTTCCAAATCCGAACAACTTCAACGCGGGGGGTCCTCCGGTCAGCGATGAGCCAGAGGGCGGCTCAACCGTTGTATTGTGGCGCCCATGGCGGGGTTAAGCATAGATGAAGCGGAGATGAAGCGGCCATGAAGCGGCTATGTAGGCGCGCGGGCGGAAGGCGGATCTGTCGCGGAACCGTGGCCGAGGATCCGGTGGCGAGGAGAAAATCCCATCGCTTCAGAAGGTTACGCGCTTCATAGCCCTCTCGGCGCGGGAGAGGTCCTCATTCGCCAGCGCGTCCGCCGCGCGGTCCAGGGCGGTCATGGCGGCGGTCATGGCGGCGGTCTGTTCGGCGCCAGACGAGAGAGCGCGCGCCCGCCTGCGGAGGTGAAACAGGCGCAGCGCGAGCCGGAATCGGGCGTCAAGGTCTTTATCTGGTGAAGTGTCGCCCGTCTTCCAGCGGCGGAGGATGCGCAGGGAACGGTAGCCGCGCTCGCGGGTCGGCTCCACGGCGGTGCCCTCGCCGAAGTCGTTCCATGTCGCCACCTGAACAAACGGGCCACGGGAGGCTTCGGCGCGGCGCAGGGTCTCCTTCAGCGTTGCGCCACCCCGGTCGTCGAGGAAGCCCCAGGAGGCGTGCGCCCCGGCTTCGGCGTAGATGTCGTGGAAGCCGGGCAGCGCCACGCCGATCACCTCTCCCCTAAGCGCCGAGTCCGCCGTCTCGCGGGGGGGAGCGTAGAGGGCTGTCAAATACTCGTCCAGCGCGGCGGCGGTGAGGACGCCGTCCTTCGCCTTCCACATGGGCGGCCACCCGAAGACGCCGATGGCGGGCGGGCGCGCGTGATCCTGCGTGAAGAGGGCCGGGCGCACGCCCACCGCCGCGAAGAGGGCGCTCCACTGGTCGCCGGTGAAGTACGGGTCGCCGAAGGTGAGGAGGACTGGCTGGCCGCGCCATCGGGCATGGAGCGGCTGATTGAAGGCGTGATCCTTCAGCCAGCGGAGGTCGGCGCGCCCGGCTTCCAGCGCCTGTTCGGGGGTGAGGGAGCGCCCTTCGGCGAGGCGGCGGACGGCCTGATTCTCGTAGCAGAGGGCGAAGCGGAGCCGGAACCGCCTGCATATGTCGAGGAGGCGCTGAGTGTTCCGGTGGAGGAGCGCGTAATCGTTGAAGTCGGCGGTCCCGTACCAGTCCACGATCACGCCGTCTATCCCCGCGAGTTTCATCAGCAGCGCGTGATACTCAAGCGCGTCGGGGTCGGACGAGTCGTAAGGGCCGATGAGGGGGTAAAGGTGGGACGCGAGGGGGCGGAGGCCGTGGGCGTCGGGCGTCTCCGGCTGGAAGTGATTCATCGTCCAGTGCCAGCCCCATCCGGGGGCGCGGGGCGGCGCTTCAAACCAGGGCATGACGTGGACGTAGAGGGCGGGGCGATTCGGCGGCTTCACAGACTTTACCGGCGTCGAAGGTTTGGGAAGTGAGACGGGCCTCACGGGCGATGCTGACAGCGCAGGGGCGCAGAGGGTGGCGACAGCGACGAGCGCGAGGAGGCGGCCACCCTTGCGCCGGGCGCCCGGAGGTCGCGGCGGCTTCTGGCCATCCGTGGACCTGAGGAGTGTCATGGCGCCGATCTCAACCTTCGCGTGAATGGCGTTCCTCGAAATCCGCAAGCGGCGTGGTCTACCGCTTCACGTCGGCGACGAGGATGCGGCCGCAGGGGAGCATCCCGGCTTTGGCCATGGTGTTCCGGGAGGCGACGTTGGCGGGGTCGCAGCGGGCGGCGGGGCGGTTGCCGCGCTCGTAGCCGATGCGCTTGAGCTCCTGAATGAGGTAAGCGCCGTAGCCGCGCTGCCGATGGGGTTCGGCCACTTCCATATAGAGGTCGCCGTAGGGAGGATTGTAATGGAAGAGCGCTCCGCCGGTCGCCACCACTTCGCCGTCGGCTTCCAGCGCCCAGTCGCCCACCGGCTCGTGGTGGTGCGTGAAGACGGTGGACGCTTCCTCCTTCGGCAGGGGGCGCAGCGTGACGCCGGGATTGGGCAGCCGGGAGGTGAAGGCGTCGTCGAAGAGGACCGCTTCGGGGCGAAGAGTGTGGCCGCACTCCATGAGCATGAGGAGCATGAGCGGCAGGTTGGTCTGCGCCTGGAGCTGGACGGCGGCGCTCGCTTCGAGGAGGGCCTGATAGAGCGGCAGGGCGAGGGCGCGGCGGTCGGGGAGAGGATAAAACTCCATCACGCGGCCCGGATCGTACATGTTCCAGACGCCGCCATATCCGGCGACCTGCCCGTCCACGCGGAGGAGGTACGGGTCGGCCAGGCCGCGCCGGAGGATGGAGTCGTGGACGAATTGGCAGTTCAGCTCGGCGCGGAAGAGGGCGCGGAGCGGCTCGATGTCGGTGAAGGCGGCGCGTTCGGCGGTGAGGGTCATGGTGGTCTCCTCTCGGCGGCTCAGGGGGGGCGGGCGAGATTCATCATCGGAGGAAGACCGACTTCTGTGGAGGGGAGACCGAGCGTCAGATCGGGCCCAATGTCATCAGGACGCTGCGGCACGGGCTGGGCGCAGGAATTTCTCAATGCTGACCATCATACGCAGGGGGGTAGGATGCTCGTAGAGTGAGCGGGAAAGGGGTTCCTCACCGAAGACGTCCCGCACCCAGTCGGCGAAGTCATTTTGCTGCTCGTTGACATGGAAGCGAAATTCTTCCGGCTCGATCAGGTTGACGGCCTCGGAAAGCTCGTCAAGGGTGAAGATTTTCTCGCCGGTGGTCAGGATGAACGCTTTCTCTTCCGGAACCCGAAAGTTGCGCTTGTCCTCAACGTCGTCCAATAAAGACAAGG
>JBBRGS010000175.1:0-8051 GCA_038240635.1 Armatimonadota bacterium
CTCTTCACCTCTTGAACCTCAGCGGCGCCTTCGCGCAAGCGGGGTCACGCTCATCCGGGACGGAGCCATCTCCTCCCCCCTTCACAGGAGAAACTCATGGATCGCATCAAATCGAGCGCCCTGCGCCTGCTCCGCGACGAAGACGGCGCGACAATGGTCGAGTACGCGCTGCTGGTCGCCCTCATCGGCACCGTCACTGCGCTCAAGGGCGGCATCGCCAACAAGTTCGATGCGGCGAACGCTCAACTGAAGTAGGCGGCGCTTCAATCCCTGAAGGCGGAAGCGCACCCCTCCACGCGCTTCCGCCTTCAACGCGTACCGTCAACATCGCACAGAGTCTCGTCATCGCCTGCCATGACCGCATCACCGCAAGGAGAGAACCGTGCTGGAATCGCCCTGGATCGCCGGAGTCGCCCTCGCCGCCGCCAGTGTCGCCGCCCTCACCGATGTGCGTTCCAACAAGGTCTACAACTGGCTCACGCTGCCGCTGCTGGCCGCCGCGCCGCTGCTGCAATACGCCGTCCATGGTCCGCCTGGCCTGCTGGGGAGCGTTCTGGGCGCGGGTTGCGCCATCGCGGGCCTGATCCTCCTCTCCCTGGCGATTGGCGGCGGGTTCGGGGGCGGAGACCTCAAACTGCTGATCGCCATGGGCGCCTTGCTCGCCTGGCCGTCGGCGGGATGGCTGCTCCTTTGGACCGGTTTAGCGGGCGCATTGCTTGCGTTGCCCATTCTGCTGCGACGCGGCATTTTCCTCATGACCTGCACCAATCTCGGCATGAACCTGCTGAGGCGGCGCTCCGGCGAACGCGATCTGAGTGTTTCCGCCGGGTCGCACGGTCCCAAACTCCCCTACGCCGTGGCGATTTTGATCGGCGCGGTGATGACTCTGTGGTGGACCCCCTGACGGAAGATCAACCTCTGTCCCGCTCCCCCTCGGACAGCGGGACCCGTGACCATGAGGCAAGACTTCAGGAGCGCGTAATGATCGGCGCCACTCATTCCTCCAGGACGTTCAGTTCCTCACCCCGTCACGGGAACGCGCGGCCTTCTCGCTGCGGCTGCCAACGTGGCGCAGCGGCGGTGGAGATGGCCCTCATCATGCCCCTCTTCTTCCTCCTCGTCATGGGCATGATCGAGTTCGGCATGATCGGCTTCCACAAGCTGACCCTCACTCAGGCCGCCCGCACTGGTGTCCGCGCCGCGTCCATGGGCAAGCCGGTATCCCAGATCGTCGCCACCACACAGCAGTCGGTCGCCTCCTCGATGACCATCCCTTCGGCCAACATCATCCCGGAGTACAGCGTGGGCGGCGGCGGCTGGATGCCCCTCACCGACGGCCCGCCGGTCAACGGCCAGGTCATGAATGGCGCCCCGCCGGACGCCCTGGTGCGCGTGCGCATCGCGGCCTGGAAGCACCCGCTGATTACCGGCTCTTTTTTCGCCTGGCTCCCTGGCGTCACCAGCAACGCCCTTCCCCTGAACTCCGGTATGACTATGAGGAGAGAATAGTGGTAAAACTTCAGCCCGCCCTTCTTCCCGCCCGTTTCTCGCCTCCCCGCCTGCGGAGTGAACGCGGCGCCGCGCTCGTCTGGGCGACCAGTCTCATCGTAATCCTGATTGGGTTCGCCAGCCTCAGCGTGGATATGGGTATGCTCTACACCCGCAAGCAGGCGCTGCAAAATGGCGTGGACGCCGCCGTTGTGGCGGGCGCGACCAAACTCCCCAACACCTCCCTGGCGATCTCCACCGCGCAAAAGGTCGCCCAGGAGAACGGGATCGCCCTCAACCAGGTTAATGTTTACACCTGTGGCCCCACAGTTCATGCCTCCGCCACCGAGAAAGTGAACCTCGCCTTCGCCAAAATCTTCAATAAGAACACCAGCAACGTCAAAGCCGCCGCCGTGGCGAATCAGCGCGCCGTGAACATCGTGGATCATAGCATTCGTCCGTTCGGCGTGGACGATAAGTTTGTCCCCAAACTCAAGCCCGGCGTCGAGGCGAATCTGAAGCAGGTTTGCGGCTGCTATGAGACTCCCAGCATGCAGTCGCTGGACCTTTCCGGCGGCACGGGGAAATCGTTCTACGCGATCATCTCCAACGGCGCCGACATCCCGCTGAAGGTCGGCGACAACGTGACCGTCGCCACCGGCAATATGGTCGGCCCGACCGATCAGGGGGTCGCCGATCTCCTCACGCGGGCCAGCCAGCCCCCCTGGAACAAGCAGGCATGGAACACGCTCACTTCAGATAATCCGCGCATCGTTTCGCTGCCTGTCGTGCATTACGATAACCTTCCCGCCAAATCCGGCACGGTGAAGGGGTTCCTCTCCTTCTATGTGACCAGTTCCACCGGCGGCAATATTAAAGGCATCTTCCTCAACGATGTCGCCCTCCCCGGCGCGGTGAACGACCCCGGCGTCCCGATGGCCTACGACGACCCCAACGGCTCCGGGCGCGGAGTCTGGTGGACGAACCCGATCAGCTCGATGAAGACCTCTCACCTCACCGAGTAGGTCGCCATCACTCATCAGGGCCTTCACAGCTGCGAGTCCTTCACGCTTCGCATTCCCGCTTCCATCCCTCACCGGATGGACAGACGGCCTTCCGACCGCGCGCTGCCCGTCGCGCCGTCGGAGGGCCGTTTTGCGTCGTGCGCCCCCGCGCGGCTTCACACCTCCCGGCGGCGAAGGCCCGGCCTGAAGGCATGGCGGCCTCGGCGTCGAATCTCAGAGTGTACCGGGCGCCTGTCCTCTTCCCCTTTTCATTGAGTATTCGGGCGGTTGAAACCGCAGCAACACACACACGAAACCCGCCTGCGCGGGTTCGGGGATCGCTGGGCGGGTTCGGGGATCGCTGCGCGGGTTCGGGGAGCAATGATGGAGCATGAGAATAGCGCCGTCCCCTGGCCCCTCTCCTGTGGGAGAGGGGTGGCCGAAGGCCGGGGTGAGGTAGGGGGGGTCGCTCAGGGACGGAAGACTTCGGCAGGGCAGGAGTCGGCGAAGGCCGACTTTGTGCGGTCGTTGCAGCGGTTTCAACCGCCCGGAATCTCAGGGACCTGAAGGAAACGAACCTGTCCCCTCCGCCTGCAAGGATGAGGCGCGGGACGAATGCGCCTCTACGAAGGGATTGCGCCGCATGGCGGACACGCGCCTGCGATACCTGTACTCGCCCGCCCGCCCACGGCCCTTTGAAGCCGAAGCGCAGCTCGACGGTCGCCGCTGCGCGCGTTTCGCCCTGTGGGGAAGCCTCTTGCTGGCGCTGAGCCTGCTCGGCCTCGCCCCCTCCGCCGGTTCGCTGGCTCCCACGGGGACCATGCCGGAACACGTCGTCCTCAACGGTCCGGCGCTGCTGGGCGTGGAAACACCCCTCGGCTACCCCTGGGGCGTGGCGTACAGCCCCGACGGCCACCTTCTCATCACCGACGCGAAGAAGCATCAACTCTTCCATCTCAGTGAGGACGGGATGCTGAGCCTCGCCGCCGGAACCGGCTCGCCCGGCTTCTCCGGCGACGGCGGCTCCGCCCTGTACGCTTCCTTCAACGGCCCCTCCTCCGTGCTCGCCGGACCGGACGGTTCGATCTACGTTGCCGACACCCTCAACAACCGGGTGCGCCGCATCGCCCCGGACGGCGTCGTCACCACCGTCGCGGGCAGCGGCCAGACCAACGCGGCGGGCCAAAGCGGGTTCTCCGGCGACGGCGGTCCCGCCACCCTCGCCTCGCTCAATGCGCCGCATGGCCTCGCGCTCGATGCCCAGGGCGCGCTCTACATCGCCGACACCAATAACGGCCGCATCCGCCGCGTGGACGCCCAGGGGATCATCGCCACCGTCGCGGGAGGCGGCAAATCGAAGGCGCGCGGCGATGGCGAACCCGCCAACTCCGTCCAACTCTCCAGCCCCCTGGACCTCGTTGTCGCCGGTCCCGGCCACTTCTTCTTTACCGATCGGTACGCCAGTCGAGTCTATGAAGTGACGGCGGACGGCGCGCTGCATCGCTTCGCCGGAGGAGGAACCCGCCCTTCCGGCGAGGACGGCCCGGCCACCGAGGCGCGGCTGGGCGTCCCGACCGCCCTCTGCCTCGACCCGGATGGCGGCATCGTCTTCGCCGATACCCGCTACCAGGCGCTCTTCCGCGTGAAGGAGGGCCGCCTCACGACAATCGCTCGCTCCTCCCGGCCCACTGCGGACGGCGCGCCGTCCCCGTCGCCCGGTGACGACGCCCCTCCCCCTCTGGAGATGGCCACTCCGTCCAGCGTCGTCCTCAGCCCGCGCGGCGGCTATGTGGTGGCCGACTGGAGCGCGCATCAGGTCCTCAAGGTCGAGACCGACGGCTCGATCTCCGTGATGGCGGGCACCGGCGAAGACCCGGCGGTGACGGGGCGCCGGCGCTCCGATCTCACTGTGCAAAACCCGATCCGGGGGGCGACCTGGCTGCCCGGCGGAGCGCTCGTCTTCACCGACCCGGTGAATGGGCGCCTTCTGCGGCTTGAACGGAATCGCAGCCTCACCGCCCTCCCCATCGGAACGCGCCAAACCGTTGTGGAGGGCGCATCCATCCGGTCGCCGGAGCCGCTCTTCGGGCCGTCCGGCGCCGTCGCCATGCCCAACGGCGATCTCGTCCTCTCGGAAGTCCGCAGCCACCGGGTGAGGCGCGTCGCTCCCTCTGGCCAGGTGAGCGTAGTGGCCGGGATCGGCGCGCCGGGCTTCACCGGGGACGGCAAGCCGGGGCCGCAGTCGCGCCTGTGGGACCCCCTGGGCCTCGCACTCGATCCGTCGGGCCGCATCACCGTCGCTGACAGCCGCAACGGGCGCATTCGCCGCGTGGAGGCGGACGGAACCCTGTCCACTGTGGCTGGGGGAGGCCACCCTCAGCCGCGCCCCATCATTCTCGCGGGGACCGCCGCGCCCGGTTCGGGGACCCCGACCGACAACGCTGACTCGACGGCGCCGCCCGCTCCGCCTTCGCCAGCGGCCTCCCCCTCTCCCAATGGGGACGGCCTTTTGGCCACGCAGGCGCGCCTGAAGCAGCCCGCCGGAATCTCGTGGAATCCGGGCGGGTCTCTGGCCATCACCGAGCCGGGGGAGGGGATCGTCCGCCGGGTCAGGCCGAGCGGCGTGATTGAGACGTTCGCGGGAGGGGGCGGCGAGGCGCCGGTCGTGGGGCAGCCCGCTGTGAAGGGGCAGCTCTGGGAGCCGGTGGGGGTGGCGTACGCTCCCAATGGCGACCTCGCGGTGTCCGACGCCGGGGATCATCGCGTCTGGATTCTGGCGCCTGACGGCATCGTGAAGGCGGTCATCGGCGCCGGGGGCGGAGGCGACGAGGAGACCGCCGGGAATGTGGTCCTCAATCGCCCAACGGGGCTGGCGTACACTCCCGGCGGCGACCTGTATATCGTCTGCGCGGATCGGGTCCTGCGGCTGTCGGCGGACGGGCGCATCACCACCGAGGCCGATGAAACGAGCGCCGGATGGGGCGGCGCCCTCGCCGGAAGCGAAGAGCCGAAGTCCTGGGTGGAGAAGATCGCCGCCATGATGGATCGGTTTCGCAACACGCGCGTCACGCGGGCGATCCAGTGGGTCCAACTTCCGCATTTGTCGTTCATCGGGCCGACGCAGGCCGTCGTGACCTGGGAAACCGATCTGCCCACCTCCGGCGTTGTGGAGTTCGGAGCGAGCGCCCGGCTGGACCGTCAGGTGTCGTCCGGGACGGAGACCACGCATCCGGTGGTCCCGCTCAAGGGGCTGGAGCCGTCCACGACGTACCGCTTCAACGTCACCGTGACGCGGGTGGCGCGTGGCGTCCAGGACGAACTGACGAGCCGGGTGGACCGCTTTACCACCCTCGCGGCGGGCCAGCCAATCACTCCCGTGAGCCTCGATCCCGCCGACACCCTGCCCGCCGGGGCGATGGAGGATACGCCAGGGACGCCTGTGGCCTCATCCTCACCTGTGGAAACGACTTCCGACGCGATGGCTCAGTTGCGGTATGCGTTGATCGGCGTGAACAGGGGAGGCGCGCCGCCGGAAGCCGCCGTGCGGGCCGTTCGCCGCGCCCTCGGCCTCGAATAGTCTCGCATTACCCATGGTCCACCTTATTTAGCCTTGGGGTCGCTCAATGACGAGAAGGAGCAAGGGCGCCCGCGTGGAACTGAACGCCATGCCTTCCTGAAGCCTCTCAGCGGGGCTGGGAGATTCCCCTGTCACCCGAAGGCCATTCATTTTATCGCTTCATCGTAACGTGGATTCCGCTCCGGCGGATCGCGCGGCCCTGAACCGCAAGGGGAGACTATGGCGCTGGAAGACCGAAGGCTGAAGGCGACGGCGCTGGACCCTCCCGCGCCCCCCCTCTCCAAAGAGGCGCCCGACGGGGAAACCGCCGCTCCGCTGGCGGGCATCGGCGCGCCGGAGACGTACCGCGACGCCGGGCGGGTCACGGCGCGCTCCATCCTCATGGGGCTGGCGCTCATCCCGCTCAACACGTACTGGATCATGGAGGTGGAAGGCATCTGGCACTCCGGCCACCCCACCGCCATGTCCATCATGTGGAACGTCGTGTTCAACATCTTCGTGCTCGTGCTGATCAACATGGGCGTGAAGAAGGTGGCGCCGCGCTGGGCGCTCACCCAGGCCGAGCTGATTGTCATCTACGTGATGCTCTCCATCGCCAGCGGCCTCGCCGGGCACGACACGCTGCAACTCGGCTTCCCGGCGATGACGCACACCTTCTGGTTCGCCACCGATGAAAACCATTGGGCCGATATGTTCAACCGGTATCTGCCCACGTGGCTCACCGTTGGCAGTCACGCCGCCCTCAAGCCGTACTACGAAGGCAACAGCACGCTCTACACGCCGGAACACATCATGACGTGGCTCGCTCCCGTCCTCTGGTGGAGTTTCTTCATCCTCGCTTTGGGGATGGTCCTCCTCTGCATGTCGGTCATCATCCGCAAGCAGTGGACCGAAAACGAGAAGCTCAGTTTTCCTCTCATCGAGCTGCCTCTCGCCATCACGCAGCACGGCGGCGCGGCGGACTTCTTCCGCAATCATCTCCTCTGGATAGGCTTCACCCTTGGCCTCACGCTCGATCTGGTGAACGGCCTGCACAACCTGTACCCCAACGTGCCGTACTTCGCCGTGCGCCACGATGAGCGCGATTTCGGCTCGGCGTTCAGCTCGCCGCCGTGGAACGCGATTGGAGGGATGCCGTTTGGGCTGTACCCGTTCATCATCGGATTAGGCTTCATTTTGCCCACCGATCTCTCGTTCTCGCTTTGGTTCTTCTACCTCTTCAAGAAGATGCAGCTGGTCGCCGCGGCGGCGGCGGGGGCCAATCAGCTCTACCCGCGCTTCCCCTTCTTCAGCGAGCAGACGTATGGCGCCTGGCTCGCTATCTTCATCTTTACCACCTGGACCGCGCGGTTCCATCTCCGCGAGGTGTGGCGGCACGTCGTCACCGGGCGCTCCACGCTGGATGACCGGAACGAGCCGCTCACGTATCGGCAGGCGGTGGGCGGGATCGCGCTGGGAATCGCCTTCCTGATCTACTTCTGCCTGCGGGCGAACATGACGCTCTGGGTCATCCTGCTCTTTTTTGCGATGTACCTCATTCTGGCGGTCGGCATCATCCGCGTGCGCGCCGAACTCGGCCCTCCGGCGCACGAAATGGCCGGGACCAACGTCCCCATCATCATGATAGACTTCCTCGGCACGCGGTCCATCAATCAGTACAACATGGTGATGTTTGCGATGTTCTACTGGTTCACCGGGCGCGGGTATCGCACGCAGCCGTGGCCGTATCAACTCGAAGCGATGAAGATGGGCGAGCGCACCGGGATGAACTACAAGGGGCTGGGGCTGGCGATGCTGCTGGCCCTCTGGTTTGGCGGCCTGGCGAGTTACTGGGCGGGCGTCAGCCTCTTCTACCACCAGGGCGCGGCGTCCAACAACCTGATTGGGCACGCGTGGGGCCAGTGGGGTGAGGCGCAGGACCGCATTCAGAACCCGCGCGGCCCCGACGGCATGGCGATGGCGTTTGTGGGGGTCGGGTTCGC
>JBBRGS010000176.1:0-8041 GCA_038240635.1 Armatimonadota bacterium
CTTGCGGAGGCTCACGAGCGGGTTCCCCTCGGCGGTGAAGCTGATCGGCGCCTGAATCCTCACCCCCGCCGTGAACTGCTTCGACCATTTGACCGAGCCATCGGCGGGATTCAGGGCGTACAGCGTGCCGTCGGTGGATGACTGATAGACCGTGCCGTCCGGCCCGATCATCGGCGACTGAAAGCCGGTCAGGCCGGGCGTTTTACCGGGGACCCCCGGCGCGTTGAAGCGCCACTTTTCCGTGCCGTCATGGTTCACGGCGAAGAGGCTCATGCCGGTGGCGTAGATCGTGCCGTCGGCGGCGAGGGCGACGTGCTGGCCGACCGCGTACGATACGTTGGCGGAGACGCGGCTCTCCAGATCAAAGCGCCACTTTTCCACGCCATCCGGGTTGAGGGCGTACAGGTTTCCGTCGTCGCTGGGAACGTAGATCACGCCATCCCGTCCAACAGAAGGCCCCCACACTGTGCCTCCCGCCGCAAACGTCCATTTGATGTGTAAAGCCGCAGGCCCTTTATGGGGCGACCGGCTGGTGTGCCGGTAATCGTGGTTGGCGGTGGGCCACGGCGCCTGATCGTCGAGTTGGGCCGCGACGGGAGCCGCCATCAGCAGAGCGAGAAGCCCCAGTAGGGCGGGTTGAGCATTCATAAGAAATCCTGGCCTTCGCCGGAGCGGTCGGGAGGGGGCGGCGGAGTGGGGGAATGTAAGGGATAAAGAATCAGGCGTCAGGCGACCTGGTGTAACGGCGGCATAGCCTCAAACGAAGACCCCTCAGGCGGAGGAGTCCGTGTTCCGGCGTTGGGGGGCGTCAGGGAGCGGGAGTCTGCCGGGTTCGGTCGCGTGATTTTCAGAGGGACCGAGGGTCGTTTGAGGGATCGCGGTACCGACGAGCGTGGCGCCGGTTGCGCGGATTTGCTGGTAAGCCAGTTTCTCCCGGTACATCCTTCGGTCGGCGGCGGAGAGGATGGAGCGCCAGTCGGTGCCATCTTCGGGGTAGCTGGCGACCCCGATACTCGTGCTGATGCTCTCTTCTTCGTTCGGCGCAAATCGGTAGTGGGCCAGCCCCCCCTTAATCCGGGAGGCGACGCGCTGGGCGTCTTCGGGGTTGCGGCTGTGGCAGACGATCACGAACTCGTCCCCGGCGTAGCGTCCCACAAGTTCCTCGGTGCGGGCGGAGGAGCGGAGGAGTTTGGCGATGTCGCGGAGGATCTGATCGCCTTCCCGGTGGCCGTAGGTGTCGTTGAGGCGCTTGAAGTCGTTGAGGTCGAGCAGGAGGATTTGGAAGGCGCCGCGGGGGTCAGCGGTCAGTTTTTCCATATGCCGGATGATGCGGCGCATATTGGGGAGATCGGTGAGGCTGTCCGTATAGGAGTGCGCGTGATCGGTTTCCATCTGGTTCATGGCTTCCAGCGCGCCGGAGGCGTGTTCGGCGAGCGTGGAAAGCAGGCGCTGGTAGTGCGGGTTGTAGATGTTGTAGCCTGTGTGATACAGGGTGATGGCCCCGATGCACTCCGCGCCGGACTTCAGCGGCACGGAGAGGGCAGTGTTTAGTTCCACGTTTTGGCCCGGTTCCACCCGTCGCGCCACATCGCCCGCCGCCGGGACATTGGCGATGGCCTTGTTCTGCTGCACCACCCAGCCGGACACCCCTTCGCCCACCTTCATCGTCAGGTCTTCCAGCAGATGACTGTACAAGCCGGCGCATCGTTCCACCCGCACCTCCTGGGTCCGCGAATCGACCAGGAAGACCGCCGCCGCCGTGGAGGGGATCATGAAGGCGGCTTTTTCGAGCAGCAGTTCGAGGAGCGCGGCGCGACTGGAAGGCCTGCCGGGGCGCAGAGAGAGCTCGGCGAGGACGAATGCCTCCTCGGCGGCGCGAGCGATCTCCTCCAGCGCTTCCGGGGAAATGGTGGGGACGGCGCCCTGGTGATCGGCCTGTACTTGTTCTTCGGCGCGGTTTAACTCGTCTATAATAACTTGTACTTTGGGCAGCACCCGCACCATGGCATCGACGACTTTGGGGTCGTAATATTCGCCTTTTTGAGACTGGAGGAGGGCGAGCGCTTCTTCGTTGCTCATGCGCTTGCGGTAAGGGCGGTCAGTGGTGAGGGCGTCAAAGCCGTCCGCCAGGGAGACAATGCGTCCCACGAGAGGAATCGCCTCGCCCTTGAGGCCCAGCGGGTAGCCGTTGCCGTCCCAGTGTTCGTGGTGCGCCGCGACCGCGTCGGTGACCGGGAACGGGAAGCGCACCGCCTCCAGAATGCGGACGCCCACCATGACGTGCGACTTCATGCGGTCGAACTCTTCGGCGGTGAGTTTTCCCGGCTTGGTGAGGATCATCTCCGGGACGCCGATTTTGCCGATGTCATGCACCATGGCGCCGATCCGAACGGCTTTGCGTTCGGGTTCGGAGATGGCGAGTTCTTCCGCGATGGCGTTGGCGTACTCCCGCACGCGCTCGACGTGCTTATGGGTGTAGCGGTCCTTCGCTTCGATGGACATGGCGAGGGTGCTGATCATCCGCTCGTTGAGTTCATTGAGTTCAAGGCCGTGGCGCGAGGCGGTCTCGAGCTTGTCCATGTTCATGCGATAAAACTGATGGACCATCCAGGCGGGCGCCAGCGCCAAAAACGCGATCAGTTGCAGCCAGGGCGAGCTGGAGGTGTAGCAGAGGACCGCCGCCATAGCGAAGCAGGCCGCGCACAGATAGCCCGCAAACGTCCAGAGGAAGTTTTCACGCCACACCTTGAACAGGGGGAGTTTGCCGCTCAGGGCGACGGCGAGCGAAATGCCGGTGGTGTTCACCACATAGTACGTCGCCGTTATGAGGATCAGCCCCAGCACCATCACGCTGGGATCGCGGCGGGTCGCGTGACCGATCCAGAGCCAGTTCCATACCCAGGCCGCGGCGAACCCCGCCTGCACATGGTTGGCCATCGTCAGCGCCGGTTTATACCAGGTCAGGGGTTTGGGGCGACCTTCGGCGTCGTGGCCTCGCTTCACCAGGACCGTGCCGACCAGCCCGCTCACCAGGGCCACAATGACGGTGGGCAGGGTGCCGTTCAGGAGGAGGATCGCCAGAAACACGACGGTATTGGAAAGCGTCATGTAGGCGTTTTTGACGGTGAGATTGACGCGCGGCAGGTTCGCCACCACCGCAAGGCCGATCAGCGCCCAGAAGACCAACGGGTCCTCCAGCCGTTCGGTCGCCAGGTCCAGACCGATGATGAAAAGCCCCAGGGTCGCGCTCAGGCCGATGTAAATTTGGGCCGCGAGGGGCAATCGTCGAAAGGACATGAGGGCCTCAGCGCCAGAGCGCCGATCATGGAGGACAGGGAGGGGAGAGAGCCTTCCTGGGGAGGAACCTTTCATGGGGGGAGCCGCCAGCCGTTCATGGTGTCAGCCCGGCGGGATGAGGAGGCGTCTCGCCAACTGAGTCTCTACCATTATCGGTATCGTCTGTTTGATTGTAAAGTTAAGAAGGAGTTTCCGAACACTTTCCCTGCCGGAATCACCCCGCTTCCGACAGGCCAACCGCTCGGAAGACGGTTACTTCTGTTTTCTATAGAGGGAGCGAAGGGCCTTGTGGGTTTATACGTGATTTCTACATGGTTAAGGGTACGCCCCGGACGGCTCGCGGCGCAACCATGCTACAACTTTGCGACATAAGGACTGGCGGCGCCCTACACGCATTGTGGAAGATTCCCAATTACTCACCCGACGCAGCGCTTTTCCGGTTCCCCAACTCCCAACCCACGCCCCCAACTCCCAACCCACGCCTCCAACTCCGCCTCCTGACCCTCGCTTCACCGCGTGCGTGACGGTTGAAGGGAGTGAAGCGCCTCCGCCGAAAATGGGATTGACCGTCCGGGTGGATGGTCAACCCGATGGAAACGGTGTTTGTTGTCTATTTAACGATAGCATACAATGACCGTGGCTCCATCCAGGTATCGCTCAAAGGATTCGTGTCTCCTATGATCCGTGTGCTGGTGATTGATGACCATCCCATCGTCCGCGAGGCGGTCTGCGCCATTCTTTCCGCACAGCCCGACATAGAGGTTATCGACTCGGCGGGCACGGCGGAAGAGGGGCTGGAGCTGCTGCGCCTCCACGCCTGCGACATTGTCCTGCTGGACCTGGACCTGCCGGGGATGAGCGGCCTGAACGCGGTTCCGCTCTTCATGGAGGGGCGCCCCCCCCGCCCCCGGATCATCATCTTCACCGCGTATGACAATGACGAGCGGGTCTTCGCGGCGCTCCGTTCCGGGGCGAGGGGGTACCTGCTCAAAGGCTCCTCCACCGACGAACTGGTGCGCGCCATCCACGCCGTCGCCGACGGAGGCTCACATCTGGAGCCAAGCGTGGCGAACAAAGTGCTTCAGGAAATGAACAATCCTCATCCCGATTCGCATACTCTCCTGAGCGACCGGGAGATGGAAGTGCTGCGCCGCGTGGCGGAAGGTCTTCCAAACAAACAGATAGCGCGGTCTTTGGGAATCTCGGAAAGCACGGTCAAGTTTCATCTGACTTCCATCTTCCAGAAACTGAACGCCGACAACCGGGCGCAGGCGGTCGCTATGGCGGTGCATGGCGGCCTGCTGTAGCCGTTTGCGGTAACGGCATCCTGTAACCTTCCCCCTTTCCGCGCCGCATCCTGTCCATTCAGCCAGTCTGACGACTATTACAAAGGAGAGTTTCAAATTCCCCCTTATAAGGGAAAGATAGAAGTAACTCATCTGTCAACGCTCCCGTTGTCCCTCTGAATGAGCGCTCAACGCTCACGAGGCTGAGTTGCGCTCCCGCCCCGTACGGTGGACGCGTCAGGTAGATCGCAGCATTTGCGCTGTTCTTTGGCGAAGTATGTTCTTCCGCGCCTTTGAAGGACCCATGATGAACGAGACTCCCGCCAACGACTCGCCGCCGGAAGCCGAACCTTCCCGCATCCCGGCAGCCGGGGAGAACGCCGCGTCCCTTCTCGCCGAGATGAACCTGCGCCTCATCACCCGCCATGCCCGCTGCATCCTCTGGACCGCCGAGATCGAGGAGCAGGACGGCATTCCCGCCTGGAGGAGCGTCAGCCTGAACGTGGAAGCCGCCCAGCATGTGCTGCCCCTGGACCTGCCGGACGGCGTGGATTATTCCGATGTCTGGCGCGCGAACTGCCACCCGGAAGACCGTCAGCGCCTCGATACCGTGGCTATCCAGGCGATCATGGCCGGCCAGCCTTCCTATCAGTTCGATTATCGCTGCAGGAACCGGCACCAGGACGAACGCTGGCTCTCCGAAGATGTCTCCCTGCTGGCCGAAGGGCCGGGCCGCTGGCGAGCGGTGGGGGTCTGCCTCGACATCACTGAGCGCAAGCGACTGGAACAGACGCTCCAGGAACGCAATGAAACGCTGGCGGATGCGCTTCAACGGCTGGAGCAGATGCAAAATCAGGTGATCCGCCAGGAACGGCTGCGCGCGCTCGGTGAAATGGCCAGTGGCATCGCCCACGACTTCAACAATACCCTCGTCCCCATTCTCGGCCTCAGTGAGCTGCTCACCGACTACCCTGACCTCCTCAACGATACCTCCCGGCTCCTGCGATACCTCAACCTGATCCATTCCTCCGCCCAGGACGCAGCAAAAGTGGTCAGTCGCCTCCGCGAGTTCTACCGCTTTCGCAGCGACACGGACCCCAGCGAGCCGGTGGACTTCAACGCGCTCATCCTCATGGCGGTGGACCTCACCCGGCCCCGATGGAAGGACCAGGCCCTCGCTGAAGGGGTTTATATCACCCTTGAGACCGACCTCAACGCCACCCGAACCGTGCAGGGCGCCCCGTCGGCGCTGCGGGAACTGATCTCCAACCTCATCCTAAACGCGGTGGACGCCATGCCGCAGGGTGGAACACTTACCCTCTCCACCCATGAGGAGGACGATCACCTCGTCTTTCAGGTCCGCGACACCGGGGGCGGCATGACGCCGGAAGAGGCGGAACTCTGCTTTGAGCCGTTTTACACCGCCAAAGGCAAACGAGGGAGCGGCCTGGGGCTGTCAGTGGTCCATGGAGTCGCCACACGTCACCAGGGTTCGGTCGCCATCGAGAGCGTGAAGGATGCCGGAACAACGGTCACAATACGCCTTCCCCTGGAAGCGGCCCCAACTCCGCCGCCTCCCCTGCCGGTGAACCGAGCGGCCCTGCCCGCCTCTCCGACACTGCGGATTTTGGTGGTGGAGGACGAGGAAGCGGTCCGGGAGGTGATGGTGGAACTCCTCTCCGGGGAGGGGCGCCACATCGTAATCGCTGGAAATGGCCGGGAAGGACTGGCTCGCTACGAAGCCGAGCCGTTTGACCTGGTGCTGACTGACCGAGCCATGCCGGAAATGAACGGGGACGAACTGGCGGCGGCCATCAAGGCGCGCAATCCAGGGCAGCCGATCATCCTCGTCACCGGGTTCGGGGAATTCATGAGCGCCTCCAATGAACATCCCGCCGCGGTGGACCTGATCGTCGCCAAGCCCATCCAGCCCGGCAAACTCCGGGAAGCCATTGAAAAACTGGTCGGCGCAGGGAAGGTCTAACCGAAGACGAGCTCGATTCCCTCTTAGCTCCGGCTGGCACACAGTCGAAAGAACCAGTGGGTTCATCGCCTGAAACCTCATCAGGGGCGGTGAACCTGGACGAGAGGGTGGAACAATCAAACGTCGAGGATTCCCCGGTAACAACAACCTGGCTCATGATCGCCCTTTTCCACCTAAACACCTCTCTTACCGCTCATTCCCTGCGCCTCTCTCGGTGGCCCTTTCATCGTCCACCCGCGGAGGCGCCCCCTAACCTATAGGGCCTCCGAGCTCTCTACCGGCGTCACCTGGAAGGCATAGGCGAGGAGACAATGGAGTCTTCCTTCATCAATCAGTACCATCACCTCCCCGCCGCCGAGGCGGGTCCGAGCCTCAACCTGAATTGGCAGATTCCGGAATCAGTCATCGCGGCAGAGGAGCCCCTCCCCCTGGACCGGATGGATGTGAACCTTTACTCCGCGCGGGTGCTGGTCGTGGACGATCAGGAGGCCAACGTCGCTCTGCTGGAACTGATGCTCCTGCAAGCCGGCTACCAACAGATTCAATCCACGACCGATCCGCTTCAGGTTCTCTTTCTCTACAACCATTTCCAACCGGATCTGATTGTGCTGGACCTGCATATGCCTCATCTGGACGGGTACGCCGTCCTCAAACAGCTGCAAACCCGGATTCCCGCCGACACCTATCTGCCCATCCTGATGCTGACGGCGGACATGAATCCCAGGGCCAAGGAAAAAGCGCTCTCCATGGGCGCCAAAGACTTCCTGAGCAAGCCATTTGAGACGACAGAAGCCCTGCTGCGCATCCAAAACCTGCTGGAGACCCGCTGCCTCCATTTGCAACTCAAGCAGCAGAATCACATCCTGGAGGAGAAGGTCTGCGAACGGACGCAGGAACTGGAAGACGCGCAGCTGGAAATCCTGGACCGCCTGGCGCTCGCGGCGGAATTCCGCGATGACGCGACGGGGCAGCACACGCAGCGAGTCGGCTGGATGGCGGCGAAACTGGCGCAGGAGCTCGGCCTGCCCCAGGAGGAAGTGGAGCGCATCCGCCGCTCCGCCCCGCTGCACGACATTGGCAAGATCGGCCTGTCTGACAGCATTTTGCTGAAGAATGGCAAACTCACGACAGATGAGTATGAGCAGATGAAGAAACACATCTCCATCGGCGTGAAAATCCTCTCCGGCAGCCGCTTTTCCGTCCTGCAAATGGCGGAAGAGATCGCCTTCAGCCACCACCTGCGCTGGGACGGCGGCGGGTACCCGTCGGGCATTGCGGGGGAAGCGATTCCCCTGGTCGGGCGCATCGCCACCGTCGCCGACGTGTTTGACGCCTTAACGCACGAGCGGCCGTACAAGTCGGCCTGGCCGGTCGAGATGGCGGTGGAAGAGATCAAGCGACAGAGTGGCCGCCAATTTGACCCGGCGGTGGTGGACGCGTTCCTTCGCATCAGCAATCAGATCGCGCAGGAAGA
>JBBRGS010000177.1:0-8040 GCA_038240635.1 Armatimonadota bacterium
ATTCTCTCCATTGACATCGTAACCGGCGATTATGAAATCGGTGATGACCCGGTGGAGACCGCGCGTCGTTTGCTGGATAAACACCCCGGCGCAGCAATCTGGACGGAACGGATCGGCTTCAACGCCGTCTACGCCCTCGGCGGAACGCTGACCCGGACGCTCTCATGATCAAAGGCAGAGTCACCAATTTGCAGGCCCAGGTGAACATCGCGCTTCGGCTTCCCCATACGCCCGACATCAGGATCGAATGTGTGGTGGACACTGGCTTTGAGGGGGCGCTCACGCTGCCGAAAGAGGCCGTTTCCACCCTGGGATTGGCTTACCTGACGGATTTGCGCGCCAATCTCGCAGATGATACGAACATCCAGGTGGATGTGCACGTGGCGACGATCTTCTGGAACGGTATGGAGCGGGAGGTTGCGGTCCTGGCGATGGGTCGCCGCCCCCTGATTGGCACAGCTCTCCTGGAGGAACAGAGATTTTGCGCCGACTTTACGGAAGGCGGCGTAGTAACAGTAGACAATTTGGGCTGATACGCTTCCTGTTACAAGGTCGCCATGCGAGACCTGGAGATTCGGGGGGCGGGCAACCTCCTGGGGTCGGAGCAGAGCGGCTACGTCACGAGCGTGGGGTTTGAGTTGTATTGCCAGCCGCCCAGGCAGTGGTTGTCGCTAACCTCCGGGTACAACGCTTCCACTACAGAGGGCCTCCTTTCCCTTCCAACGATGCGGCGGTAGAGGCTTTCAGGCTCTTGTCGGGCGCAGCTCCGTGGCGCCTGCTTTCGTCCACTCGGTGGAACAGCCAGGCTGTCGAATCCTGATAGGCGATGCGCCATAAAGGGGACGCGGCTAATCGGCGGCTCATGAGATGGTCAGAAGGGTAGATCGCCCAGTCGGCCACAGCGGCCATGAGCCGGGGCGCCGTGGGGTCTCCCTGCTGCGCGCGACGGCACAAATCAAGAGTTTGTTCTGAATACAACGTCTCGGCGCGTCCATCCACAAAGACCTTGAGGCTCTCCGGGCCATCAAATAATAAAAAACCGCCCCAGTCGTAATGATTGAACAGTTTGCCTCGGTATCCATGCGCGTTCATCCAGGCGGTAGCGCCGGACGGGTAGGAGGCGGGATTGACGATGTTCTCCTCCAAATGGATTTCCGGCAACCGGGTGAGGAGGGTCGGCGCCAACAGGACCAAAGAGAGTAATGCGAGGCGACTCCGCTCCAGGACAGGGGCGCCGGGATCGCTTTCACTCCGCGAAGCGGGCGCTTGATGAGGAGCGGGATAGCGTTTCACCTGGAACCCCTCCAGCACAGTCTGCAACTGCATCGCGCACACAGGCCCGACCAGCACCGCGTAAAAAGGAATATAAACGCGGTTTTTGAGCGCCATGACGGCGAGCGCCAGACCCAGCCCCCACACCGACCATTTCGGGTAACGGCGCGTGACAAAGGGCAGCGCCTGCGCGGTCACCATCAAAGCCACCACAATGCGCAACGCCCAGGTCATACCCACGCCGGGCGGCAGAAACTCGTTGATGTAATGAGAGGAGAAGGGATGAATCGCGGCGGAGAACGGATAGCCCCACAGGCGCATCCCCCACGGCGTGCACAGGGAACCTGCGGCCGCAAGCGCGAGGGCTGTCAACGCTCCTCGGCGGGCACGATCCGGCGGATCGTCCTTTGACCGGGGAAGGAACCATTGTTCCACAGCGGTCACTAACACGAACGCCAGGCCCAGCATGGCGCTGGCATGCAGGTTGGCCCAGATCAGAAAGTAAAAGAACAGCACGAAACCGGTTTTAGGCTTCAGGGTGAACCTGGGGGCGGAAAACAGAAGCGTCAACACGCTGAACAGGCACAGGCCCAGTTGCTGGGGCCGAGGGTTCGCGTAAGGGACGATCACCATCACGCCCGCGATAGCCGGAGGCAGCCAGGCGGTGAGTTCGGGCGCCCACCGCCGGCAGGCCGCTACCAGGCAAATGGTGGTGATGAGAAAGACGAGGGACGACATGAGCAGCAGCCCCGCCCCACCCCATTTCTGGTACAGCGGCCAAACGAGAACCTGCCACAACCAGGAGTGATCCAGCCACACTCGGTCGCTGGCCGTAAAGGAGAAAGGGTCCAGCCGGATCACCCGGTGATGTAGCCATTGCCAGCGACCCGCCGCCAACTGCCAGAACAGGTCAGGGTCATGAACGGGACGGTTCAGGCCGAGGAACGGGATGGCGCCAACCAGCAGCCACCATGTCGCAGCGGTTTCATACGACACCCCCCTGAGCCAACCGATCTTCCGGTGGCGGAACAGCGCCACGTGGTGACGGGTCGTCTGTTGATCCATCGCGTTTCACCTGTAACAAAGCATGGCGCATGATGGGGTAACGTCAGTGGTTCCGCCCCGCCACGGCTCTTTGGGAGTCAGGCTGTGAACAGGGACACACAACCGGGCCGCGATCTCCTTCGGGTTCAGCGCCGGGCGTCTCCGAGGGAGCGGTTATAAGCGGGGAAGGCTCACTTCCACCAGGGGGGCAGGGAAGCCACCGCCTGTTGCAGTTGGTAAGATTTAGCCAACTGATACTGAGTATCTCGCAAGGGCAGGTGCCACAACGACCGGGGCTGAAGCGTCTGGATGATCCGCAACTGTTTCACATGCCCATCACAAAAGAGCCAGTTGGCGCTCCCGGCGCTACGGTCATGGACGAACACCGTGATGCCCCAGGGCGGCATAATCTCCAGCGCAGCCTTAAATTCCTCATTATTCGCATCGAAGGGGATACTGCCCCAGGAGAGATTCCTGCTGCTCATTTTGGGCTGGCTGAGTTGCGTTTCGATCAGCAGCAGCAGGCTGGAAGGATCGCCCAGTTCCGCCTCCGTCCGAAATCCCCAGACCGGCTGTAACTGAGACGCATCCTCAGGATCGCCGCCCACAATGTTGCCGCTGAAGGCGTCGTCATTCATCGCGTAACTGATCGGAATTGTTAGATCGTGTTCATCCGCCGGATTCTGTTTCAGGAGAGGCAGCATACGCTCAAAAGTGTCGTTGGAAGGACAGACGAAGACGCCGACATTCTTCACGAACGGCATAAGGCGGGCGGTCCACCAGGGAGGGCGGAAGTTGTTGCCTCCCGTCCAGTTGGTGTCCGTGTAAGGCAGGGGATAGGTGTCGTCCCAGGCGTCGAGGTAGAGTTGAAAGGCGTAGCCGAGTTGCTTCAGGTTGCTCTGGCAGACGGCGATCCTCCCCCGCTCCCGCGCCTGGCTCAGCATGGGCATCAGCAGGGCCGCCAGCACGGCGAGGATGGCGATCACCACCAGCAGTTCCACCAGGGTGAAGCCCGAACGATCCTTTTTCATCCGAGGGTCCTTTTGGAGACAGGCGCCGGAGCAGGTTTGCCTTCTCCCTTCCCGCCACCGAGGGTTCAGCGACAGGAAGGGAGAAGACTCGCTTGTGTTAGTAGACGACGAAGCTGTGGGAGTCGCTTCCCACGCTCATTTGCCAGCCGCCCAGGCAGTTGTTATCGTTGACCTCCGGGTACAACGCTTCCACACCACTGGTCGCCACCAGATAATGGGTGCCTGCCTGTGTCATCGTGCGGATGGAGTTGTGGGTCATGTTGTCCGGGATGGTGTGCGACGTCCCCGCGTTCACGGATTTGTAGACGTAGTAGTTGGTGTTGCCGTCGATCCCATGGTTGATGAGTTCTTCAATATCCCCGTTGGGTTTTTTCCAGATCAGTTGGTCGCACCACTTGTAGGAGATGTTGTAGCTGGGATGGATGTAGTCCGGGTTGTTGCCCAGCGTCCAGGTGAACCGCCCGCTGAGGGTCTTTGTGTCCCCGGTGTGGATTGTCCCGGTGGGCACGATGGCGTTGGTCGTGGATTGCGCGTAGAACATGCAGTAGGTGTTGTTGTAGGTGCACCCGCCGTGGACCGCCCAGTTCAGGTACGGGATGTAGACGCTGTGACCTGTGGCGCCTTGCTGAATGGAAAGCACCGACAGGACGAGCAGCGCAAAGACAGCCTTCTTCATCAGACTCTTCCTTTCGTGGCGCCGGAAAAGGGCTGCGCGTTCTTTCGTCTCTTTACCTTGATCGGGGGCCTCCTTTCCCTTCCAGCGAGGGAGCGGGAGAGGCGTTCAGGGGCTTGCCGGGTGCGGCTCCAAAACCCGCGCTTTCCTCCACCCGAACGGTGAGCGCTTCACTCTGTATCCCCATTGTAACGGACCCCTCATGCCCGCAGGTAGTTAAATTTAACTATTTTTCGCTCCTTCGGGACTATAAAGCGAGCGCCGCTTCACAGGAGTCCCCGGCGGCGCGCCTCGTTCAGCGTCTGCACGTGGTTGTGCGTCCCCCATTTCGTCCGAATGTTCGCTTCGTGGTTGCGGACGGTATGCACACTGATAGATAACAGGTCCGCGATCTCTTTGTCGGAGCGCCCGGCGTCCATCAGCCGCAACACCTCCCGCTCCCGCTCGCTGATCCTCTCAAACGCGTCTGAACTATCCATTGATGGGCTGGCCGAATCCGACTCCATCTCGTCCTCCCCGCGCCTTCACGGGATGTCCCGGTGGCTCCGTTCATCACCCTACACCGGGCTGAACGCGCGCCCAGCGCCCTCCCTGGCGACAAACGTCGCTCCGCTCTCTCCTTCAACGACTCGGTCGCTTCTCCCTCTTGTGAGAATTATTCCACAGTCGGGCCGCCGTATCGCTCATGCGATCCGGTGAAGGGTTCGGCGCGGGACGGTTACGCCTTCCAGCCGTCGTGGAGCAGCGCGTCGGTCAGCCGGGCGAACGCCTCCAGCCCCAGCGTCTCCCCGCGCGCGAGGGGAGGCAGCCCCGCCCGTCGCGCCGCCGTCTCGACCGTCTCGCGGGGGAGGCCAAGGCCACCGATCAGCGCGTTCACGAGGGTCTTGCGCCGTTGCCCGAACGCCGCCCGCGTCACCCGGAAGAAGGCCGCCTCGTCGGTCACGTCCACCGGCGGCCGGGGTCTCATCCGCAGCAGCGCCACCGCGCTCGTCACTTTGGGCGGCGGGACAAAGGCGTTCGGCGGCACGAGGGCGGTTACTTCCACCTCAGCGTGGTACTGAACGAAGACGGAGAACGAGCCGTACTCGCCGCTACCGGGCGCCGCCGCCATCCGGTCCGCCACCTCTTTCTGCACGAGGACGACGACGCGCTCCAGCAGGTCGCGGCATTCCAGAAAGCGGGTGAGGGCGGGCGTCGTGATGTAGTACGGCAGATTGGCCGCCACTTTCCGCCGCCGCGTGTCCATCGAGAGGAGGAGGGCGCGCAGGTCGGCCTTCAGCACATCGGCGTGGATGATCTGAACCGGGGGCGCGCCCTCCAGCGTCTTCTCCAAAATCGGGAGGAAGCGGGGATCATACTCGATGGCGGCGACGACCCCGGCCCGCTCGGCGAGGGCGCGAGTCATCGTCCCGATGCCCGGCCCCACTTCCAAAACGCCGTCATCGGGGCCGAGGTCCAGGGCTTCGAGGATGCGTTGCAGCGCGTCGGGGTCCGCAAGAAAGTTTTGCCCCAGCGCCTTCTTCAGGACGAGGCCGCTCCGCTTCAGCGTCTCCATCACTTCGGAGCGCGTCATGAGCGGTCGGGGCGGCGCCTTCGATACGGCCGCGTCGCCGGGGGAATCGGTCACTCGGAGCGCCCGGCGGCCCACGCCGCTTTCGCCTCGGCGAGCTGTTCGCGGACCCGCGCGGGGGCCGTACCGCCGTAGCTGTCGCGGCTCTCGGCGCTCTGAAGCGGCGTGTTCAGCCGATAATCGGCGGGCGCGTCGGGCCAGAATTCGCGCAACTCGTCCAGTGTCAATTCTTCCAGCGCACTGCCCCGCGCCTCGCAATACGCGACCAGCCTCCCGACAATCTCGTGCGCCTCGCGGAACGGCGTCCCCCGCCGCGCAAGGTCATCGGCCACGTCGGTCGCAGTGGCATAGCCCTGCCCCGCCGCCGCCGCCATTCGATCCGGGCAAAAAGTGGCCGTCGCCATCATCCCTGCGAAGACGCCCAGTGCGCCCTTCAGGGTATCCACCGTGTCGAAGAGGGCCTCCTTGTCCTCCTGGAGGTCGGAGTTGTAGGTGAGCGGCAGCCCCTTCAGCACAGTGAGCATGCCGACCAGGTGGCCGATGACACGGCCCGTCTTGCCGCGCGTGAGTTCGGCGACATCGGGATTCTTCTTCTGCGGCATGATGCTGCTGCCGGTGGCGTAAGCGTCATCGAGGGCGATGAACCCGAACGGCGGCGCGGCCCACATGGTGATCTCCTGCGCCAGCCGCGACAGATGCGTGACGCAGAGCGCCGCGAACGCGAGGAACTCCACCACGAAGTCCCGATCCGCCACCGCGTCCATGCTGTTGGGCGTGGGCCGCGCGAAGCCGAGGTCGGCGGCGACCCCATGCCGGTCCAGCGGAAACCCCGTGCCCGCCAGCGCTCCGGCGCCGAGGGGGCAGAAGTCCATGCGTCGCAAGCCGTCCGCGAGGCGAGAGCGGTCGCGGTCCAGCATCCAGAAGTAGGCGAGGAGATGGTGCGCGAGGACGACAGGCTGAGCGGGCTGGAGGTGCGTGAAGCCGGGCATGACGGTTTCGGTGTGGCGCTCGGCCTGATCGAGGAGGACGGCCTGGAGTTCCCGCAGCCGCTCTTCGATTCCCTCGCCCTCCTCGCGCAGCCAGAGGCGCAGATCGGTGACGACCTGATCGTTACGACTTCGAGCGGTGTGAATCTTCCCCGCTACGTCGCCCAGGCGCTCGCGGAGGACGGCTTCCACGGCGGAATGGATGTCTTCCGCGTCGGGCGGGAACGGGTTGGCGCCGTCGTCCACCTCGCGGGCGAGCGCCTCCAGCCCCGCCACGAGCCGGGCGCCCTCCTCCTCACTGACGATGCCCTGCCGAGCGAGCATTCGGGCGTGCGCGATACTGCCCCGCAGGTCGTGCCGCGCCAGCCGGATGTCGAACCGGAAGGAGTGGAGGAACACCGCCGCCTGCGCGTCCGTCTCTTTCTCAAATCGTCCGCCCCACAGTTTCAAGCGCTCTCCTCCATAAGAATCTCCCTCAGTTTCGGCAGCGGGTCGCGCCAGAGCCATTCCAACTTCAGGCGAAAGCCGTCCAGGACGCGGCTGTGGAACACGCCCTCCTCCACCGGCAGCGCGCGATACGCTCCTCCCTCGTCCAGGCCGAAGAAGGTCGCCGATTGCGCCTCCGGGTCGAGCAGCCAGTACTCCCGCACGCCCGCCCGCTCGTATTCGGCGAGTTTCTCCTGGCGGTCGCGCGTTCGGCTGTCGGGACTGATAATTTCCACCACCAGGTCGGCGGGACCGTCGAGGTAGACCTCCCGAAAAAGATGCATCCGGTCTTTCGCCACGAAGAGGAGGTCCGGCTCTCGTCCTGAAGGCCGCAAGGGAAGCCGCATGAGGAAGGGCGCGGAGAGCAATTCCCCGGCGTCGTTCTCCTCTACATGATGCTTCATATAAACCAGCAGATAACCGAGCAACCGTTGATGGCGCAGCGAGGCGGGACTCAACCGTACGACCTCCCCATCCACCCACTCACACCAGTCGTCCTCATTCAGCCACTCCACGAACTGTTCAAACGTGAGGCGCGCGGGAGCGGCCTCGGTGGTCCGCGTTAACGTCGTCACCATCTCGGTCCTCCTCCTCGGCTACTCCGCAAGCGCCTCCCTCAGTTTCGGCAGCGGGTCGCGCCAGAGCCATTCCAACTTCAGGCGAAAGCCGTCCAGGACGCGGCTGTGGAACACGCCTCCCTCCACCGGCAGCGCGCGATACGCTCCTCCCTCGTCCAGGCCGAAGAAGGTCGCCGATTGCGCCTCCGGGTCGAGCAGCCAGTACTCCCGCACGCCCGCCCGCTCGTATTCGGCGAGTTTCTCCTCGGCGTCGCGGACACGGCTGTCGGGGCTGACGATCTCCACCACGAGGTCGGCGGGGCCATCGAGGTACACCGTTCGCACCCGGCTCAGACGCTGTGTCGCCACAAACAGCAGGTCCGGCTCCCGCCCCGACGGCCGCTCCGGCAGCCGCATGAGG
>JBBRGS010000178.1:0-8003 GCA_038240635.1 Armatimonadota bacterium
AGACGTTCAAAGGACGGGAGAACGGTCTGCGTCCCGACCTCGCGGAGAAACTGGCGGCGCTGAAGCCCGCATTCGTCCGCTTCCCCGGCGGCTGCTGGGTGGAAGGCGACCAGTTGAAGTTCGCCACGCGGTGGAAGCGGACCATCGGCCCCCTTTCCGAGCGGTGGAACCAGTGGAATATCTGGCAGTACTTCTCCACCAACGGCCTCGGCTACCACGAGTATCTTCAGCTGTGTGAGGACCTCGGCGCGGAGCCGCTCTTTGTCGTCAACTGCGGGATGTCGCACAAGGAAAACGTCCCGATGGCCGAGATGGAGGAGTGGGTGCAGGACGCCCTGGACGCCGTGGAGTACGCCAATGGTCCCGCGACGAGCCACTGGGGCGCCATGCGGGCGAAGGCGGGCCACCCGAAGCCGTTTCACCTGAAATACGTGGAGATCGGCAACGAGAACGGCGGCCCCGCCTACAACGAGCGGTACCGCCTCTTCTACGACGCGCTGAAGGCGAAAGACCCGGAGATGCATCTGATCGCCAATGTCACGCCCGCCGACCATCCCCTCGAAATCCTGGACGAGCATTACTACAGCGCGCCTCGCTTCTTCATGGCTAACGCGCATCGCTACGACACCTACAAGCGCTCCGGCCCCAAAATCTACGTCGGCGAATACGCCGTCACCGAAGGGTCCGGCGCTGGAAACCTCATGGCCGCCCTCGGCGAGGCCGCCTTCATGACCGGCATGGAGCGCAACTCCGACGTGGTGATCATGTCGTCGTACGCGCCGCTCTTCGCCAACATCAACTACAAAAAGTGGAATCCGGACCTCATCAACTTCGACGGGACACGCTCCTTCGGCACTCCGTCCTATCATGTGCAGCGGCTCTTCAGCGCCAATCGCGGCGACGAAGTGGTTCCAGTGGACGTGGCGCCACAGGTCGTGGACGCGCAGCCGGTAGCGGTCCCACGCGGCGCCGTGGGCGTGGGGACGTGGGCGACGCAGGCGGAGTTTAAGGATGTCCGCGTGACCCACGGCGACGAGGTTCTGTATCCGAAAGCCGGGGACGCCGCCCCCGCGTGGAAAACGCGCAACGGGAAATGGGAGATCGGCGACGGCGTGATCCGGCAGACCTCCGACGCCGTGGACTGCCGCGCGGTGATGGGCGATCCGACCTGGACCGATTACACCTTCAGCGTGAAGGCCCGCAAACTCGGCGGCGCGGAAGGCTTCCTCGTGATGGCGCACGTGGAGGACGAGAACCGCTGGCTCTGGTGGAATGTCGGCGGCTGGGGCAACGCGCGGTCGGCGATTGAACGGTCGGATGGCAGCCAGAAGATGGCCATTGGGAACGACAGCCCCGGTAGCATCGAAACAGGCCGGTGGTATGACCTGCGAATGGAGGTTAACGGCCGCCATGTGCGCTGCTACCTCGATGGCCAGCTCGTCAACGAGGGCGAGGACTCCGCTTCCGCCATCCAGCCGCTCTACGCCACCGCCAGCCGCGACAAGGCCACTGGCGACCTGATTGTGAAGGTCGTCAATACCTCGGGGACGGCGCAGCGCCTCACGGTCAACATTGATGGAGTGTCGCGGCTCGGCCAAATCGCACAGGCCACCGTGATGACCGGAGCCCCCGACGATGAAAACTCGCTGGAAGCGCCGGACAAGGTAGCGCCCCGCGTCGAACCCTTCACGGCGCCGGGTCCCACGTTTGAGCGCGACTTCCCGGCGTACTCCCTCACGCTCCTGCGCCTGAAGACGCGCTGACGTTCGCCAAAACTCTCGCCTCCCCGGCGTCGTAACCGGGGAGGTTCCTCATCCCGGAGGGTCTCACCGGCGCGGCGCTCTGCCCTCCCTCTCCAGGTTCTGGACGGAGGGCTTGAAAGGGGTGCGGTTCATAGTTTTGCGGGGAGGAGCGAGTGGGAGCGGTTCCGTCGAGAACCGGAGTGAGCGATCTCCCGCCATCACTGAACGAAAGAGTGATGGACATTTATAAATTTAACGGGGAGATGGGTGGCACCCGCCGACCTCCTGCGGTCTCACGACCTGAGCGGCCTGGAGCGTCTCTACCCAGCCATCCCTCGGCAAGGATAAGGAGGCGACTCTCTACATGAAAAAATTGTAAATCTCCATCACTCTTTCGCTCGGGGGGACGCTTCCCCCTCTGTGGTCAAGGAGAACCCGCTCCCTTCAATCCCCCAATCCACTGGGGTTTCTCTGAGCGCTCTGCGTTTGGGGTTGACCCAGGCGGTTGATCCTCGCTCTGTCGCTTGAAGCCTCCTGTGGTTTCGGATACCATGAACCCGCGCCGGTGAACGGATTGCTTGTTCCGTGTAAAGAAGCCGCCGGGCGCACGCCCACCGGGAGGGGACGATGACCGCCACACACCTGTTGCGAACCGTGGATGAGCGCACGCTCGATGAGTTGCTGCCCCGCGTGAAGAAGCCGAGCCGCTACACCGGCGGGGAACTCAACGAGACGCGGAAGGACCTCGCCGCCGCCACCCTCCGCTTCGCCCTCTGTTTCCCCGATGTGTACGAGATTGGCATGTCCAACATGGGCATTCAAATCCTGTACGACATCATGAACCGGCGCGACGACACCGTCTGCGAGCGCGTCTTCGCCCCGTGGGAGGACATGCGCCGCGAACTCCTCGACCGCTCCCTTCCCCTCTTCACCCTCGAATCGAAGGCCGCCCTCTCCGAGTTCGAGATGATCGGCTTCTCCCTCAGCTACGAACTCGCCTACACCGCCCTCCTGGATGTCCTCTTCCTCGGCGGCGTCCCTGTGAAGGCCGAAGACCGCTTCGACGCCGATCCCATCGTCCTGGCGGGCGGCCACTGCGCCATCAACCCCGAACCGATGGCCGACTTCGTGGACGCCTTTGTCGTCGGCGATGGCGAAGACGTGATCCACGCGATCCTCGACGCCATGAAGGAGACCGGCTGGACCGACCGCGCCGCCCGAACCGCCCCTTCCGTCGCTGCCAGCCGCGCCATGCGGGAACGCCTTCTCCTCCGACTCGCCCGGATCGAAGGCGTGTATGTTCCCGCCTTCTACCAGCCGACGTACCACGAGAGCGGCCTGCTGGAGGCGATCCGACCCACCCGACGCGGCCTGCCGGAAGTCATCCGCCGCGTCGCCGTAGAGGACCTGAATGAGGCGCCGTTCCCGTCCGCCCCCATCGTGCCGTACACCGAGACGATCCATGAGCGCGTGGCGGTGGAGATCGTGCGGGGCTGCACCCAGGGCTGCCGCTTCTGCCAGGCCGGGATGATCACCCGCCCCGCCCGCGAACGCAGCAACGACACCGTTCAGCGCCTCGTCGCCGACATCCTGCAAAACACCGGCTACGACGAAGTCGCCCTCACCTCCCTCTCCAGCGCCGATCACACCGAAATCAAGGAGATGGTGCGCGGCGTCGTGGACACTTATGGCGAGGACCGCGTCGGCGTCTCCCTCTCCTCCCTGCGCACCGACAAATTCTCCGTGGAACTGGCCGAAGAGGTGCAGCGCGTGCGACGCAGCGGCCTCACCTTCGCGCCGGAAGCCGGCAGCCAGCGCATGCGCGATGTCATCAACAAGAATGTCACCGAGGAGGACATCGAGCGGGCCGTTACGGCGGCTTTCGAGGGCGGCTGGCGCCACCTGAAACTGTACTTCATGATCGGCCTCCCCACCGAAACCGATGAGGATGTCGCCGCCATCGGCGAGACGGCGCGCATGGTCGCCAACATCGGCCGCAAGAAGGGGATTCAGCCCAAAATCAACGTCGGCGTCTCCAGCTTCGTCCCCAAGCCATTCACCCCGTTCCAGTGGCACGGCATGAGCACGATGGAAGAGCTGGAGCGCAAGCAGGTCATCCTCCGCGACTCGATGAAGCGCGACCGCTCCCTCTCCCTGAGCTGGAACGACCCCTCCACCACCCTCATCGAAGGAACCCTCTCCCTCGGCGACCGCCGCGTGGGCGCCGCCATCTTCCGCGCGTGGGAACTCGGCTGCCGACTCGACTGCTGGGACGAGTTCTTCCGCTTCGATGTTTGGATGCAAGCCTTCGAGGAGACCGGTGTGGACCCTCACTTCTACGCCTGCCGCCAGAAATCCCACGATGAAACCCTCGCGTGGGACCATATGGACGTGGGTCTCAACAAATGGTTTCTGGTGGAGGAGGACCTCCGCGCCCGGACCCTCGACTACACCCCCGACTGCCGCGCCGGAGGGTGCAGCGTTTGCGGCGCCTGCATGAACCACGACATGAAGAATATCCTCACCGTGAACCCGCGCCTCAAGCCGCTCGGCGTTCCCCTCGTGGCCGCCGCCCCCCGCGAGGCGCGCCCCTGGGTGAACGGCAAGGGCGCCGCCGCCTGACCCGCAGCTCCGCCTGACCCGCAGCTCCGCCTGACCCGCAGCCCCGCCTGACCTATCGCCCGCCCCGTCGCCTGAAGCGCCGTTCGCGCCGCATTGCAAAGGACTCATGAGCGAACTCGAAATCCGCGCCGACCGCCCCGGCAACCCTGCTCCGGCGGTGGTGACGCAGCGCATCCAGTTCCGGTTTTCCAAGGGCGCCGCCGTCCGCTTCATCTCGCACCTCGATCTCATGCGGGCGCTGGAGCGGGCGATGCGACGTGCGGACCTCCCGCTCGCCTTCTCGCAGGGGTTCAATCCCCGGCCTCGAATCTCCGTCTACATCCCGCTGCCCGTCGGCTCCACCAGCGACGCCGAACTCGGTAACATAGACCTTGCGGAGCGGCTGGAGACGGACGAAGTCATGCGCCGCCTCAACGACGCCCTGCCTCCCGCAATTCGCGTCATCGAAGCCGAGGAAATCCCCCACGAAGGCGCGCACGCCGCCTCCAAAATAGACACGGCGGAGTACCAAGTGGAGGCCGCCGCCCCCGCCGCCCTGAACGAAGCCGCCCTCCGGGACGGTGTGTCCGCCTTCCTCGCCACCGAGGCATGGCCGTACCTGCGCCGGGGGCAAAAAGGGGACAAACAGGTGGACCTGCGCCCGCCGGTCCTTGCCCTCGCGGTGGAAGACGTGGAAGAGGACCGCGCGACTCTCGCCATGACGCTGAACATCGGGGGGGAAGGCGGCGCCCGGCCCCGCGAAATCGTCGCCGCCCTCGCCGAACACATTCCCGGTCTGGAGGAACGCCGCACGCACCGCCGTCGTCTCTACCGCCGCGCTGAAGACGCACCGCCGTCGCCTCTACCGCCGCGCTGAAGACGCACCGCGCGAGTGAACGCCTGCGCATCCGGGGAAAGGAGCCTGTCATGGGAACGCCGAAGGTCTGGATTCGCTTCGATTCCACGCGCGACGAAACGAGCGCCGTGCGCCGAATGGCGGGCAGGGTGCCGATTTTGGGCCGCCGGGTGAAGGATTACGCCATCGCGCCGGAAAGCCTCGCCTTCGTAGAGAGTTTGGGAGTCCTCTTTTATGTCACGGGCCGCGAAGGCGACGAGACGGTGGAAATCCCGACGTGGCTCACCGAGCGGGGCGGCGCGCGGCCTCCTCAATGAACGGCTGACCCCCCTTCAATAGCTGGTTCCTCGTGGAGGACGGCGCTCCTCGTGGAGGACGGCTTTCCTCGTGGAGGACGGCTTTCCTCGTGGAGGGAAGCCAACGGAAAGCCGAGGAGGAAGGAAGCCTGGCGGGGATTGCGAAAGGGGAGACGGTTCCTTTCCCGACGCCTGGAGACAGACGCATGAGTTTATCGGCTCTCATCGTGGACGACGAACCGGCGGCGCGTCAGTTCCTCCGGCTGCTGCTGGAGCGCGCGGGTGGGGTGGACGTTCTGGGCGAGGCCACCGATGGCGAGGAAGCCCTCCGCCAGGCCGAGGCCCTGCGCCCCGATGTCGTCTTCCTCGACATCCGTATGCCGGAACTGAGCGGCCTGGAGGTGGCCACCGCCCTCAACGATCTCCCCACCCCCCCTTGGATCGTGTTCGCCACCGGCTACGACGAATACGCCGTGGAAGCCTTTGACGCCGCCGCGATAGATTACCTCCTCAAGCCGTACGACTTCGAGCGGCTGGAGAAAACGGTTCGGCGCCTCGAACGCCTCAAGGCCACCGAAGACTCCAGCGGCGGCGAGCGCCAGCGGGTCGCCCAGGAAATCGCCAAACTGGCCCCCCGCATCACCCGTATGCCGCTCAAGGTGGACGACACCATCCTCCTCGTGGACCCCGAAGAGATTCTCTTCGTGCAGGCGCGGGGTCGCCGTGTCTACGTGAAGACCAAACTCACGGAGTTCCCCACGCATCTCACCGTCACACAGTTTGAGCAGCGCCTCGCGGGACATAACTTCTTCCGAGCCAATGAAGGCTGCCTCGTCAATCTGGATCGCGTGCGGGAGATCGCCTATGCGGGAGACCGCAGCTACGAACTCCGACTCAACGATAAGGAAGGCACCACCATCGAACTCTCCCGCTCCCGCTCCCGCGCCCTGCGCGATATGGTGAAGGACCTGCTGTAACAGCATCAGCCTGCCGCCCGGAAAGGGTCTTCCATCCCGCTGAAGAGACAGGTTGTCCGCCCAGAGGGACCATTTATACCAGCTCACCGACGCCTTCCCCAGGCGCCCGGTATAATACCATTAATCTCTTTGGCCTTCGCGCCCTTCTTCGGCGCTTGGAGCGGTTTGTGGCGTTACGCCTCTCTCAATTCAGACGGAGTCGATGGGAGTTACCTCCAGGCCGATTCGCGCGCGTCCGAACCGGCTTCCGGCGCTCCCCGCTGCTTCCTCTCCATGGCAGAGGGCCTTCCGCGTCCAACGGGTTCACCCTCGTCGAGCTGCTGGTCGTCCTGGCGGTCATCACCGTGCTCGTCGCGGTGCTGACCCCGGTCCTCTGGTGGGGCCGCAACCGCGCTCGCAACACCGCCTGCGCCTCGCATCTGCGGCAACTCGGCGCGACAACGCTGATGTACACCGCCGATTGGGACGACATCCTGCCGCAGGCCCCCGGCACGCCTTACGCCGACAGCCTCGCCAACACCCCTTACCTCCAGTCGTATCAGGAGGTTCGCTCCGCCGCCCGGCCCACTCAAAGCACTTACCTGCGCGGTATACTCACCCGCTACGACCGGTCCCTCACGCCGCCCCTCTTCCAGTGCCCCAACGACGTGGGCGCCAAAGGGACCGGCCCCGAAGCCTGGGGATTTAAGTCCGGCAGCGTCTACGACAGCGCTCTCACCAGTTATATGTGGGACCCCTCTTCGGTCCTCACAGAAGACGACCTGGAAGGCGGAAAAGCCGCTCAGCGCGTCAATGGCGCCTCCTTAAGCGAAATCCGAGACCCCGCCTACGCTCGCCTCCTCCAGGATTATGGCGCCCTGTGGCACACCACCCTCAGCGCCGGGCAAACGCGGGGCGCTGACCGCCTGAAGCAGGGCCTGGTCAATGTGGTCTTCGTGGACGGCCATATCGCCCAGAAAACCAACACCGCCGTGCAGTCGGTCACGGCCAGCCTCGCCGCCAGCCCTCCCTCCGGTTCCGCTCCTTAGGGGAAGCGTCTCATGCTCCCTCGTCCGCCTGACTCGCCCCTCGTTTCCCTTATGGGCGGCCTGTGTCGCCGGAGATCGCTCTTCGCGCTGCTGATCGTGCTGACGGGCCTGTTCCACGCCACCCCCGCCCGCGCCGATGTGAGCCTTTACGGCGACATCACTGACATCCAGACCGCCACCGCCCGGATGACCATCCTCGCCGCCCGGCAATCCTGGAGTTTCGGCATCGGCCCCGCTACATGGATCACTCGCGACCGGGTGGATTGCCTTCTCACGCACCTCCGCGTCGGCGAACGGGCGCGCTCCAGTCTCGTCAAAAACCCGGACGGCTCTTACACCGCCTTACGCATTGATGTGCAGACGCGCGGCGTGAAGCGGCTCCTCACCGGCAGCCTGTCCGCCCTCACCACCACCCCCCCGGCCCTGAAGGTGGAGACGACGACGCCCGCTCCCGCCGCCGAAACTGTGCGCTTCGACTCCGCGACCCTCTTCCTGCTCAACGG
>JBBRGS010000179.1:0-7855 GCA_038240635.1 Armatimonadota bacterium
GCGGGTTTCGTGTGTCTGTTGCAGCGGTTTCAACCGCCCGTCTCCTGCGGACTCCCTCACGGCGAACAGGAGCGCTCCGGTAACCGAGGCGTCCGCGACGGCGGGGTTCCCTGACCATGGGCAAAACTTTGAACCGCACCCGGATTAGCGCCGAAGGACACGTCCGCCACCCCTCGCGTGTTACAATAAGCGCTGAAGCCCTCTCGCCTCCCGGTCCCGCGCGCCCGCCTCCATGTCTTATCTGCACCAACTTGCCGCCACTCTCGGCCAACTTGATTTGGGCGCATGGCTCACCCACCTCCTCGACATCCTGGTGGTGGCGTACGTCTTCTACCGTCTGATTCTGCTCACGCGGGGCACGCGGGCGTGGCAAATCCTGTGGGGGCTGGCGATGTTCTTCGCCGCCGTCGCCCTCAGCGCCCGGCTGCACCTCGACACCCTCTACTGGCTCCTCCAGAAATTTGTCTACATGGGGCCGGTCGCCATCGTCATGCTCTTCTATCCCGAACTGCGCCACGCCCTCGAAGAGATGGGCCGCATGCGCTGGTGGGGCGGCCAGTACACGCTCCTGGGCGGCGAGGAAGTGGGCCGGGTCGTGGACGAAATCGTGAAGTCCGCCGTGGAACTCGCCCAGAAAAAGATCGGCGCCCTCGTGGTGGTGGAGCGCGAAACCCGACTCGACGACATCGTGGCGACCGGCAAGCGCATGGACGCCGATGTCTCCGCCGAACTCCTCAGCACCATCTTCTACCCCGGCAGCCCCCTGCACGATCAGGCGGTGATCGTCAGCGGGCGGCGCATCGTCGCGGCGAGTTGTGTCCTCCCTCTCAGCGACGACCCCAGCGTCGGGATGGGGGTGCACACGCGCCATCGGGCCGGGCTGGGCGTCTCCGAGGTGAGCGATGCCGTCGTCGTCGTCGTCTCCGAGGAGACCGGCGCCATCTCAGTCTGCTACAAAGGCCGCCTCATTCGCGGACTGAACAAGGAGACGCTGCGGGACTGGCTGCTGTCCACCCTGCAACCCGCGAAATCCGCACCAGGCCGGAACTTTGGATGGCGTCCTGCGCGATCTCGGAACGGGGACACGAACTGATAGGACAAGGCGCGCCCGGTCGCCTTCAGTTACCCCCGGTCGTTCTCGGTCACTCACCTCTTCCTCCCTCCTCCATGTCTTCCCTCGATCTCCCGCTTCTTCACTGGCTCAATGGCATCGCCGCCGCCAGTCCCGCCGCCTTCTCCCTCCTGCGCGTGCTCGCGGTGTGGGGACCGTTGTGGGCGGCGTGGGAGGTCGCCTTGCCGTGGCTCCGCGCCGAGGAGACGCCCCGCGCCCTCCGCATCACGCGGGACGCCCTCATGTCCGGGGCAGTGGCGCTCCTCCTGGCGACCCTGCTGGGTCACTTCATGGTTCGGGGGCGGCCATTTTTGTCGCATCCCGTGACGCTGCTCTATCTGCCGCCGAACGACTCCTGTTTTCCCGACCGGGTGACGGCCCTCGCGGTGGGCATGACCCTTGGCGCCCTCCACGACCCACGCAACCGATGGCTCACCGCCGTCGGTGTGACGGCTGCGTGGCTGTTCGCCCGCATGGCGAGTGGCGCCATGTTCCCCTCCGACGTGATCGCCGGTCTGCTCCTCGGCGCGCTGCCCATGACGCTGGAAGTCATTATCCAGCGCGCCGATCTTCCCGCCAATTCGGCGCGAGCGGGCGCGGTGATGGGCGCCATAATCCTGGGAGCCGCCGCGCTCGGTTTGCGAGGCTCCAAACTACCACTTCCCGCTCAAAGCACGTCGCAGGAACAGATGATGCGAGCGCTCCCATCGGGTCAGAAGCCCGCTTTGGCCGATCCCCGGCTGAAAGGGTACCTCCCCGCCGAGGAGGCCAGACTGCTCGCCGTCACGGACGCGCTCTTCCCCCCGCCGCCGGTCATGCGCGTCGAAGTGGCGCGGGCCGGCATCACCGTGGCCGGGGTGAAACTCCTCGCCGGAACGCATTGGGATTCCACCTCCCGCGCCGTCACCGAGTGGCAGGCCGCGCGCCTCCTGAAGGCCGCCTTCCTCCAGCGCCCCGAACTGGCGGAAGTGGACCTGTGGGCGGTGGTCCCCTACGCCGGGCACGGGGGGAAGGTGGCGCTGCGGCCCGTGCTGTTCACACAGGCCCGGCGGACCCGCGCGGCGCGACTGATCCAGGCGACTCCGCGACAGCTGCTCTTCTCCGCGCATGCGTTGCTCCGCTCCCTGGGCGACGAATATCTCCTCGAACGCGACTTTCCCCGCCCCGGCGAGGCGCTGCCCAACGGCGTGGCGGAGGGCGCTGGATGAACCTCCTTCGCACGAAACCAACGGCTGCCCGCCTGCAAGCGGGAGCGCGTCGCCTGCTCGGTCTGGGCCTGCTGATCGCCATGGTGGCGGGGTACAACGCCTGGCAGCGCCCCGGAGAGATGCTCGCGGCCCGCGTGACGAACTATGTCCCCCGCGCCGATAAAGTTATCGCCCTCACCTTCGACGACGGGCCGCATCCCGTGATCACCGCGCTCCTCCTGGACATCCTACGACGCCACGGCGTCCACGCCACTTTCCATGTGGTGGGCGTGAAGGCAAGGGAAGCCCCCGACCTCATCCGGCGGATGGTGGCGGGCGGCCACGAAGTCGAGAGTCACACTTACAGCCACGATAATCTGGATCACCTCACACCCAGCGAAACCCTACGCGAAATTGTCTACGCTGACAACGCCCTCCGCGACATCACCGGCCACGCGCCCACCGCCATGCGGCCTCCCGGCGGGGAGTACAACGTTACAACCGTCCAGATCATGAATCAGCTGCATCACACATTCGCCCTTTGGAGCGTCAATCCCGGCGACTGGAAGAAACCGCCGCCTCATGAGATCGTGGAGACGGTGATGAAGCAGGCGGCTCCCGGCGCCATCGTCCTCCTCCACGATGACGCGCTGGAAACCGTGGAAGCCCTGCCCCTCCTCCTCGACGACCTGAAGCGCGACGGATACCGGTGCGTCACCACCCGCGACCTTGAGACGTCTCCCCCGGTGTCAGACGCCCCCTGATGTGGAAGGAATGACGCCCCGGCGGCGGAATGAAGTCGTGTCACCGCTGTATCGCCCATGGGACCCGTTATGACTCGAATATTCGCGCGCGCCGCTCTCCCTCTCCTCGCCCTCCTCGCTTCCGTGACCTCGTTAGCGGTGGCGCGCTCCTCCGGCGGATTCACGCCGCTCTTCGATGGTAAAACCCTGAACGGCTGGACCCTTGAATCGAAGGCCGGACCCGGCTATGTGGTGAAGGACGGCCTCCTCGTCTGCCCGGCGGACGGCGGCGGCAATTTGCTCACCGATAAGGAGTACTCCGACTTCATCCTCCGCCTCGATTATCGCACCGAGAAAGGCGGCAACAACGGCGTCGGCATCCGCGCCCCCCTGGCCGGGGACGCGGCGTATCAGGGGATGGAAATCCAGGTTCTGGACGACGACGATCCCCAGTACGCTCACCTCGAACCCGGTCAGTACACCGGCTCGGTGTACAAGGTCCTCCCCGCGAAGCGCGGCGCCAATCATCCCGCCGGGCAATGGAACCATATGGAGATCACCGCCCAGGGCCGCCACATCAAGGTGACGCTGAACGGGAAGACCCTCGTCAACGGCAGCCTGAACGCCGTGCGCGACCCCGCCGTCCTCGCGGATCATCCCGGCATCCTCCGGGACACGGGCCACCTCGGCCTGCTGGGCCACAACTCGCTGGTCGAATTCAAAAACATCGCCGTGAAGGACCTCTCGCGCCCCAAACGGGACAACACGCCCCCCGACGGCTTCACCGCCCTCTTCAACGGCAAAGACCTCGCCGGATGGAAAGGCCTCGTCGCGGACCCGCCGACCCGCGCCAAAATGGATGCCGCCACCCTCGCAGCCGAGCAGGCGAAGGCCAACGACCAGATGCGCTCCCACTGGAAACCCGTCGCAGGCGCGCTGACCTACGACGGCAAGGGGAACAGCCTCTGCACCGCACGCGATTATCGGGACTTCGAGATGCTCGTGGACTGGAAAATCCAACCCGACGGCGACAGCGGCATCTACCTGCGAGGCAGCCCACAGGTCCAAATCTGGGAGCGCGCGGACATCGGCTCCGGCGGCCTCTTCAATAACGAGAAGAACCCCAGCGCGCCCACCGTCAAAGCCGACCGCCCCGTGGGCGAGTGGAACCGCTTCCGCATCCTGATGGTGGGGGACAAGGTGACGGTGTTCCTGAACGGGACGCTGGCGACACACAACGTGACGATGGAAAACTACTGGGAGCGGGATAAACCGATCTATCCCACGGGGCAGATCGAGTTGCAGCACCATAACAGCCCGCTCTACTTCAAAAACCTGTACCTCCGCGACCTCTCGACGGGGCCGTAGGGTCGCGGAGCGCCGACCGGAGGGTTTCATATCAACGAGTTTCTGGACGCCACCCTGAAGCTATCGGCGCCGCTCCTGCTGGCCGCTTTGGGGGAGTTGATCACCGAGAGGGCGGGCGTGATCAATATCGGCGTGGAGGGGCTGATGCTTACCGCCGCCTTCTTCGGCTTCTGGGTCGCGCTGGCCACCGGCGTCACCTGGCTCGGCGTGGGCGCCGGCATAGCGTCATCGGCGGCCCTGGCGGCGGTCTTCGCCGGGCTGACCGTGACGCTGCACGCCGATCAGATCGTGGTGGGGACCGGCGTCAACCTGTTCGCCGTCGGGTTGACCGGCGCCCTGTACCGGGGACTGTTCGGCGACACCGGAGTCGCGCTGGTCGTCACGCCGCTGCCCCTGCTGAAGGCGCCCGCGCTGGCGTCAGTTCCGATTCTCGGCGCGCTGTCGGGCCAGAACCTCCTCACGTATGGCGGCATGGCGCTGGTCCCGGTCGTCTGGTGGGGGCTGAGCCGAACGGGCGCGGGGTTGTCGGCGCGGGCGGTGGGAGAGGACCCGCGCGCGGCGGACGCGGCAGGGGTGAAGGTCCGCCGGGTGCGCGTTACCTCGGTGATCATCGGGGGGGCGCTGGTCGGCCTGGGCGGGGCATTCCTCTCGCTGGGGCACGCGCAGACCTTTACGGAAGGGATGTCGGCGGGCAAGGGGTTCATCGCGCTGGCCATCGTCATCTTCGGGCGGTGGAACCCCTGGGGCGTTTGGGGAGCGGCGACCCTCTTCGGGGCGGCGAACGCGCTGCAATTCACTCTGCAATCGCAGGGGAGCGCGTGGCCGTATCAATTCTTCCTCGCGCTGCCGTACCTGGTAACGCTCCTCGTGCTGGCGCTGGGGCCGTTGAGCCTGCCGGGCCGGAAACGAAGCCGCGCGACAGTCGCCCCCGCCGCTCTCGCGCAGCCGTATCGCCCGTAGCGTCTCTTGCGCGACGCCTGCGGGCGCTGTAGGATGAAAACCCCATCGGCGCCCTTCCCTCCCTCTCGCGTGATCTCCTCATCCCATCTCGACACGCACCCCGTCATGAAACTCATTAGCCTCCAACTCCAGAATTTTCGTCAGTACGAAGACACTCGCATTGAGTTTCAGCCCGGCCTCACCGCCATTGTGGGCGTGAACGGTTCGGGCAAGACGACTCTTCTGGAAGCCATCGCATGGTCGCTCTACGGCAGCCCGGCCCTGCGCGGCGCGAATGACACCCTCCGGCGCGCCAACGCCCCGGCTCGCGCCCAGGTTTCGGCCACCCTGGAGTTCGATCTCGGCTCCCATCGGTACCGCGTGCATCGGTCCAGCATCCGGCAGGCGGAACTATTTGTGGACAACGGCGCCAATCCCGTTCATACCGGCCTGGATCCCGTCGCCCAAGCGGTCACGAACCTGCTGGGCATGGATTACCGGGCGTTCTTCACGTCGTACTTCACCGGGCAGAAGGAACTGGCGTTTCTCGCGGGCCAGAATGGCGCCGGGCGCGCCTCCACCATCGGCAAAATGCTCGGCTACGACCGCCTCTCCCGCGCACAAAAAACCTCCAATGACGACCGTCTCGCCCTGGAACGCGACATTCAGGGGCTGGAACGGCGAATGGGGGATGTGACGGCGATCCAGGCCGCCATGAAGGACGCCTCGGCGACTCTGAAGGCCGCGACTCAATCTCTGGAGGCCGCCACTCGGCGCCATGATAAAGCCCTGGCCGCGCTGGAGAAATTGCGCCCCCAATATGAGAAACATGTGGAACGCAAGGTTCAGTTCGATCAACTGGAACGGCGCCGACACTCCATCCTGCAGGAGAGGGGCGGGGCCGAGAGTCGCATCGCCGCCGCAAAGGAGGAACTCGCGCGCCTGGACGCCCTGGAAGACGAGGGGCGGGGCCTGCAATCGGCGGCGGACGCTTTTGACCGCGCCAATCAGGCGCATCAGGCGATGGCCCCGCTCATCCCGCAGGAGCAGCGCCGCCGGAAACTCATGGGGGAACAAGCGGCCCTTCACGCCGACCTCGAAGCCCTGCGCGACCCCGCCGAAGCCCTCGACGCCGCACGCTGGGCGCTCCGCTCGCTTCAGGCGCAACGCGACGCCGCGACCAACGAACTGGCCGAGGCACGCACGGCCTGGGAAGCTGTACAGGCGGACTGGAACCAGCGCCGCGCCACTCTCCTCGCCGAGCAGAAAGCCCTGGAAACTCAGCGCCGCGCCCTCGTTCAACGCCGTGACCGGGTGAACGCCCTGGGCGCCGCCGGTGAATGCCCTACATGCGCTCGTCCCCTCGGCGACGATATTCAATCGGTGCTGGATCACTTCAGTCAGGAATTGGCGGCCCTCGAAGCGGACTTGCAGCCGATCCAGGCCCAGCTCCTCACCCTGGGGACGGGGCCGTCCGGCGCGCTTCAGGCGGAGTTAAAGCAGAAGGATCAGGCGGTTCAGGCGCTGCACAAACAGGAGTCCGGGGCGATCCGCCGCGTGAGCGACAGCGAAGCCGCCGACCGACAACTCCGCGAGAAGGTACGGGCGGTGGCGAAGGTGGAAGCGGAACTCGCGGAGATTCCGGGGGGCTTCGATATTGACCAGTATCAGGCCCTGCGGGAGGAGTGCAAATCCCTCAGGCCCCTGGCCGACCGCCTCGTCGCCATTGGGAATGAGCTCCAGCGACGGCCTCACTGGAACGCCCAGCGACTCGCCGCCGAAAAAGAGTGGGCCAGCGGAGAAGAACAGCTCCGCGATCTCGATAAGGACATGAAGAGCCTGAAGTTTTCCCTGGAAACCTTCACCCAAACCGAGAGCGACTTCCGCGCGGCGGAGCGCGAGGAACGGCAGGCCGAACGCGCCAAACTCGAAGCCGAGAGCCTCAGGGCCGGAGCAGAGGGCGCCGAACGAGTCGCGCGGGAACGTGACGAGCAGTACCAGGCCCAGGTAAAGGAACTCCGCGAGTTGCAGGCAGATCGCCTCCGACACCGCGCTGTCACCGACGCCATGGCGGCCCTGAGGACGGAGCTGAACGCGCGGGTTCGCCCCGAACTGGAGGCGCTGGCGGGCGATTTTCTCGCGCAGCTCACCGACAGCCGCTACTCCGCGCTGGAGATCACCGAGCAGTATGAGCCGTTTCTGCTGGACGACGGCGAGCGGCGCCCGGTCATCTCCGGCGGCGAGGAGGATATCACCCACCTGTCGCTGCGGCTGGCGATCTCCCGCATGATCGCCGAGCGCTCCGGGCAGCCCCTCTCGCTGCTCGCGCTGGACGAAATCTTCGGGTCGCTGGATGTGGCGCGCCGGGAGAATGTCGTCGCGCTGCTGCAAAATCTCAAAAACCTGTTCGAGCAGATCATTCTCATCACTCACATCGAAAGCGTGAACGATGTGGTGGACCAGTGCCTGTGGGTTCAGTTTGATCCCAAAACCCGGACGAGCCGCAT
>JBBRGS010000180.1:0-7843 GCA_038240635.1 Armatimonadota bacterium
ATCGGGGGAGGTCCTCCGGGAATTGAGGCGTCGGGTATCGGAAAGCGCTCATTCGGACGGCGAGGTGTCGGGCGGGGCGAGAGACGAAGGCGCCGAAGCGTTCACCCCTGCCGCGAGGTCCTGGCGGCGGCGGGCGGCCCAGCCGGTCTTCACCACCTGACGGGAGCGTCCGACGGCGAGGGCGTCGGACGGCACATCGGCGGTGATGACAGACCCGGCGGCGGTGTAAGCGCCATCGCCTACGGTGACAGGGGCCACCAGCGTCGCGTGGGAGCCGATGAAGACCCCTCTGCCGATGACCGTGGGATGCTTGAGTTTACCGTCGTAGTTGCAGGTGATCGTGCCCGCGCCGATGTTCGTCTTCTCGCCCAGGGTGGCGTCGCCGAGATAACTCACGTGGCCGATTGAGACGCCATCCTCCACCGTGGAGCGATTGATTTCCACAAAGTTGCCTAATTTCACCTTTTTGCCGATGGCGCAGCCAGGCCGCAGATGAGACCATGGGCCGCAGCGGGTTCCGTCGCCGAGGCGGCTCCCGGTGATCTGGCTGGCGATGACTGACACCCCGTCGCCGAGGACCGCGTCGGTGAGGAAGGCGAACGGCCCCACGTCGCAGTTTTCGCCGATGACGGTGTTCCCCTGAAGGTGCGTGCCGGGGTGGATCGTCGTGTCCTGCCCGATCTTCACAGTGGCGTCAATGTAGGTCGCTGCGGGGTCCACGAGGGTGACGCCGTTCTTCATATGCTCGGAAAGGATGCGGCGGCGCATATGGCTTCCGGCTTCGGCCAGCTCCTCGCGGGTGTTCACGCCGAGCCAGATTCGCGCGTCGGGGGCGACAAAGGCGCCGCAGCGTCCCGTCTCCCGCGAGAGGGTTTCGATCACATCCGTGAGGAAGTATTCGCCCTGCGCGTTGCTGTCGCCGATACACTCCAGCGCGGGAAAGACGAGCGCCGGATCGAAGAGGTAGACGGCGGTGTTGAACTCGTGGATGGCGCGAATCTCCGGCGGCGTTTGGTCGCCTTTCGTCTCCACAATGCGGAGGCGTCCCTCCTCCCGAATGATGCGGCCGTACTCTTTGGCGTCCTCCAGCACGGCGGTCACGACGGTGGCGGAGTGGCCCTCGCTCTCGTGCTGGATGAGGATAGCCGATAGGTCCGCGCCTGTAACAAGCGGGGCGTCGCCGGGTAGCACGAAGAGGAGGCGGCAGTCCTCAGCGACGGCGGGCCGGGCGCATTTTAGGGCGTCCCCGGTGCCCTTCGGCACTTCCTGATGTACGTAGCGGACGCGGTCGCCGAGGCGCTTCTTCACCTCATCTGCCTGATAGCCCACCACAACGATCACGTCCTCGATGCCGGCGTCGAAGCAGGCCTGAACGATGTGTTCCAGGACGGCGCGGCCACAGAGGGGGTGGAGGCCCTTGGGCAGTTTGGAGCGCATCCGGGTGCTTTTCCCGGCGGCGAGGATGACAGCGGACGTGTGAGGCAAAGCCATGCGGGAGTCCTGAGGGGGGAGAGGGGCGGCGCGCGCTGATGTCGCCCGTTCCATTCATCGGTTGCGGAGAGGGCGGTTTGGAGGGAGGAAGGCGATCTTCGCAGGGGAGCCGGGACGCGCCGTCATACTGAGGGGCGCAAACGACGACGCCGCCATCGGGGAGACGGGCGGCGACGAGAAGGCGGAAAGGAATTCCGGGACAGGGATTCGAACCCCGATTCACGGCGCCAAAGGCCGGTGTCCTGCCGTTAGACGATCCCGGAGTGACGCGCTCGCGGGGGAGAGGAGGCAACCGCAGGGAGGCGCGACAACAGGCCCTCCAAGGCGGGCCGAGTTCATTGTAAGCCGGAGCCGAAGGCGGCGTCAAACCTCGCGAGCGCCCGCCCGTGTTTTTTCATCCCCACGCCGGGCGACTGAAGTCGCGGCAACAGGGACACGAAGTCCGCCTTCGCGGACTGGAGCATCGGGGAGAACCCCTGGTCGGTGAAGGCCGATGATCGAGAGTGGGTGGCTCTGCCGCTCAAGGCCCGGGTTTAAAAAATCACGAGGGCCGCCTACGGACCGGGACGGCAGTGCGACCCGATCTTTAGGGAGTCGGCGCAGGCCGACTTCGCGTGGGGGTTGCCGCGACTTCAGTCGCCCGGCGTGGAAGGAAGTTGGACATCGCTTCGCATCACCGGCGGGCGGCGTGGTACCCGGCTTCCTCGGCGGCGGACTCCGAGGAGAAAGTCACACGGTTTTGGGCCGACGGCAGCGCCGAAGCGTCGCCCGGCAGGTGGTACACCTTCGTCCGTCGGTTCCCGATAATCGCGCCGCTTTCGGCATCGCCCGTCGCGCCTTCCGAGTGGGCTGCCGATCCGCGACCGCCGGAACCGTTCGAGGTGGTCGGCGCGGCGGTGGAGGAGGCGCGGCGAATCCCCCGCTCCGACAGCCGGGGCGAGGTCATGTCGCCGGAGTCGGAGCGCGCCACCGAGGACGACGCACCGAAGCGCGCGGCGGTCTCATTGCCGGTCAGCGTCAGGGGCAGGATCGCCTGTTTCTCTGTCGCCACCGTCAGGGCGCGGCCATCGGAGTGAAGGGTGATGTCGCCCTGGAGGTCGGTGCGGTAGAAGGGGATGCGGTCCTGCGTCAGCATCTTCAGCGCCACATCGTGCGGGTGGCCGTAGTCGTTGCCCACGGCGCACGAGATCAGGGCGACCTTCGGCTGCACCCGCGCCAGAAAGTCCGCGTCGGTCCCGTTGTGGCTGCCGTGGTGCGCCACCTTCAGCGCGTCGCTTTGGAGGTCGGCCCGCCCGGCGAGGAGCGCGCGCCGCTCGTCCTCCTCCATGTCGCCGGCCAGCAGGAGGTGAACGGCGCCGTAGCCGACGCGCGCCACCACGCTGTTGTTGTTCGGGTCACTGTCGGTGTTGTGCAGCAGGGTCGTCGGAGCCAGTATCTCCACCGTCACCGCGTCACCGAGAGGGAAGGAGTCTCCCGCGCGGACGTATCGCCCCTTCACGCCTTTCGATTTGAGCGTTTGAAGCAGCGCCGTCTGCATCTGAGACGTGTGCCGATAGCCGCTTGCGAGGAACAATCCGACGGGAGGCCCCTGTTCAATGACGGCGCGCATGCTCCCGATGTGGTCGGCGTGGGGATGGCTCTCCAACGCATAATCGAGGCGCTCCACGCCGTGCGCCCGCAGGACGCCGAGAATCTTCCCCTCGTTGCCAGGCAGGCCCGCGTCCACCAGCATCGCGTGGCCGTCGGGACTGATGACGAGTTCGCTGTCGCCCTGCCCGATGTCCATCTGCACGTAAGTGAGGCGGCCCGCGTCGGCGGCGGGGCTGGCATCCCCCACGTCCACGCCTGACCTCGTTCCCGCCGGGCCAGGAGGAGCGTCAACAGAGGACCGTCCGGCGCCTGACCCAGCGGCGGGACGGGTAACGACCGCCGACCGACCCGGCCCGCCCGGCGACGTGGAGATGGAGGCCGGACGGTTGCAGCCGACCAGCAGCGTGAGCGGGGCGAGGAGGATGGCGGTCCAGGCGAGCGTTCGCGGCCCCGTAAGCCGGTTGTGTCTCAAGGTCATCAGGTCTCCGAATCGTGAAAGGTGGGGCGGCGCAGGAACGCCTCGGCGCCGGGCGCGCAGAGTGAGTAGGGGTTTCTTTGACGGCGCAATTTTATCATCGTATGGAGGGGAGTGGACGCGAAGCGGTTCCTCGCCTTGCCGATGACGCTCCCGGAAAGTGGGGGTCCATGCATCCATCCTCAAACGCATCATCCGGCGGTCGCATCGTCGGGCTGCAAACGTCGCGGGGCGGCGTGCCGAAGCTGCCGATCCCGGAAGGCGATGTTCATGTGCTCGGCCTGGCGGACGACGCCCACCGCAACCCGAAGTTCCACGGCGGCCCCGACCGCGCCCTCTGCCTCTACTCGCTGGAGCGCATCGAGGCGCTGAACCGTGAAGGCCATCCCATCCGCCCCGGAACGGCCGGCGAAAACGTCACCGTGAGCGGCCTGGACTGGAACACGGTGGCGCCCGGCCGGCGGTATCGCCTGGGCGACGAGGTGGAAATCGAAATCACCGACTACACCACCCCGTGCCCGAACATCGCCGCCTCCTTCGCCGACGGTGACATCTCCCGCATCCTCCAGAAGCGACATCCCGGCTTCAGCCGCGTGTACGCCCGCGTCCTGAAGACCGGCCACCTCCGCGTCGGCGATCCCGTGATCAATCTCCCCTCGGCGCCGTAACGGCGCTTTGTGTCGGTCCCGTCACCGGCGCCGCGTCTCCTCCGCCCTCTCCCGCCCCGCTTCCTCTCCTTCCCTTCCAATTATGCGCCTCGTTACCCTCCTGAAGAGTAAAATCCATCGCGCCACCGTCACCGAGACCAACCTCGATTATGTGGGCAGCTGCACCATAGACGAGGATTTGATGGAGCGGGTGGGGCTGCTGCACGGCGAACTCGTCCACGTCTGGAACGTGACGAACGGCGAGCGGTTCGAGACGTACGTCATCCCCGGCCCGGCGAAGTCGGGGGTGATCTGCATCAACGGGTCGGCGGCGCGGCGGTGCCAGCGCGGGGACATCGTGATCATCGCGGCGTTCGTCCTCACCGACGAGGCGGCGCCGCCTCAACTGGCCCTGGTGAACAGCCGCAACGAGTTCATCGCCTACGCCTGAAGCCGCCTACGCCTGAAGCCGCCTACGCCTGAAGCCGCCTACGCCTGAAGCCGCTTACGCCTGAAGCCGCTTACGCCTGGGCAGTGTCTGTGGTCGCGGCCTGGTCACCCTCTCCGGCGAGGGGCGCCGCCGGAGGTTCGATCCCGCAACTTCTCGCTTCGGCGCGGGCGCGCTCGCCGTAGCGCGCTTCGGTGGCGCTCACTTTATCCAGGCGACGCTGGTGCCGTTCCCCATTGGAGAAGGGGGTCTCCAGCCAAACCCTGAGCAGGTCCAGCGCTACGTCAACGCCGAGGGCGCGTTCTCCCATCGTGAGGATGTTCGCGTTGTTGTGTTCACGGGTGACGCGCGCGGTGTAGGCGTCGGCGCACTGGGCGGCGCGGATGCCGGGCACCTTGTTCGCCGCGATGCACATGCCGACCCCGGTGCCGCAGATGAGAACGCCGTAATCCGCGCGGCCTTCCGCCACGGCTTCGGCGACCTTCACGGCGTAGTCCACGTAGTCGGTGGACTCCAGGCTGTGCGTCCCCATATCCTCGTGGGCGATGCCCCGCTCGGCGAGAACGGCGACGATGCGCTGCTTGTAGTCGAACCCGGCGTGATCGCTGCCGACCGCGATTTTGCCGTCTTTCGGAGCCGTGCCGTCCCCCATCAGTCCTCCCCGCGCCACACCTCTCGCGTGACGAACGCCTGGCCCTCCGTGGAGAGCGTTTCCCTGACTACTATAGCCAAACGAAGCGGCCCGACGGAGATTGCCGCCTCCACCGGGCTAATGGCTTCGCTGACCCCCGTCTGAAAGGCCGCTCAGGCGGAGACCGAGACCGTTTCCGAAGGCGCCTTCAGCCGCGCGAGGAACCGCTCGATCCGCGACAGCGCCTCCTCGATGGCGTCGAGCGATGCCGCGTAGGAGGCGCGGATATGGCCTTCTCCGCTCGCCCCGAAAGCGTTGCCCGGCGCCACCGCGACCTTCTCCTCAAACAGCAGCCGCTCGCAGAACTCCTCGGAGGTGAGGCCGGTGTGGCGGATGGAGGGAAAGGTGTAGAAGGCGCCCTCCGGCAGGTGGCACGGCAGTCCGATCCGGTTGAAGCCGTTCACGATCAAGCGCCGCCGCTGATTGTAGCTCTCCACCATGCGGTCGGCCTCCTGGTCGCCGCGCTGGACGGCCTCGTAGGCGGCGTACTGGCTCAGAATCGGCGCGCACAGCATGGTGTACTGGTGGATTTTCACCATCGCGGAGATGAGCGGTTCCGGCCCGCAGGCGTAGGCGATGCGCCAGCCGGTCATGGCGTACGCCTTGGAGAAGCCGTTCAGCAGAATCGTTCGGTCCCACATCCCCGGCAGCGACGGGAAGGTGACGTGCTCGTGTTCGTAGTTGAGCCGGGAATAGATCTCGTCGGAGAGGACGATCAGGTCGTATTCCTCGGCAAAGGCGGCGATCTCGCGCAGCTCCGTCCCGGTGAGCGACGCGCCGGTCGGGTTGTTCGGATAATTGATCAGGAGGGCGCGGGAGCGGGGCGTGACGCGGGCGCGGAGCTCCTCCACCGTCACGTGGAACCCGTTCTTCGGCCGGGTGGGGACGGGCACGGGGACGCCGCCCGCCAGCCCGGCGTTGGGCGCATAGGAGACGTAGCACGGTTCGGGGATGAGGACTTCCTCTCCGGCGCCGGGGTTCAGGATGGCCCGGAGCGCGAGGTCCAGCCCTTCGCTGACGCCGACGGTGATGAGGCACTCCGTCTTCGGGTCGTAGTTCACGCCGTCCCGTTTGGCGATCTGGCGGGTGATGGCGTTGCGGAGTTCGAGCATTCCGTGATTGCTGGTGTAGTTCGTGATGCCGCGCTCGATGGCCCAGATCGCCGACTCGCGGATGGTCCACGGGGTGGCGAAGTCGGGTTCGCCGACGCCGAGGGAGATGACCCCCTCCATCTGCGAGGCGACATCGAAGAAGCGGCGGATGCCCGATGGCGGCATGGCGACGACGTGATCGGCGGGGCGCACGTTACCGCGAGACGGTGCGCCGGAGCCGTTGCCGGAGGACGATATGGGAGAATCGTTCATGGGGAGACCACCAGTCGCTTGCCTTCGGTAAACTCCGCGAAGGAGACGCCGTCTTCCTTGTAGCGCTTCAGGAGGAAGTGGGTGGCCGTGGCGCGCACGCGGTCCACCGTGGCCAGTTTTTCGGAGACGAAGGAGGCGACTTCCTGGAGGGAGGCGCCCTCCACGATGAGGCGCAGGTCGTACTCGCCGGAGACGAGGTAGAGGGAGCGGACTTCGGGGAAGCGGTGGAGGCGTTCGGCCACGTCATCGAAGCCGACGCCGCGCGCGGGGGTGACTTCCACATCAATGAAGGCCATGACGCGGCTGTCCTGGAGTCGGTTCCAGTCCACCACGGTTTTGTAGCGCCGAATGACGCCCCTTCGCTCGGCGTCGGCGATCATCTCGCGGATTTCGTCCTCGGTGTATTGGGTGAGGGCGGCCATGCGCTCCACGGTAATGCGCGCGTCCTGCTCCAGCAGGCGCAGAATCTCGTCCATAAGAGGGTACGGTTCCTTCAGAGGGTTCGGCTCCCTGGGAGGGGGGGAGGGCAGGGGCGGGAGAAAGGTCCTCATGCGTTGCGGAGGGGGGTTCTCATGCATCATGAACGTTTTGGCGCCGCTTGTCGTCACGAGGGGCGGGTTCAACGCGAACGCCCCCCGGCGAGGGAAGGCCGGAGGGCGGGGAAGGCGCCGGAAACGGAGGGAACACCGGGGGATTACGGGGCCGGCAGATGAACAGCCTGGTGGAGGATGTGGACCGCATCCCGGACGGTGACGCGCGGGAGCGGGGGCTCGGTTTCGGCGCCCTGCAGCGTCTCGGCAGACGGGGCGGTGACGGCGGCGGCGCGGATCACGCCGGGGGAGCCGTTCAGGGCGCCGGTCACCAGTTTGAGGGCGAGAAAGGCGTCCACGACGTTGATCACCTGGTCGCCGTTGACATCGCCGGGATGGGCGCTCGGCGCGGTGACGAGGAACGGCGCGGTGATCGGCCACATCTCGTCCTGGCAGTAATGGTATTCACTCGGGTGCTCGGCGGGCCCCCCTGTCATCTTCCCTTGAGTCCCTCTGAGTCCCTCAGCCGGATTGGCTCCCCTAATTGGCGAATTGGCGGAAGATCAGGGTGGCGTTGTGGCCCCCAAACCCAAACGAGTTGGACATC
>JBBRGS010000181.1:0-7826 GCA_038240635.1 Armatimonadota bacterium
AGACTCCCCTGCCGGAGTCGGAGGACCTGTCGGAGGCCGAACCTCTTCGCGCGGAGGCCGCTCTGGCGAGCGGCGCCGTGCCCGCCCCTCCCCAGCCGTCGCATCTGAGCGGGAAAACGCCTCATCTCACCTCCACCCTGCGCCATCTGGGCGTGGCGCTTCAGGCGGGCGCTGAACTCGAAGAGACGCTTCAGGCCGTCTGTGATCTCGCGGCGCAGATCATGGATGCGTCCAGCGCCATCATTCGGCTGGTGGACCCGCAACACCGCCTCGTGGCGCGCGCCGTCACCGGAGACGCCACCGTTCAGGCCCTCCGCTCCCTGACCTTCGCCCTGGACGACTCGCCGCTGAGCGCTGTCCTGCAAACCCGCAAGGCCCTCACCGTCCCGGCGTTTAACCCCGAAGATTCCGCCTTCCCTGATGAACTTCGGGCGGTGGGAATCCGCAACTTCCTCAGCGTGCCAATCCTCTCCTCGAATGAGGACCACGTGCTGGGGACCCTCACGGTGCATAACAAGCGCAACGGCCCTCACTTCGACAGGGAGGATGAGGCGGTCCTGTCGGCGTTCGCCGCCCACGCCTCGGTGGCGGTGGAAAAGGCGGTCCTGCGGGAGGAACAGCGCCTGGTGGAGGAGGAAGTTCGCATCCTCCACGACGTGACCTCGGCGATGACCTCGCTCCACCTCTCCGTCGTGCTGCAACTGACGATTGAACATGTGAAGCGCCTGGTGGACGTTCAACGGTGCGGCATCTTCCTTTACAATCCGGCGCGAGGGACGCTGACCGCCTCGGAAGCGTGCGGCAGCGACACCTGGCGAGGCATCGATTTCATCGGTAAACGGATCGCCCTGCCCCGCGCCGATCCGCTGTACAACCGGTTGAGTGATGGCGTTCCGGTGGACCTCCCGGATTTCAATATTCCCTCTCCCGCGCAGGACGCGCTGCTGAGCGCCCTCTCCGGCGACTTCCATGTGGCGATCCCCATGCTGAACCAGCAGCACCTCGTGGGGATCATCGCGCTGACCCCCCAGGCCGACGCAGCCGCTCTGGGCGAACGCGAGTGTCGCATCCTCGCCAGCATTGGCCGACAGATCGCCCCCGTGGTGGAGAACGCCCGCCTCTACGAAGAAGCCGAGCGGCGCGTGATGGAACTCTCCGCCCTGCAGCGCATCAGCCAGGTCCTGGCGGCGAGCGTGGAGACGCGGGAGATGCTCGACACCGTCCTCACCGAAGTCGTGACGCTGATGAACGCCGATTGCGGCTCCATCATGCTCTATCACCCCGACAAGGGGACGCTGAAGGTGGAAGCCGCGTATGGATTGCCGTCCAAAGCGTTCCGCCGGGAGGTTCCCCTGGGGGCGGGGGTGGCGGGATGGGTGGCGCTGCGCCGCGAGCCGCTTCACATGAGCAACGTCAACGGCGATTCACGGTTCACGCAGCTGCTGCCTCGCCCGGAAATCCGCTCGGCGATTGTGGCGCCGCTCCTGTCCAAGCGTCAGCTCCTGGGAGTCCTGAGCATCAGTCACAACCATCCCGACTGGGCTTATACCAATCGGGACCTGAGCCTCATACGCACGATGGCGGCGTCCATCGCGGTCGCCATCGAGAACGCGCGGCATTACGATTCCGAGCGGGAGATCGCCCAAATCGCGCGGGTCGCCCTGCTGCCCAGCATCTCCCCCTCCATTCCCGGCGTGGAGATTGGACAGAAGCATATGCCGGCGCTGGAAGTCGGCGGCGATTATTACACCGTGTTTGAGCTGGAACCGGGGAAGATCGGCATCCTCGTGTCGGATGTCTCCGGTCGCAGTGTCTATGCGGCGATGCACGCGGCGGTGGGGAAGCACTTCATCCGCGCCCTGTCGCACCGCAGCCATGATCCCGCTGAAGTGCTCCGCCATGCCAACACCCTCATCTACCAGGAGACGCCCGAAGAGATCTTCATCAGCGCCTTCTACGGCATCCTGGACATCCCGACCGGGCGCCTCAGCTACGCGAACGCGGGCCATGTGTCGCCTTTCCTCCTGCGCGCCGAGGGTGTGATGGAGGAACTCCCGCCCACCGGGATGCTGCTGGGCTTGTGGGACACGATGAATTACGAAAACAGCGTGACCATCCTGGGCCGCAATGAAACCCTGTTCTGCTACACCGACGGCGTGACCGAAGCGAAACGGGAACGCGACCGGGAACTGTTCGGGGAGGAACGGCTAAAGGCGATATTGAACAGGCAATGGGGGAAGTCCGCCCAGGGCATCGTGGACGCGGTGTTCCGGCGCACGCTGGCGTTTTGTGGCCGCCGAAACGACGACGATCTTGCGCTGCTGGCGATTCGACGGACCTATCCATAGGACCTCATACTCACCGACGGGCGTCTTCCTGAATTTCGCCTCCTGACGCCGCCCGCCGCTCCACCTTTCCACACAGGAGAAGAGAATGAACATGTGTCGCCGCATGCTCGCGTCGCTGGTCGGGAGTGGCCTGGCCGTATCGCTCGCGCTCGCTCCCCGCCCCGCTCATCCGCAGGCGGCGCCGGCGGAACCGCCCCGCACCATTTCCACCAATGGCGAGGCCGAAGTGCGCGTGAAGCCCGACGAAGTGGTCCTCACCTTCGGAGTGGAAACGGTCAACACGGTGTTGCAGGCCGCGAAGGACGCGAACGACGCGATCACGCGGAAGGCGCTGGCCGTGGCGGAGCGCCTGGGCGTGCCTGGCAAGGATATTCAGACCGATTACTTCACGATTGAGCCGCGCTACGAGAGTGAGTATCCCCGGCGCAACTTCATCGGCTACTTCGTCCGCAAGACGATGGTCATCACGCTCCGCAAGCCCGATATGTTTGAGTCGCTGCTGAGCGCGGAATTGCAGGCGGGGATTAACACCGTGCAGGGGGTTCAATTCCGCACCACGGAACTGAGGAAGTATCGGGACCAGGCGCGGACGCTGGCTGTGAGGGCGGCCCGCGAGAAAGCGGAACTGCTGGCGAAGGAACTGGGGAGCACGGTGGGCCTGCCGCGCACGGTGAGCGAATACGGCGGCGGCTGGTGGTACCCTTACAACGCGGGGTGGTACGGCCGCGGCGCCAACAGCATGGCGCAGAACAGCATTCAGAATGCAGGGCCGTCCGGTGACGGGCCTTCGGGGGATTCCACGCTGGCGCTGGGCCAGATCACGGTCAACGCCGGGGTGCAGGTCACGTTCGATCTGGCGCCGTGAGACGGGCGGGGCGACTTCAGGGTCAACCTCCAATCCATAGGGACTGAGGGGACTGAGTCCCCTGAGTCAGTGGTTGACCCTGGGAAGAACCCTGTACGGATCGCCCTACTTCACGACGGGGAGAGCAAGAGCCGCGGCGATCGTGGTAGGCGCGACCACGACACCGTTAGCGGTGGTGCGAATCTGGCCGTCGTTCGTAACGGCCATGGCGCGGTTGCCACTTAAGGGGGCCAACGGCTGTGCGGAGACGCCCCATTGCGACGCGGTGGGAATCGCCAAAAGGTTGGCGAACTGATACCCCGCTTTTTGATAAACCCCTGTGGCCGTCCACGGCACGATTTTTTGGGCTTCCAGTTGGGCGAGGGTGGCGTAGGTGTAGGCGCCCCCCAGGTTTTTGGCGCGATACACCTCTTCCGCCTTGCCGATGGTCCCCAGCCACGCCAAGGCGCTTGTTTCGTTCGCCGCCTGCCGAATGGTCAGGAAGTTGGGGATCGCCATGGAGGACATGATGGAGATGATGGCGATGACGGCAAGCAATTCGACCAGCGTGAAGCCGCCCTGCCGCGGCCTGAGCGACCGGTTTGTGGGCTGCGCCGGGTCTCTCCTTCGGATAACGAGAGCGCTGACTCTTAGCATGGATGGTGGACCTCCGGAGTTGGGAACCCTCCCGTTGAACAGGGGAATGAAGACGAAAGAGGATTGTTGAATCCGTCCATCCTCTCGGAAAACAGGGCGCCTCCATGCGCTCCCATGCCCCGCGTACGGTTGTACTGTTTTACCACGAACCGCCTTTCACTCCTCCACCTAACGGACGTTATGACGACACCGTAACAGACTTTCCGGGACAGACCGCCGGGAGCGCCCATCGCCCCCCCTTCCTCGCTTCCCATGAAACCCCTCAGCCCTCCGGGTGTCTCAACGGAAACACGAAGCGTGACCGACCGAAGCGTGACCGACCGAAGCGTGAGCGCGAGGCAACCATGAAACGGCGATGGATGGGAACAGTGGCGACCCTGTCAACGGCGGCGGCACTCGGAGCCAGCGCGGCCCCGCGTCGTCCGATGATGAACGCCCGACCGTCGAACCCCTCGACCGAGGCTTCCTCCCTAACCATCGGCGCCTTTCAAAAGGACCTTCAGCCCCTCCTGCAATCGTTTTGCATCTCATGCCATTCCGGGAAAAGTCCGGCGGCGCGCCTGTCGCTGGAGGCATGGGTCAACACGGCGGCGATCCTCGCCACCCCCAAAGACGCCGAACACGTCCTCGCCAAACTCTCTGACCGCACGATGCCTCCTCCCGGCCTCCCCCGCCCCGCCGACGCACAGTACCGGAAAGCCGCGGCGTGGCTCCGCGCACAGCTGGAGGGTCCGGCCTGCGATGACAACATTCAGCCGGGCCGCGTGACGATGCGCCGCCTCAACCGGATGGAGTACCGCTTCACCATCCGCGACCTGGCGGGCGTCGACTTCAAAGCCGCCGCCGACTTCCCCTCCGACGACGTGGGATACGGCTTCGACAACATCGGCGACGTGCTGTCGCTGCCTCCCCTGTTGCTGGAAAAGTATCTCGACGCCGCCGACGCCATCGTGAAAGAGGGTTATCCCCGCATCGCCCCGAACCCACCCGCCGCCCCCGCCGCGCAGGACGCCTGGGCCAAAGCGATCCTCGCCGGGTTCACCCGCCGGGCCTTCCGCCGCCCCGCCACCGCCGCCGAACTCACTCGCCTGTTCGCCTTCATCACTCAAGCGCGCAAGGCCGGTCATCCGGTGGACGACGGGCTGAAACTCGCGCTCCAGGCCGTCCTCGTGTCGCCGCATTTTCTCTTTCGCGTCGAGTCCGGCTCCAACGGCCCCAAAGGCGGCCCCATCGGCGACTACGCGCTCGCCTCCCGCCTCTCCTACTTCCTCTGGAGCAGCCTGCCGGACGACGCGCTGCTCACACTGGCGGCGAAGAATACGCTGCATCAGCCGGAAACCCTGCGGACGCAGGTGAAGCGGATGCTCCGCGACCCCAAAGCCGAGGCCCTCGCCGACACCTTCGCGGCGCAGTGGCTGGAGACCCGCCGCCTGAAGACCGCTCAGCCGGACCCCGACGTGTTCCCCGGCTTCGATGACGACGTTCGGAACGATATGATCCGGGAGACCGCCCTCTTCTTCAACGCGGTGGTCCGGGAAGACCGCAGTGTCCTCGATTTCCTGGATGGCCGCTACACCTATTTGAACGAACGTCTCGCAAAACTGTACGGTATACCTAACGTCTCCGGCCCGCAGTTCCGCAAGGTCGCGCTGCCTCCGGGCGACCGGGCGGGCGTCCTCACCCAGGGGAGCATCCTGACCCTCACTTCCAACCCAACGCGCAACTCGCCGGTGAAGCGCGGCAAGTTCGTGCTGGAGGAGTTTCTGGACGCCGCGCCGCCCCCGCCCCCGCCGGGAACCCCTCCCCTCGTCGTAGGAAAGGCCGCGAAAGGGCGCACCCTCCGCGAACAGATGGAACAGCACCGCGCCGACCCCAAATGCGCCTCGTGCCACCTGGTGATGGACCCCATCGGCTTCTCGCTGGATCGCTTCGACGCCGTGGGCCGCGTGCGGGAAAAGGACGGCGACGCCCCCATCAACACGAAGGGCCAGCTGCCCGACGGCAAAACGTTCGAGGGCGCGCCGGGCCTCCGCGCCCTCCTGATGAGCCGCAAGCCGGAGTTTGCCCGCACCCTCACCCGCAAAATGCTCACCTTCGCGCTGGGCCGGGGCCTCGAACGCGCGGATCGGTGCGCCGTGGATGCCATCGCCGTCCGCCTCGCCAAAGATCAGTATCGCTTCTCCAGCCTCGTCCTCGGCGTTGTGGAGAGTCCCCCCTTCCTTCAACGCGCAGCGGACCCGGCGCCGAAGCCCCTCTCTGCTGCAAAGACTGCAACAGCGAAGTCTGCTACAGCGAAGCCGATCCCGCCCCGCACTCAGCCGACTCTCACTCCTGGAAAACGCCCCTCGCCCCCTTCCACTCCGGGGAAACGCCCGACCCTGACGCCTTCCCATCCCCCGCTCCGCAAAGCAACCTGAGGATGTTATGACCCGCACTGAAGCCTTATCCCGCCGAACCCTCCTGAAAGGCGTCGGCGCGGCCATCGCCCTGCCGCTCCTCGACGCGATGGCCCCCTCCGTGGCGCAGGCCGCCAGTCGGGGCGCGTCGGCGTATCCCACCCGCATGGCGTTCCTCTTCGTGCCCAACGGCGTCATCGGGGACACCTGGACTCCCGCCACCCAGGGGCCGAACATCACCCTGCCGCCCAGCCTGGAGCCGCTGAAGAGCGTGAAGGATGACCTCCTCGTGCTGAGCCGCCTCGCGCAAAATCAAGGCCAGTTCAATGTGGCGGGCGACCACGCGCGCGGCACCTCCTGCTTTCTCACCGGCGTGCGGCCCACCCTCTCCCAGGGCGCTGACATCCATCTCGGCGTCTCGGTGGACCAGATCGCGGCGAAGCACGTCGGCGACCGCACCCGCCTGGCGTCGCTGGAACTCGGCACGCAATCCGGCAAGGACGCGGGCAGCTGCGACTCCGGCTACTCCTGCGCGTATAGTTCCAATATCTCGTGGCGCACGCCCACCACGCCCATGAGCAAGGAAGTGAACCCCCGACTCGTGTTCGAGCGCCTCTTCGGCAACGGCGACCCCGCCGAGATGGCCCGCTCCCAGGGGGAGCGCAATCACAACCGCAAAAGCATCCTCGATTACGCGCTGGAGGACGCCAATCAGCTGCGCGGCCAGCTCGGTAAACATGACCGCGAGAAACTGGATGAGTACCTCTACTCCGTGCGCGACGTGGAGAAGCGCGCCACCGCCATGCCCCTGGCCGGGCCGAACGGCAGGCCGCTCCTGAGCCAAAAGCCCGAAGGCATCCCCGAAGATTACGCCGAACACGTCCGCGCCATGTGCGACCTGCTCGTCCTCGCCTTCCAGAGCGACTCGACGCGCATCTCCACCTTCATGCTCGGCCTGGCGGGGGACAACCGGAGTTACCGCGCCATCGGCGTCCCCGAAGGCCATCACGAACTGTCGCATCACTCCGGCGACGGCGAGAAGATCGCCAAAATCCGGAAGATTGACCGGTACAACGTGACGCTCCTCGCCTACCTCCTCGAACAGATGAAGGCGACAAAGGAGGGCGACGGCACGCTGCTCGATCACTCGATGGTCCTCTACGGCAGCGAACTGGGCGACGGCAATCGCCACAGTCACGACGACCTGCCCGTGCTGCTGGCGGGCCGGGCCAACGGCGCGTTCAAAACCGGCAGGCATATCCAGTACTCCAAAGATACGCCGCTGTGCAACCTGTTCCTCACCATGCTGGACCGCATGGGCGCAACCGTCCCCTCCATGGGAGACAGCACGGGGCCGCTGAAGGGCCTGGACGCCTGACCTCCGACGCCGGTCGCTCGCGCTCCAGTGATGGTTCCCGCCCCCTTCGCCGCGCTCATCCCGAAGGGGGCTTTTCATCGCCCACTCGTCCGGCGCCTCCATCGGTCGGCTGCTTGCCCTGAGACGATCCCGCCCGGTACGCTTTCAGGGATCGTCGGTCTCCTCCACCGCACGGTCTCACCCTACGCCTCCGGGTCGCCCGA
>JBBRGS010000182.1:0-7825 GCA_038240635.1 Armatimonadota bacterium
CCCCGCCGCGCCGGGAGAGGGAGCGCCATGACCTCTCGCAACCGTGAGGAGTGCGCTGTGTCATCTCATAACTGGATCGAAGACCTGCCCGTGGCCGCCCCCCCCGCCGACCGGTGGCAAATCAGCCTCCGCGAACTCTCCATCCTCATCGAGGAGGGCGAACACGGGCCGTGGCATCCTCGCCTCCTTCTCGTCGTTGAGGGCGGCACCGGCGCCGTCCTGGGACACCGACTCCTCGAACCCGACGCCGACCCCGACCTCGTGCTCGACCTGCTCTACACCACGTTGAGCGAACCGGCCACCGGCGCCCCCCGCCGACCCGCCCACATCCAGACCGACACCGACTCCCTCGTCCCCCCGCTGAGCGAACTGACCGCCCAGATGGGCATGAAACTGGAGCGCCTCCCCGACCTGCCGGAACTCAGCTTCGCCATCCACTCCTTCGAGGAGTTCATGACGCCGCACCCGGAACTGTACCTCGCCTCGGAGCAGAGCGACCCCGCAGTCATCGCCGACTTCTTCAACGCCGCCGCCGCCTATTATCGCGCCGCCCCGTGGAAACGCCTCACCGACGCCGAACCGCTCACCCTCCAGGTGGATGGGTGGGACGAGCCGCGCTACGTCGTCCTCATGGGGCACGGCGGCATCGTGCGCGGCCTCGTCCTCTATGACGACTGGGAGGACCTGGAAGACCTGTACACCGACGAGGAGATCAACCCGCTCGAACTCTCCTGTACCGGCTTCTTCTTTACCGACAAAAAAGATTTGGCCGAAGAGGCCCGCCTGGAGATCGCGGAGAACGGCTGGAACGTCGTCTCTTACAAGGCGTACCCCGTCGCCACCCGCACCGACGCCACCGGCCCGCCCCGCGTCCCCACGATGGAGCAGATCCGGGAGCTGACCCTCGCCTTGTATATCGTCATCAATTATGTCGCAGGGTTGCCGCGCGGGAGAACCGCCCGACGGGCATGGGGTCGGTTCACTCTGGAGACGCCGAACGGAGACGTTGAAGGCGTCATCGGGTTCGGCATCTTTTTTGAGGATGACACGCTGGATGAAGAGGATGAGACCGATGAGTGAAGCGGGCGGACCCCGCCGATGAAACCGCGCGAGGGAAGCAGGGGAAAGTGGATCGGGGCCGGGCTGGCCCTCGGCGTCCTCGGCGGAATGGCTCTCATGACCCGCGCGGGCGCCGCTCCCCGTCGCGCGCCTCAGCCGCCGCCCTTCGTCGCGCCGCGCGTGCTGGTCATCAACTTCGATCCCGTGGTGGAGAGTGAAGGCGGTCGCCGGTTGCACGAAGTCGGCGGCTGGAACGACCCTCACGTCCTCGCTGATGGCTACATCGCCGACCTGAACCGGGCCAGCGCCGGCTATGCCCGCTACCGGATCGCGGAGTGGGTGGACGCCGACGAATGGCCGCTCAAGAAGGACGGCTTCCGCTACACCGACGAGACCTATCTCGCCGCCTTCCGCAAGAAGACCGTGTGGCATCAGCCCGACGCCTTCGATTACTCCGCCTTCATCCGCCAATTCGATCTCGCCCGCCGCGTCAACTCCGGCGAAATTGATGAGGTTTGGGTCTTCTCCATGCCGTACGCCGGCTTCTGGGAGTCGACCATGGCGGGGGCCGGCGCCTACTTCTGCAACTCCGACCCCGTGCCCGACGTGCCCGCGAAGAAGGCGTTCATCATCATGGGCTTCAACTACGAGCGCGGCGTCGGCGAGATGCTGGAAGACTGGGGCCACCGCACCGAGTCGATCCTCACCCACGTCTTCGGCAGTTGGGAGCCGAAAGCGACCCACGCCTGGAACCGCTTCACCCTGTACGACAAGCAGATTCGGGAGCGCCCGGAGCTGGCGGGACAGGTCTCCGGCTGCGGCAACGTCCACTTCTCCCCCAACAGCCAGAAGGATTATGAGTGGGGCGCCAAAACCCCCGTGACGAGCGCCTGCGACGACTGGCTGAACTACCCGAACCTTACCGGCGCCACCCGCGTGGTCGCCGCTGACGACTGGGGCAATGGCGACATCCGCCAGCGCCACGTTTGGTGGCTCTCGCATCTCCCCCGCGCCGCCGGACGCTCGGACGGCATCCTGAACAACTGGTGGGCTTACGTGGCGGACTTCAACCGGTACCCCGAGAGTAACGGGCGCGCCAAAGCCCCCTCACCCGGCTGAACGGGCGTCAGCGCCTCAGTATCCGGCTTCCTTGTCCACCACGCTCCGCAGCGGCTCCCCGGCGAGGTACCGCTTCAGGTTCTCGATGAAGAAGTCCACCCCGCGCGCGCCGGTTTGCGACGAGGACCCGGCGACGTGCGTCGTGAGGATGACGTTGTCGAGGCGCCAGAGAGGATGATCCGGCGGCAGCGGTTCGGGCGTGGTGACATCGAGGCCCGCGCCCGCGATGCGCCCCTCCCGCAACGCTTCTACCAGCGCGTCCTGGTCCACCGTGACGCCCCGCCCGATGTTGTAGAGGCAGGCGGTCGGCTTCATCGCGGCGAGAACTTCCGCGCTGACGACCCCGCGAGTGGCGGAGGTGTTGGGCAGGGTGATCGCCATATGATCGGCTTCGCGGGCGAGATCGAGCAGGCCGCCGAGATCGCGCACCCACTCCACGCCATCGGGAGGGGACGCGGGGACGTGGCGCTTCACGGCGATCACGCGCATCCCCAGGCAGGCCGCGCGCCGCGCCAGCTCGCCGCCGATCTCGCCGAGGCCGACAACGCCGAGCGTCTTCCCGCCCAGCTCGCCCATGCCGTCCACGTGGCCCCACTCGGTCACGCGCTGGCGGTCGCGGTATCGGTGGAGTTGGCGGGCGAAGGCGAACATCATCGCCAGGAGGTGTTCGGCGATGGGCGCGTTGAACACCCCCGCCGCCGAGGTGAGCGTCACGCTGGAAGCCGTCATGGCGGGCGTGAGGAAGCCTTCCACCCCCGCGCTGCTCGTCTGGAGCCATTGAAGGCGTGAGGCGGCCTTCAGTACGTCGTCGTCAAAGCGGCCGTGCCCGGCGAAGATGATTTCGGCGTCGGGGGCGGCGTGGAGGATGGAGTCTTTCTCCGTCTCCACGAGGAGGCGGGTTCCGGGCGAGGCGGCGTCGAGGATGCGGCGGCGGTCGTCTTCGGAGAGGGAGCGCAGGGCGAGGATCAGCATAGGCGTGAGGGTTGCGGCGGGTATTAAGTGTACCGGAGGCGGAGAGGCGTTAGCGCGACACAGCGTCGCACAGAGAAAAGGTTAGCCCGACACCGGCATCGTGACCGGGCGGCGCGCCCAGTTCAAATCGCGGCCAATCAGCAGCTCGGTCATCTCGGCGTGATGAGTATTCTTCATGGGGATGGCTTCGGTGTCCAGGCCAAACCGCTCAGCCAGCCGCCGCGCGCCTTCAGCGTTGTCGTAAGTCATCAGGAAATCCCCCTCAAGCGACTGGGCGATCCGAAACAACTCTTCATGGTCCAGAGCGCTGTGTGTGTAGAGGCGTTTACCGGCCTTCTTGCCGGCGGCGGTATAAGGCGGATCAATGAAGAAAGGAAAACGAGGCTGAGAGGAATAATTTCTGAGCGCTTCGAGGCCATCGCCGTGCGTGAATTGGAGTTTGGATCGGATGGTCTGGATGTCCAAAATCCGCTTTTGGAGGGTTTCCGGGTACCATCGGCTTCGGATGCCTTTCCCGTTCTCGCCGGATTTGATCCTCCCGCTTCCCGCCGCCAGAATTCCGCCATGGTGTATCCGGTTCTTCAGGAGAACCTGAAACGCCTGCTCTCCGACCTCTTCCGCCGGAGACTCCAGCGCCGCCGTGATCGCTTCCGGCGTCATGGAGAAGCCCCTGATCCGCTCCGCAAGGCGCGTTCCCTCCTCACTCAGCAGAACTCTCCATACGGCGGCGACCTGCTCATCCAGTTCTACCATCATCACCTGATTAGCCAGGTTCTCAAACGCGGCGGTGAGGCTGACAACGCCCCCGCCGAGGAACGGCTCCACCAGCGCTTCCGGCTTCTCACGGCTCTTCAGCCAGCGCCGGACCCATGGGATGAGCCACGTCTTGCCTCCCGGATACCGGAATGGACTGCGCTGCGGCACGGACGCCACATTGACCGGCCTGAGCCGCGATCCATGCTCCCCCGGAAGAGAAATGATGCGATGACTGAAGGTCATGGACCTCTCTTTTGAAAGGCGGGATGAGCGTCCATCACACCGGTGACCTCTGCACCCGGTAGCAGCCCGCCGCCTCATCGTAATCCACGAGGAGGACGGTTTCTCCGCGCTCCAGCCGGGTCACGCCGTCGTCCGGGTCCGGGAGGAGGCGGGCGCTCTCGTCGTGCAGGCTGCCGGATGCGTCGAACACGTGGATGCGGCCCGTCGTCGCCGTGACGGGGAAGACCACCGTCCCCAGGCCGCCGATCAGCCCTTCCGAGTCCAGCGCGAACGACTCCTCGGTCGGCATGAGGCGCGATCCCAGGCCGCCAATCGCCTTCGCGCCGAGTAACCCGCCCGCCGCCGCCATCCCCAGCGCGGGACCAATGAACGCGGCGGGAGTCGCGCCCTGGCTCTCCAGCATCCGAGAGGCGTAGAAGCCGATGACGCCCCAGAACAGCCCGAACCCCTGAAGCAGAAACAGAGCCGGAACGCGCCCCACGCCGAGGAGCGCGAGCAGCGGATTGACCTCCGGGGGGGCGGGGGAAAGGGGGTCCTGCTGGCTCTCTTTGGCGGCGGAAGCGGCGTCATGCGGCGGGGTACGGTGAGCGCCGGAAGCGACCGCGCGCCCGTGTCCGACGCCCTTCAGGTGGCCGATACCCGGAACGTGGCCAAGGCGACCCCCCGGCGCCGGAGGGTGAAGCGCTTCGCCGCCATGCCCGCCATGAGCCGTTCCCAGGCCGTGGCCTCCTCCATGCGTCGCGCCCATGCCGTGCCCCACGCGTCCGCCCCGATGGCCGCCGCCCAACGCGGAGACAAGGACCAGCAGAGCCGAAAGCCCCAGCGGCAACAGGTAGATCAGGTAGTACCATTGCCCCCACTCTCCAGGGGTCATGGCGCGGTCCTTTCAGGGGTCACGGAGGGCTGCGGCGTCGCCAGGAGACTCCGAGCCGCCTCCACCGGATCGGCCTGCATGTGATCGGCCTTCACGGGAGTATCGGCGGCCAAACTCTCGGTTGTGAGAGGCGAAGGCGGGGAGGCCGCAACGCCCGCTTTGGCCGCGCAAAGTCCTGGACCGCCGGAGCGGGGAAGCGCATCCACGCTGTGGGACACCTCTCCGGCGAGGGTGGCGCCACGTTCCAGCCGACGGGCGCGCTTCTCTTCGTCTCGCATCGCGCGCCACTCCGCTTCACGACGATGAAACAGGAAGATGGCGGCTTCGGCGGCGCGCGCCTGAGCGGGATAAACGGCCAGCGCCTGGCTCAGCCGTTGCGAGTGGCGCTCCATCTCCACGATGCGGTCGCGCGCGGCGGTGTCGTGGCCTTCGGCGAGGAGGCGCTCCACTTCGGCGGTGAGGGTGTCGTGCCGCGCCACCAATTCGGCCAGCTCCAGGCGCGTTTGGGCGGCCAGCGCGGCGAGACCGGCGGCGTTGCGGCGCAGCGCCTCGTGTTCCGGCGGGGGCGTCGAGGCGGGGGACGGAGAAACTTCCTCCTCCATCCAGAGGCGGCGCAGGCGAGCGAGAAGGACGATCCACAACCGGGAAAGGAGGCGGCTCATGGTACCGGATTATACCACGGGGAACATACGCCTTCTTCAGTGCCGGAAGTGCCGCCGCCCCGTGAAGACCATCGCCATGCCGTACTGATTACACACCTCCACGGCCTTATCGTCCTCCACCGAGCCGCCCGGCTGAATGATCGCAGTGATGCCGGCCAGCGCCGCCGTCTCCGGGCCGTCGGGCTTCGGGAAGAAGGCGTCGGAGGCCAGCACGGCCCCTTTCGCCAGATCGTTCGCCTGCTCAATCGCCAGCCGCACGGGCAGCACGCGGTTCGGCTGACCGGCCCCCATGCCCACCATGCGAACCCCCGCTTTGGCGGCGCCGTCCGGCTCGTCGGGGTTCAGGCCGCACCGCGCGAGGACGATGGCGTTCGATTTCACGTGGGCGCAGACTCGCCACGCGAACCGGAGGGCGGCGGCCTCATCCTCGGACGGCGCGCGGTCACTCACCACGGTCCAGTCGTCATCAGCGGCGGTGAGTTGATCGCGCTCCTGAATGAGGAGGCCGCCGGTCACGCGCTTCAGGTCCCACGTCGGCGCGCGATCCGTTCGGGAGGCGCCCGCCGCGCCGAAGTCGAAGGGTTCGACCTCCAGCAGGCGGATTTTCTCGCCCCAGCCTTTGCGCCTGAGGATATGCTCCAGGGCGTCCGGCTCGAAACCGGGGGCGATGAGGACCTCGTAGTAGCTGTTCTTCACCGTCACCTGTTCGGCGGTGGCGAGATCGAGCGGGCGATTGAGCGCGATGATCCCCCCGAAGCGCGACATCGGATCGGCGTCCCGCGCGGCGGCGAAGGCGTCGTCCAGCCGAGGGGCGGCGGCGCACCCACAGGGGTTCATATGCTTGATGACGGCGGCGGCGGGATCAGCGAACTCGCGCACGAGGTTCAGCGCGGCGTCGGCGTCCAGCAGATTGATGAACGACAACTCCCTGCCGGAATGCTGCCGGGCGTTCCCGATGCTCCCCCTGGGCGCCGGAGTCTCGCGGTAGAAGGCGCCCGGCTGGTGCGGGTTCTCGCCGTAGCGGAGGGTCTGCGCCCGCTCATAGCCGAGGACCACGGTTTCGGGGAAGCCGCCCGCGCCGCGCCCCTCAAACCAGGCGTGAATGGCGGCGTCGTAGGCGGCGGTGTGCGCGAACGCCTTCGTGGCGAGTCGCAGCCGCAGGTCATCGGACAGGTCGCCGTCCGCCTGAAGGCTCTGAAGCGTCGGCGCGTAATCGCCGGGGTCCACCAGCACGGCGACGGACTTCCAGTTCTTGGCGGCGGAGCGGATCATCGAGGGGCCGCCGATGTCAATCTTCTCAATCGCCTCGTCGAGGGTCACGTTGGGATCGGCGACCGTCTCGCGGAAGGGGTACAAATTGACGGCGACGAGATCAATGAGGCCGATGCCGTGTTCCTCGGCCTGGCGGAGGTGTTCCGGCTTGCTCCGGTCGGCGAGAAGCCCGCCGTGAATCTTCGGGTGGAGGGTCTTCACGCGGCCCTCCATCATCTCCGGCGACCCGGTGACGGCTTCCACCGGCGTGACGGGCAGGCCCGCCTCCGCAAGCATCTGTCCCGTGCCCCCCGACGCGATCAACTCGACGCCCCTCTCCACAAGTCCCCGCGCGAAATCGAGGAGGCCGGTGCGGTCGGAGCAACTGAGGAGGGCGCGGCGGACGGGCATGGGAGTCTCCTGTGGGCGAAGAGCGAAAGAGGGGATGAGGGGATGAGGGGAGCGGAGCGGCTCGAACAATTATAGCGCGTCGTAAACGGGCGAATGAATTCGCAGCAACAACTACACGAAACCCGCCTGCGCGGGTTAGGGGTTGCTCAGCGCCAGGTCAGGGGAGGAGTGATGAGGCATGAGACCGTGCCGTCCACAGGCCCCTCTCCTGTGGGAGAGGGGTGGCCGAAGGCCGGGGTGAGGTGGGCCGAAGGCCGGTGGAAGGTTTGCCACAAGTGTTTGATCCCGTGCAATACACTGAACCCCACTCCTTCACCCATACATCATCGGTCGCCGAAGCCTTCCGCCGCAGAATTCACAGGTCTGTGGATAACTCCCGTGAAAAGCTGTGGATAACTCCTGTGGATAACATGGATAACTCTGGGGGGAAACTCTCGGCGCGGTTCTCCACAGGCGTTATGGGGATAACCGGGGAAGT
>JBBRGS010000183.1:0-7748 GCA_038240635.1 Armatimonadota bacterium
GGCGCTGCCTCGTCGGTGGGTGGTGGAGCGGACGCTGGCGTGGCTGGGGAAATACCGTCGGTTGAGCAAGGACTACGAAGCGACCACGACGAGCGGGGAGACGATAATCCAGGTCGCCATGACCCACCGGATGCTGCGCCGATTGAGACCCGCCCGCGCCCCTTAACACCCCCTCTCTCACTCCTTCCCATACCTACTCTCAGGCGCATAGAGAAGCCGCCCACCTCGGCGCGCCTGCCGGAAGTACGTTTCCTCCATCGGGAACGCCGTGAGGAACAAGGCTGTGGAGGAATCGCTTCCGTCCGCCAGATAGACGCCGAATCGTTCGGGCCGCGCTCCTTTCGACGCCGCGACCAAAAGCAACAGACCCCCCCGCCGCCCTTCGGGATGTTGATGATCGGGCCGCACTTCATCCCAATCCGACAGCGGCGATAACAACAGCGCGGCTCCCCGGTAATAGATTCTGTGACCCTCCAAAACAATCTCGCGGGTGGACGCGCATACGTGGGTTCTCCGACGGGAAGGACAGAAGATATTGGCCCATATCCGCCGTATCAGGAGAGTAACCCGGAGCCTTGTGAACGCCCTTATCATGAGGGAGAGCAGGCCCGTCGCTTCCCGCAACGACTCATTCCGCGAATGTACGTATGAAAAGAGGAGCGCCTCCATTCCTCTGAAGCGCTCCTTTGATACTCAACACGAACTCCCGCCCGCCTCGCCCGGTTTTTTTTCGTCCGTTACAACGCCTGGTTGTTTCGCTTGTCGCTCTGCGGGAACGGGCCGGTGCGCCGCAGAGTCATCTGGCCCCACTGCCAGTCCTGCGCGAACTTCACGTGCGAATCCATGTAGCAGATATTAATCCCACCGGAATGCCGACCGGGAAAATACATATACCAGTGCAAATTCTGGTTCGCCTTGTCCTCCGCAGGGACGCTGGTGCGCGTTTTGGAGCCGCCATACACGTCGCCATCCGCCTGAATGTCCGTGTCCTCGTCGGCGTCGCCCACATCCTGACTCTTCTTGTTCGGGTCCGGCTGGAAGGTTCCGGTGCCTGGGCACTCCGCGAACTGGATCATCTGGGACGGCGATTTTACATCGGAGAGGCTGCCCTGTCCCCAGCCCGGATCGGCGGTGGCGCCGTTCGCCACGCCCCAGCTCTCCGCGCCCCCGGAGATAGCGTAGCTGTAGTTGGTGGAACTGGAGGGGCAGTGGAACAGCGCGAACGTCTTGTTGTAATTGCGGATGCGGTCGGTCCAGCCCAGGTTGCCGCCCATGATTTCGTAGCCGCGCTGGGGCTGGAACACGCTGTCGTAGTCGTCGTAATACATATTCATGGCGATGCCGATCTGCTTGAGGTTGTTCGCGCACGACGACTGCCGCGCCTTCTCCCGCGCCTTGGCGAAGACGGGGAACAGGATCGCCGCCAGGATGGCGATAATGGCGATGACGACGAGCAGCTCGATCAGGGTGAAACCACGACGACGCGCGATGACCTTGGATTTCATGCGAACTCCTGTGACAGGGCTGTGGGAAGACGGGGCGCGAGAACAGTTACTCCTCATGGTTCGACCGACTAACCGCCATTTCCTTCCGCGTGACGAAGCGCCTCCGGTGAACCTGTGAGCGTGCGTTGGGATGATGTTCCCGCCAAAAAGTCAGCGATTCAAACCCACAAGCAACGCTCAGACGGCGCCCGCCAGGAGCGGTTTGCCAGTGATCCAGGCGCGCACGTCCGTCGGCAGCGCGGCGAGGTGTTCGGCGCAGCGCATCGGGAAGAGGAAATCGCGGTCCCACTTTCGCAACGTGAGATGGTCATACAGCGCGTCGGAGCAGTTGCGAATGGCGATCCACCCGTTTGAGCGGCGCAGCTTCCGAACCGTGGAGACCAGCACCGCCCAACCCGCTTCATCCATGTCTGTCACGCCGTCAAAATCCAGAAGGAGATGCGACACCCCGGCCTTGAGAAGCCGCTTAATGGAGGACTTCAACTCCGCCGCGTCCCGAAGGCTGAGAACCCCCCGAAGGCGCAGCAGGGCGACCCGCTCCCGAAGGGTCGGGATTTGGTGTATCAGCTCAATACTCATGGATGGTCGCTGATCCTGTTCCGGCGTTCAACCGCCCGAAAAAAGATTAACAGAGCCTGGCGCGAAGATCGGTCTTCATGACCGGCCTTTGGGCCAAAGTACAACAGCGTCCCTTCCCTGGGACGAGAAACGGCGCGTGAGACAGTCTCCGTGGATTTATCCTCGGATGCCGAACCGTGGAGCTGGAGAGAATGAACCAAACAATAAGTTTATGAGAAGAGCGCTCCGCGAAGCCCGCCGTCGGCGCCCACACTTAAGACACCGGAAGGCGCCAGAAAGTTCCGTGACTTCCCAGGGAGGACTACGAAGGGATGGCGACTTCCTCCGGCAGACCGCGCCTTCTATCTCTGTGGGATTATTCCATACACACAGGAGCCGTTGAAGCGCTCTATCGCGACTTCCTGCGCCTCTCCTGTGTCAATGGTGTCACAGGGCCATACCGAACGCCCCTTCCCTCATTCGGAGCCGTGAGAATCGGTGGAGACGCTCTCTACCCCTCTCCGCTCCCCGTCGCGCGCCACAGGGACGTGGAAGAGAGTCCCTCCCGCCGTCCCTGTAACCGCCGTCGTTTAACTCTGTTGGAAGGGAACCTACATCGGCACGAGCATGTGGTAGGCCGTTTCGCCGTGCTGTGTCAGGTCGAGGCCCGCTTCCTCCTCGGCGGGCTTCACGCGCAGGCCCATCGTGGCGTCCACCAGCTTCAGCAGCAGCCAGCTCACCGCCAGGGCGTAGACAATCGTCGCCGCCACTCCCACAAACTGCACGCCGAGCTGCATGGCGTTGCCGCTCAGGAGGCCGTTTCTGCCGCCGCTGTTCACGACGACGGTGGCGAACACGCCGGTGAGCAGCGCGCCCGCCGTCCCTCCTACGCCGTGCACCCCGAAAGTATCCAGGGAGTCGTCATACATGAAGCGGCCTTTCAACACGACGGCGCCGTAGCAGAGGACCCCCACCGCCGCGCCGATGAAGATCGCCGCCATCGGAGTGACGAACCCCGCCGCCGGGGTGATGCCGACCAGTCCCGCCACCGCGCCCGACGCCGCGCCGAGGGCCGTGGGCTGCCCGTGATGCTTCCACTCCGCCGCCATCCACGCCAGGGCTCCCGCCGCCGCCGCCGTGTGCGTGGTGAGGAACGCCACCGCCGCCAGGCTTCCGCTCGCCAGGGCGCTGCCCGCGTTGAACCCGAACCAGCCGAACCAAAGCAGGCCCGTGCCAATGAGCGTCATCGTCAGGTTGTGCGGGCGCATCTCCTCGTCGGGATAGCCGCGCCGCCGCCCGATCATGATGGCGAACAGGAGGGCCGTCACGCCGCTGGAGATGTGCACCACCGTCCCCCCCGCGAAGTCCAGGGCGCCGAGGCTCTTCGGGTTGAGCAGGCTGAGCCAGCCGTCCGCGCTCCAGACCCAGTGCGCGAGCGGGTCATACACGAAGGTCGCCCAGAGAACAACGAACACGAGGAACGCGCTGAATTTGATGCGCTCGGCGAAGGCCCCGGAAATCAGCGCCGGAGTGATGACCGCGAACATCATCTGATACGCCACGAACACCAGCGCGGGCACCGTGGGCGCGTACGCCGACGTTCCGGTGTAACTGATCCCCGCCAGACCCATGTGCTGCAAGCCGCCAATGAAACTGTTGCCCGACCCGAACGCCAGTGAGTACCCGATGAGGATCCATTGCAGGCTGACGACCCCCAGGCAGACGAAACTCTGCAACAGGGTGGACAGGGCGTTCTTCTGCCGCACCATGCCGCCGTAAAACAGGGCGAGGCCCGGCGTCATGAGCATGACCAGCGCGGTGGAAACGAGCAGCCAGGCGGTGTCGCCGGTGTCTATTTTCGGCGCGGGCGCGGCCCCCTGAGCGTGAACCCCCGCCGCCGCCAGGGCGAAGAAGGTGGCTAAACTAATGATGTGACGCTTTCCCCTGAGCATGGAGTCTCCTTTGGTGAGTCCCTGAAACGGTCGCGTGACAGGGAGGCGACCGGAAGACAGGGACCTCGTCCCAACGAGGGGTCATGCCGGTGACACAAAAAAACGCCACCCCACGCGACAACCAAGTCGCCAGGAGGACGCCATCGTCATCCGGTATACGGCATGGTGGGCCTTTCCACCCTGCCGCAGGTAGTGTAGCGACCGGCCTCGCCGGTGTCAACCCCCTGCATCAAGGCCCCCACGGCGCATCCGGCAGGAACCCAGGTCGGCCCGAACGGTCTCGAAGGAGGCGCCCCATCGCTTTGCAGCGCCCCATCTGATTCTCCCCCCTTCGCTTTGCTGCGGAACACCTCACTCTCCCCTGCCATGGAGTTCACCCTTGGACGAACCGACTCGCAACGAGATTCCCCCTTCCCCCCGCCCCGCGCGCTGGAAACTCCCCGCCCTCCTGCTGGGGCTGGCCGTGGTGGCGTTTTCGGCGCTGGGCCGCCTCCCCTCTACGCAACCCGGAAACGGCGCCGCCACGCCACCCCTCGTGCAACCGGGCGCAGCCGCCGGGAAATCGTCGCCGGCCGCGTCTTCCAATCCCGCCGGTCCCTCCGCAGCGTCCGGAAAAGAGCAACTCATCGCGCCGACCGTCTCCCTGAAGGCCCTCAACGGCGACGACGCCACCCTCAACTTCAAGGGGAAGGTCCGACTCGTCAATTTCTGGGCGACCTGGTGCGGGCCGTGCCGCGCGGAAATCCCCGATCTGATCGGCCTGCAGAAGAAGTACGGCTCCCGTGGCTTCGAGGTGGTCGGCATCTCCGTGGATGAAGGCGGCCAGCCGACCGTCGCCCCGTTCGTGAAGGAGAACGCGATGAACTACCCAGTCTACCTCGACGAGGAGGGGGCCGCCTCGCGGGCGTTTGGTGGCGTGAACGCCCTGCCCACCAGCATCCTGCTGGATACGAACGGCCGCCTGGTGGACGGCATGCAGGGGATGGTGAACGTCTCCGCGATGGGTGAGCAGATCGAAAAACTGCTGCGAAGTTGACCCCTGGCCGCCAGGGATCGAGTCACACCCTCCCCCTGGGGAGATCAACCAGGGGGTATAAAGGAGAAGGAGCGACGCCTGGCGAAACCTTGCACAAGTCTGTCGGACCTTGTGAGAGGCTCCGTCGCAGCGTCGCCACCCCCAGCAGGAGGAGTTTCCCCATGAGCGCCCGCTTTCGGCTTTCCCCCCGGAAAAGCGTCGTCCCTTGTTCCAAAGGCCGCACCCGGTCCAGTGGCTTCACCCTGATCGAGCTGCTGGTCGTCATCGCCATCATCGCCATCCTCGCGGCGATCCTGTTCCCCGTCTTCGCCAAGGCCCGCGAAAAAGCGCGTCAGGCCAGCTGCCTCAACAACAACAAGCAACTCGCCATCGGCTTCAAGATGTACCTCGACAACTACGACGACCAGTTCCCCGGGCTCGGCGCCTTCAACGAAAAGATCGGCTGGATCTGGTCCACCGACCATTACAAGATTGACGTGACCAAGGGCGCCCTCTTCCCCTACGTCAAATCCGCCGCCGTTTACGCCTGCCCCTCCGATACCTTCCTCGGCCAGGACGACGCCAAGTCCCCCACGCACCTCTCCTACTCCATGAGCGATCAGTTCGGCACGGCGAACGGCCCCATCAACGAATCCGACATCCAGGAGCCGACCGAAACCATCCTGCTTATGGAAGAGTCCGACCTCAGCGCCCTCAGCAAGGGCCTCAACGACGGCTACTTCGTCGCCGACATCTCTTCCCACGACTACAACACCGACCGGCACAACTCCGGCGGTAACTTCGCCTTCCCCGACGGCCACGCCAAATGGATGCGCGCCGTGGACGTGCGCGACGCCAAAACCGGCAAGCCGGGCCGCTACGTCTATATGTTGTACGTGGACCCCAAGATGCGCGCCAGTATGAAGCAGAAATACCTCAAGTAACGCCGGTCTCAGATTCACCCCTCCCGCGCCCCCTCATTCCGTCGCGCCACCTCCCGGAATGAGGGGGTTGTCGTGTACGCCGCCTACCGTTCCACAATCAGGACGCGCACGTCCAGCGGCTCCACAGTCAGGTGAACGGTTGAACTGTCGCGTAGGAACGGCAAATCCAGCAGGTCGTCCACCTCCGCGTCTCTTACGTTCACCGCCTCGGTGATCGCGGCGTCGGTCGGGTTGGTGAAGAACCACGCCTCGCGGCTGACCCCCACGCGCTTCCGCAGCAGGAGGCGACCTGGCCTTGCGGGTTTCACTCCACACTTAGCGAGCATGGCGAGGACGCACGCGGTCGTCTCCGGCTCCCGGTGGGCTGTGCCGGAGTGGCCGAGCAGTGTCCCCACCAGCCACGCCTGACCCATCCCGGCGGTGCGCGTGACCCCGGCGACCTGGCCTCCCACGCGGAGCGTCACCGTGGAGTCCATGCTTTCATACGTCTCCAGGCAGACCTGCGCCCGCAGCCGATGGCCCGCCAGCGGCCCCTCTCCCTCCATCAGAAGCGACGGCGCGAGCTCGCTCCACGTGCGCGCGTCGGGCGTCCAGTGATGCGGGGTACCCTCCGGCTCGCGGACGAGCGCGTAGCCGGTATGCTTCACGCCGAAGAGGTTGCGCATCGCCGCCGAGAGTTCGCCCCGCCGCGCGAAGGCGTTCTTGCTGTAGCGACCGGGGCAGGCTTCGCTGATGAGATGCCCGCCGCTTTCGACGTATTTGGCGAGGCGCGCCGCCTTCTCCTCGGAAAGCGAGATGGGAAACGGGAGGATGAGGGCGCCGTAATGGCTGGCGCGCAACTCGTCCCACCGGCCCAGGTTCACGAAGTCCACCTCGATCCCGGCGTCCCAGAGCAGCCGGTGCCAGCCGCGCACCGAATAGGCGTGATGCTCGCCGGGGCGGCCCAGCCCGCTCGCGAGCTGATGGTTCCACTCGTCCACCACGATGGCGACCGGAGCCTGCGGCGTGGTGGGGTGCGCGAACAGATCGGGGTACCGATTGAGCGCCCGGCCCACGCGCCCCGCCTCCTCCAGGCGCGCGGAGGTGTCGCCTTCGCTGTCCAGCAGGCTGAAGCCGTTCCCCTCCGACGCCGCGATCTCCGCGCGCGTCACCCAGAACGAAATCGCCGTGACGCCCGACGCGGCGGCGGTCAGCATCCAGCGCCGGATGTCCGCCGGGGACGGTATGCGGCCCAGATGAAAGCCGTCGCTGACCGGCCCGCCCTGGAACTCCGACGCCCAGACCGGGCTGTCCGGGACGTTGCTGGATCGGATCGAGTCGAAGCCAAGCGCGAGGGAGCTCCACGCCTCGGCGACGAGAGAGTCGCGGCGGTCGGGTTCCCCGTCCCGCACGGTTCGGTCATCCCAGCCGTGGAACGGATTCCATGCGGGATAGGCGGAGGCCCCCACGAAGTCGCTGGCGCGGGCGTAGGCCCAGTCCTGCCCGCTGCCGACGGCCGCCCCCGCCTTGTGCGCGAAAACGGGCCGCTTCATCGGGTCGGCGGCGCGGATGGCGTCGGCGCGCACCTGTAACACACGGGCGATCTGGATGTTGTCCATGAAGTAGCCCCAGTGGACATCGAGGCTGGTCGCGCCGCGCCCCGTCCGGCCGAATTCGGGAGCCACTTCGCTCCAGTCGGCGTACCGGGAGCGCCACGCGCGATTGAGGCCGTCCAGGTCCTTGTGACGCACCTTCAGCCAGTCTCGGAACCGTTCCAGGGTGTGGTCGCAGTAGC
>JBBRGS010000184.1:0-7714 GCA_038240635.1 Armatimonadota bacterium
CTGGTGGCGCCACGGATACGGTCAGGCGGATCAGCGGGAACGGGCATCGCGATCAGACGGGTCAGGCGAGACATCCGGCGAGGTCAGACGTTAAGCCAGGTCCGACATTGGGGTCAGAAAGGGCGCCAGGGATGGAGTGGAAACAACAACGTGTAGCGATCATGGCGGGGCTGATGTTCTGGATGACTTTGCCGCTGGCCCTGGGCCTTGAGAGCGGCAAACCAGCGGCCCATGACCCCGCCCCGCCCGCCGCTCCTGCGACGCCCGCCCCCGCCGACGCCGGGAAAACCGGGCTTCCTTCCGACTCCGCGACGCCTCCCGCGCCCACAACGGCGACTCCCACGCCGACCGCGCCGGCGACTCCGAAGTCTCCCACCGCCGCAACCCCGAAGGCGACGGCCCCGCCGACCTCCGTAACGTCGAAGGCGACGCCAAAGACGGGAAAAGCCGCCGCCGCAAAGAAGTCCCCCGCGTCCGTGAAGCCGCCGCCGAAGAAGAATCTCGCCAAAGTCCTCGGCCCGCTGCCCAATAAGCGCGTCTCCATGGACTTTCGCGGCATGGACGTGGACAACGCGCTGCTCCTCTTCAGCGCGTGGGCGGGCGTCACCATCGTGAAGGACCCCGGCCTCACCGGGCCGATCAATCTCATTCAGGGGAAGGAGGTGCCGCTCCTCGACGCCTTCCGCATCCTCGAAGCCGTCCTCAATCAAAAAGGGTACACGATAGACCGCGACGGCCCGCTCCTGAAGATCAATCCGAAGGCGTCCGGCGGCCCCGCGGCCCCGCCCGGCGCCACCCCTCCCGCGCCGGAACCGCCAAAGACCGAGCCGCCCAAACCCAGCGTCGACCGCGTGACGAAACTCTTCCCCCTCCAGTACGCCAGCGCCCAGACCGTCGCCCGCATCATCAACGAACTGTTTGGCGCGGCGGGAGGGCCACCTGGCCAACCCGGTCAGCCGCCGCAGCCTCAGCCCCAGCCGCCTCCCGGAGGCCCTCCCGCCGCGCCGGGGACCCTGCCAACCAAAAAGGCGTCCCAGGTGAAGGCCACCGCCGACTTCGACACCAACCAGGTCATCGTCACCGGCGACCCCACCATCATGGACGACGTGAAGGAAGTGGTGGACCAGCTCGACCGCAAGAGCGACATCCCCCTGGAAACCCGCTCGTGGGAAATCCAGTACGCCGAAGTCAACGACGTGGCGACGCAGGTGGCCGCGCTCCTCTCCTCCATCACCGGCACCGGGCGCACCAGCCCGTTCCAGGATGTGCCGTTTGAGCGGCGCGTGCTGGGCGGCGGGGGCGGCTACAACCCGTTCGGTTCCAATACCGGGCCGCAAAGCCTCGCCAGTGGCCGCGTCATGTCGGACCCGCGCACCAACTCGCTCACCGTCGTGGCGTCCACGGAGGCGCTGGATCAGGTGGACACCCTCGTGAAGCGGCTGGACAAGAAGGTGGAGTACGCCTCCACCACTTTCCTCATCCCGCTGAAGCACATCGAAGCGTCGGAGGCGACCTTCGTCCTCGGCCAGCTGTTCCAGCGGCGACAAAGCGGTAACGACTACAACCCGTTCTTTCCCTTCGGCGGCGGCGGGAACAACAACCAGAACCAGGTTCGCCAGCGCCGACGCCTGGGCGACTCGCAGTCCCCTCGCCCCGCCACCGGCAGCCGCCAGCAGAATAATCCGTTCGGCTTCTCCAGCAACGAGGGGACCGGCGGCTCCGGCGACAACGTCTCCACCGCCGAGGGCGCCCCCGCAGGCTCCCAGGCGAACGCGCCGTACGTCACCGCCGACGAGTCGCGCCCGGCGCCGTCCATCCCCGGCTCCGTCACCCTGGACGGGGCGCAACTCGCTCAGTGGTGGTACGACTCGCAGCGCGACTCCGGCCCCAAAACGGGACGCGACGAAGAGGGCCGCGTGCGCCCCCTGGTGGACCTCGAAGGCAAGATCACGCTGGTTCCCAACCTCAACTCGAATGACCTGCTGGTGAACACCAACCCGTCCAATCTGGAGGCGCTGAAGCGGGTCATCGCGCTGATTGACGTGCCGACGCCGCAGGTCCTCATCGAGGGCATCATCGTGGAAGCGAGCCTCGACGCCAGTTCCAAGCTCGGCGTCACGTTCAGCTGGACGGAGAACCCGGCCTTTAACGACCCCTCGGTGACGCAGCGCACCACGGTGAACCTCCCGACGACGGACCCCCAGGGCGGACTGAAGTTCACGGTTCTCGGCAAATCGTTTGACGCGGTGGCCAACGCGGTGAAGTCGGATCGCCGCTTCAACGTCCTCTCCACGCCGCGCATTTTCACGCAGAACAACCGTCAGGCGGCGATCTCCATCGGGCAGGACGTGCCGATTCTCAACTCGCAGCAGTCGTTCGGCTCCACGGCGTCGAGTATCGAGTTCAAGAATGTCGGCGTGGTGCTGGACGTGACGCCGCACATCACCGCCGACGGCAACGTGAACATCGAAGTAGGGCAGGACGCCAACGAGATCGCCGGGTTCACCACGCTGAACAACAATCAGGTGCCGATCATCTCCCGGCGCTCCACCGAGACCACCGTCTCGCTGAAGGACGGGCAGGCCATTGTGCTGGGCGGCCTCATCCGGGACAGCGTGCAGCGCAACTCCAGCCGCATCCCGATTTTGGGCGACCTGCCGCTCATCGGGTCGCTCTTCCGTTCGAAGGACAAGTCCCACAGTAAGACAGAGCTGATGGTCTTTCTGCGGGCGCACGTGGTGCGGTACAGCGACGAAGTGGACGACCTGACGCGCATGCAGCGGGACGAGGCGGGCATTAAGCCGGGCAGCCTGGGCGGCAGGCACATCGGGCTGGACGACGTTCCCGGCGCCCCGCCGAAGGAGGTCCCGAAGGGTTCCGGCAACAGCGGTAGCGGGAAGGGGAGCGTCCCGCCGATCCTGTCCGGGCCGCTGTAGCGTCGCCCAGGGAGAAGGGGCATCTTCTCCGCTGGATCCGTCCCAGGAATTCCTCCGCAGCGGCTCTTTGCAGAGGCCGGTTTGAGCCGTGGCGACCGAGGGTAAACGTTTATCGTCAAGCAAACAATCCATCGTGGCGGATGCGCTACACTGACCCCGGTTTCTGATACGCATCCGGTTCACGTTCACGGAGTTCGACGAAGACGCGAAGGACGCGATGGCTCAGGGGGACGCGATGGCGAAGCAGACAGGCGCGATGACGGTGCGGCAGGCGGGACGCAAGGGCGGCGTGAAGGGCGGGCGCACGACGGCGACTCGTTACGGGCCCGAATTCTACGAGGAGATCGGGCGCAAGGGCGGCTCGGTGCGCAAGAGCCAGCTGGGTTCGGAAGGGTACGCCGAACTGGGTCGCAAGGGTGGACAGGCGCGCAAGGAGGCCCTGGGGCACGCGGGGTATGAAGCCCTGGGTCGCAAAGGCGGCCAAAAGGTGCGCGAACTCATCGCGCGAGGCAAGGCGGCTATGGAGGAGTGAGCGGCCCGAAACCAGTAGGTTTCGAGTCCGACGAGAGCACAAAGCGTACGGTCCCCTCTCCTGCGGGAGAGGGGTGGCCGAAGGCCGGGGTGAGGTACCCCCTACACCTGCAACGGGGGCGGAAGATGCACCTGGCACTTTTCGCAGAAACGATGTCGCGTTCGGGCGCCATTTTTGGACTCTACGTGAAAGTGACGGACGTGCAGCCAGCGGCCGCACCGCTTGCAGAACTGGAGCTGGCCCAGTGTCGTCCAAAACACAACACGGCGTCCCCACGAGCTTAAGCGCATGGTAAATCCCTGTGTCCTAAAGCGTGGAAAGAGGGGGCGGTTCCCGGCGGGGGCGACACGCATCTTCCCGCCGGGAGAATCGGCGCCTCAGTGCATCTCTTTATCGCCGTAGAGGGTCTGGATGTAGTTGATCTGGCCCAGGTGATACGTCATGTTCCAGTACGGCATGAGCATGACCTCGGCGAGGGCCTTCTTCATGCCGCCCAGGAACGGCAGGGTGATGGTGTCGTCCAGTTTCTCTTCGGGAAGTCCTTTGCAGGCCGTCACCAGTTTGTCCGTGTTCTCCCCCATGAGCGCGAGGGCCGCGTGCAGCGTGTCCGTTTCGTTTCGGGTTCTCATATACTCGTCCCGATTGAACTCCGGCACGGCCTGGTCGGCGACGATTTGCGCCATGAAGCCGTTGATGAAGCCGATTTCCGCCGCCTGATTGAGCGCCGAGCGGCCTTCGCCCAGCGGCTGCCACGAGAGTTTGTCTTCCGGCATGGCCTGAAGCGTCTTCGTGAGTTGCTCCGCAATCTCCTGATTGAGTTTCGCCGCCAATTGTCGCACGTCGGTCAATTCATCCTCCTGTTCACCGGCCTGAATTTGAGATACACTGACATGAGCTTTTAGTGTGAGGCCCCCGCTCGCTTCCCCGGCTCCACCCTTCCCTCGGCGCCTGCGGCGTGAGGTTCTTCGTTATGACCCGTTGAACCCATGTTCGACAAGCCGCCCCGCCCGTTGGCCCAGGGGCGCTCGTCCGCCGCTCTGATGCGCTCCGCTCGTTTTTGGTCGCCCCCGCTCCGCTAGTGGGAGTCTACAGGTTTCATGGATAGCATTCTCGCTCAGATCAACAGTCCCCGCGACCTGCGCGGCCTCACCCCGGCGCAGTTGAAGACGCTCGCGGAGGAGATTCGGCACCTGCTCGTGATGGTGCTGGCGCGCAACGGCGGCCACCTCGCTCCCAACCTCGGTACCGTGGAGCTGACCCTCGCCCTCCACGCGCTCTTTGACAGCCCCACAGACAAAATCATCTGGGATGTGGGCCATCAGGCGTACGTTCATAAGATACTGACCGGGCGCCGGGACCGCCTCCACACCATTCGGCAGGAGGGCGGACTGTCCGGCTACTGTCGCCTGGATGAAAGCGAGCACGACGCCTTCGGAGCGGGGCACGGCTGCACCTCCATCTCCGCCGCCCTGGGGTACGCCGTCGCGCGCGACCATCACGGCGGCGACGAGCAGATTGTGGCCGTCATCGGGGACGGCTCCCTCACCGGCGGCATGGCGTGGGAAGCCCTCAGCAACGCCGGGCACCTGGGAACCAACCTCCTCATCGTCCTCAACGACAACGAGATGTCCATCTCCCCCAACACCGGGGCCATTTCCAGCTCCCTCGCCCGGATGCGCACCGACACCCATTACCTGCGCGCCAAAGCCGACTTCGAGACCCTGATGAACCACCTCCCCCTGGGCAAAAACATGGTGGAAGTGGTGGAGCGGTTCAAGACCGGTGTCAAGCAGCTCGTCTCGCCTGGTATGCTGTTCGAGGAGCTGGGTCTGACCTACCTCGGCCCGGTGGATGGCCACAACCTTGAAGCCACAATGGACGCCATCGCCGGGGCGAAGAAGCTCAAGGGGCCGGTCCTCCTTCATGTAATCACCCAAAAGGGGAAGGGATACGGCCCCGCCGAGGCCGATTCGATCAAGTTCCACGGGTGCAGCCCCTTCGACAGCGAGACGGGCGAGCCGCTGCCCAGCCCGCCGGGGCCGCCTTCTTACTCCAAAGTCTTTACTAATACGCTCATCGAGCTGGCGCGGGCGAACCCGAACATCGTGGCGATCACGGCGGCCATGCTGGAGGGGACAGGCCTGATCGCCTTCCAGAAGGCTCTGCCGAACCAGTGCTACGATGTCGGCATGACGGAGCAGCACGCCGTCACGTTCGCGGCGGGTCTGGCGGCGGCGGGGATGCGCCCGGTCGTCGCCATCTACTCCACCTTCCTCCAACGCTCCTTCGATCAGATCGTCCACGATGTGGGCATCCAGAATCTCCCCGTCACGTTCGCTATGGACCGGGGCGGCCTCGTGGGGGACGACGGCCCCACCCACAACGGCGTCTTCGACATCGCCTACATGCGCTGCATCCCGAACATGGCGGTGGGCGCCCCGAAGGATGAAGACGAGTTGCGCGGCATGCTGGCGACGGCGGTGACACATCCCGGCCCGGTCGCCTTCCGATATCCGCGCGGGTCGGGAACGGGCGCGCCGCTGGACGGGCCGATCCCCGCCGTTCCGGTGGGCGTGGCGGAAGTCATGCGACCGGGGTCCGACCTGCTGATCCTCGCGTACGGGGCGATGGTGAAGCCCGCCATGGACGCGGCGGAGAAGCTGCACGCGCGGGGCATCGAGGCGACCGTGGTGAACGCCCGCTGGGCCAAGCCGCTCGATTTGAAGACGATTCTGCCGCTCGCTCACGAAGCCAAAGCGGTCCTCACCGTGGAGGAGCACGCGCTCGCCGGGGGGTTCGGCTCCGCCGTGCTGGAGGCGCTGGAGGCGGCGGGCATCCAGGACAAGCCGGTTCGTCGCCTCGGCATCCCGGATCGGTGGGTGGAACACGCGGCGCACAAGGTCCAGCTCGGCTGGTTCGGCCTCAACGCGGAGGGGATCGCCCAGGCCGCCACGGAATTGTGCGTCCCCACCGAGTCGCACCGCCTGAGCGCGCTGCTCCAGGGGTAAGGTGAGGACCAGGACCTCCGTGCTGACTCTTCAGGAAATCACCTCCCGCGAGGAGTTCACCACGCTGCGCCCGGTCTGGGAGGAACTCACCCTCGCGGGAGCCGTTCCCACGGTCTTTCAATCATGGCCGTGGCTGTCGGCGTGGCTGGAGCAGTGGGGCGGGGGCGGCTCGCTGCGAACGCTCGTCTTCCAGCGGTGGCGCGAGGTCGTCGGGATCGCCCCGCTCCTCGTGCGCCGCGCGTATGGCCTGCCGTTTCGGCGCCTTCAGTGGATCGGGACCGGCGTCTCCGATTATGGCGACCTCCTCGCGCAGCCCGGTCACGAGGCGGAGGTCGCGCGGACCTTTCGCGCGTGGTTGCAGTCCAAAGCCCAACGCGGGTGGGACGTGATGGACCTGCACCAGCTGCGCGCCGATTCGGTGGCGCTGCGGCGGGAACCGGACGCGCCGCTTCCCGCCGGGATGCCCGCCCGCGCCGGGGAGGGTGGCGTTTGGCCGCAGGCCGTCGCGCCGTACCGCCCGCTGCCCGACACGGTGGAGGCGCTGCACGCGCAATTTGGGAAGAAACTGCGGAGCAATCTCCGGTACGCGCTGAGGACGCTGGAACGCGACCACACGGTGGAGTTCGCTCAGGCGTCGGAGGAGACGCTCGACGACGCCATGACCGCCTTCTTCCGCCTCCATGCGTTGCGATGGCGGTCGCGGTGGCAACCGGGAGTCCTGTTTGGCAAGAAGACGCAGGCGTTCCATCGGCGGGCGGCGCGCGGGCTGCTGGAGGCGGAGGCGCTGCGGCTTCACCTGCTGAAACTGGATGGGGAGATTGTCTCCGCGCTGTACTGTTTCGCGCACGGGGGGGCTGGGTACTACTATTTGGGAGGGTTCGATCCCGATCTCTCCCGCTACAGCGTTGGCACGCTGCTGACGGCGCACGCGCTCGAAGTCGCCGTCCGCGAAGGCCGACGGGAATTCGACTTCCTGCGAGGGCAGGAGTCGTACAAGTACCGGTGGGACTGCCTCAATCGCGTGAATTACCGATGGACGCAGCCGGGCCGGGGCGCCTTCGGAGGCTGCGCTCCCCGCTTCCTGCAATGGGAGCAGGCCCTCGCCGACCGATACGAGCGCCGCGCCCATGGCGGCCCCGCCCCCGCCCCGTAACACGCCTTTTCGCGCAGGGAACCCCCTTCGCGCGTTCTCTGTCCCCAGTACGGCGCGCTTCGTCGCTTCCCTGGCGCTGATTCCC
>JBBRGS010000185.1:0-7692 GCA_038240635.1 Armatimonadota bacterium
TCGCAGGTCCGCCGTCCACCTCGCCGCTCATGGCATGGAAACAGAGGCTCGTGCGTGTCCCCAGCCACAATCCTCCAGGAATGGGGAGTAGCGCCTGCGCTTCGGTGTCTATGAACGGCGCCAGTGTCTCCAAACGCCTGATTTTCGCAGCGCCCTCATCTCTGAAGAGGGTTCCGCGCCGAGTGGTGGCGTAGATTCGTCCCCTGGCGTCGGCGGCGAGGGCGGTCACGCTCTCCCCTTCCGCGCCGGGACAGGCGCGCCATTCGCCGGAGGGGGTCGGCCGCCACGCCGCCCACGAAGGTTCCCGCCAGCGGCCTTCCCTTCACCGCCAGCAGGGCCGTCACCCAATCGTCGGGGAGGCCGTGACGCGGGTCAATCCACCGTCGAATGGCGCCGGTCTCCAGGTCGGCTTCGGCCAGCCCCCTGCCCTGCGTTCCGATCCAGAGGGTCTCGGCAGAGCCTTTATCGGCAGGAGTCAGGCACAGAGCGGTCAGCGTGACTCCCTGTAACGCGGGAACCGTCAGGTGATGCCGCCAGTGACCGCCGTCCCCGTCGCTCCAGCCGCCCCACTGGCCCAGAACCAGCCGCTCGCCATCGGTGGTCATGCACGAGACCCGCTTTCGAGGCAGGACGGCGGCGAACACGTCGCGGGACCAGACGCCGCTTTGAAGCCGGTCCACCTTCCCATCGCCGTGACGGACGTAGAGCGCGCCGTGGAAGACGATCATCTGGCGCGGGGCGAGCGACGAGAGCGTGGGCGGCGCCACTCGCCCCCAACCCGACGCTGAACGGACCAGCAGACCTTCCTCCAACGTTCCGGCGTAGAGGGCGCCGTCATACTCCGCGAGCGACTGGATATTATGATCCTCCGGTTCGTCGGGCATGGTGTGTTGAACCCACGCTGCGCCGTTCCACTCCCAGACCCCTTCATGCCGGGTTCCCAGTATCAGCGCATCGCCATGTTCGGCCAGGGCGACCCCTTCGCGGGCGGCGACGGGCAGCGCAGGGCCGGGCATCCATCCGGCGCCGGTCCACTCCCAAAGCCGCGCATCGCCATAGAGGACAGCTAGCAATCCGCCGCCAGAACGGGGCAGCAGGGCGCTGAAGTGAGTTCCCATGCCCGTAGCGGGGAACGGTAGCGCCCGTTTCGCTTCCCCTTTCTGAAGCGTCAATCCTCGCGTCGAGCCATACGCGATCCCTCCCTCCCATTCCACAGGTCGGCATGTGGCGCCGGGGGGAAGCGGCGGCGTCGCGGCGGAGAATCGAGCGGTGACGCGCCACTTCTGTCCCTCAAAGGCGGCGACGCCGGTGGGGAACGTCGCTTGGACCCCACCGTTCGGCAGGGTGCGCAGACTTTGCGTTTCATGGGAGGGGAGGCCGTCCAGTCGCGTGAACTTCAACCATTCCCCCGATGGGCTGCGCCGCAGGACGCCGCCGGTCGTTCCTACCCAGAGCGCCCCGTTGGCGTCGAAGAGGAGCGCGGTGACGGAGCGCGTGGAGGTGAACACGGCGTCGGCGACCGGCTCCAACGGCGCGGATATGGACTCACCTGCAAGACGAAGCGCCCTGGTGAGGATGAAGAACCCGACGAACAGGGCCATCAGCAGCGCGAAACTCGTCCAGTTGCGCCGTCCCTTCATCGCATCACTCCTCCTGCACGGTGAGAGTGAGGACGGTGACATTGTGGGCGCGGTCGGTGATGCGGTACGTCACGACGTTGGGCGGGGGGCCGGTGAGGGAGACACTCGCCAGAAACCGCCCCGGCGCGTTCACGGGGTCGAGGGGCTTCATGGCGATAGGTTCGCGGTCGCCGATGAAGGCTTCCACTCGCGCAGTGTCCTCCGACGCCTGGAGTTCGAGGCACAGTTTCCGACCCATCTCCGTGTGAACTGTCGTCGCCTGGCCCGCGCCAACAGGCGCCGTGAGGTCCACATGATAAGTGATCTGCAGAGAAGACCGGGAGCCGTCCGCGCGGAGCAGGAAGACGGTCACGGTGTAAGCGCCTTCAGAGGCCCAGGTGGGGATGTCGAAGCGAGCCTGCCACCGGCGTGTCGCGGCATTCCATGAGAGCGGCTTCAGAAGGCCGTCCGGCATGAGGGCGACGATGCGGCGGGTGTCGGCGGGAGCCTCGACGGAGAGGAGGGGATCACCCATGCGCGCTCGCAGCTCGGAATTGGTTGCGTTGAGGGTGGCGATCCGGCGCAGGGTGGCGGGGTCGGGCGGCGCCTGTTCCAATTGATCGAGTTCCACTTCCGTGGCAATGCATTCCACCCGCGCCTGAGCGTAATCCGTTGGGTCAAAATGGTTATAGCGGTCGTCGTTGAGACCTTGCGCGGTCTGTTGCGCCAGTTTCCGCTCCAGCCGGGCGCGAACGGCGGGGTCCGGCAACGGTTTTCGCAGCTCGGCGATCAGTTCGCGGCGCGTTTGGTCCTCTTCGGAAGAGAAAGTGGCATTGCGGATCGCCTTCTCCCGCGTCGAGACGCTGATCCCCACTACTGTCTCCAGCCGGGCGAGTTCCTGTTCGAGTTGCGCGATCTTCGGGCGGTTGGGATGAGGGCTGTCCCGTTCCTCGGCGATCTGCCAAACGCGGCTGGTGTATTCCCCGTCGTCGGAGGCGCGTGAGGCGAGCTCCTCGGCTACAGTCAGGCTTTTCCCTGTGTCGCTTTGGCTCTCCCCCGGCCCTATGGCGTCCAGCCGCTCGCGGAGTAGCCGGGGCGCTTCAGAGTCGTCGCCATTGAGAGCCGCTTCCGCCAGCCGACTCGTCACTTCGGTGAAGGCCCTGGAGCGGGCGCGATCCAGGGCCTCCTTCCGGCGCTGGGCGACTTTGGAGGTGTCCCCATTGGCCCACCGGGTGTACACCTCGTCGAGCTGCGCCAGAATAGAGTCCTTTTCTTGGCCCTGGGGATCGCCTTCGGTTATCTCATATTTTAGAGATTCTTCCAGCTGGCTGGTTTCCCGCTCGTCCAGCTCCTCGTTTTTGCGGGCGGCCCACGTCCCGGCGGGGATGCCAATGGCCGTTTCAAGGCGGTTCAGCTCGCGTTCCCCATTGGCGTCGCGCGTTTCACCCGGTTTCGCCTTGCGCCGCTCCAGAACGACCTGTTTTGCCAGGCCGTCCAAAGTCGAAACGAAGCGGGATTCGAGGAGCTCTTTGGCGGAGGAGTCCGTTTTGGGGCGCAAGGCTTCGACAGCGCGTTTCAGACGCCGGGCGCCCGGCGAGCTTTCCTTCCCCTGCCGGATCAGTCCGGCGAGCGTCTCCGCCAGGCGTTCCTGCCGCCCCCGCCAGTAGCTCTCCTCGGCGTGCCTGAGGAAGGGCGCAGGAGAAACGCCGGCATCACGCGCGACCTGTCGGATAGCCTGCCGTATCGCCGTCGTTTTTGGGCCGTTCAGGGAGAAACGCTCTAACGCGTTTTGAAGGTCGGCCTGCAACTCGTTCAGCCGTGTGGAGTAGACTTCGCTGAGGGCTTCCGCCGGATTCAGCCCCGCGTCGCGGGCAATGCTTTTGATGCGTTCGCGCAGGGCGACCGATTCCCGGTTACCTGAGCGCCTCTGATCCATCAACGCAATCAGTCGCTCCCCGGCGCGGCGGATGTCGGCCTCGGCCATCTCCCGCTTGTACCGTTCACGCTCCTCTTTGGGGATAGCGAGCCACGAAGTCCACTTCGACGGCAGTGTGTAGCGCAGGCTGAGGGCGATGACCCGCTTACGGTTGGCTTCAGTCTTGCTGAGGTGAGCGATAAACGCGGCGGCCCACAGTTTCGTTACGCGATGGTTCGGCTCACTGTTCAATGACAGATTCAAGGTATGGGAAAGCGTTACGCGCCTACCCTTGACCCGTCCCGCCAGGTGGACCGTCGCGGAGCCGCCGCCTCGATACCGCCCGTAAAGCCGCAGCGAGCGGTCGGATTGACCTTCCATGGAGTCTTCCACCACGTCGTAGGTCTGTCTCCCCGCCACGGTCAACTGAGGGTGGGTCATTCCGGGAGGGACTATTGCGGTCAGGCCGAAGAAGCCGTCAGGGCCGCCGGAGCGCCCGGCGTACTGGCTCATATGAAACGGCGTCTCTCCCCGCTTATTAAAATGAATGCGGAAATCCTTGGTGGGACGATAATTCTTCCCGGTGAAGGCGAACGTCCCATTCCACATGCGGAGTTTCCAAGGCATGCCTTCCGTCTCCTCCGAAGGATCGAGGCTCAAGCCGTAATTGTTTTCGACCGAGTCGAATTGGCCGTCGTCGTGGACACGAATAGAGAGAGAGAACTCGTCCAGCGCATCGTGCTTCGATTTGGGCTGGGCGAGGGGCAGTATGTATGTGAAACCCTCCAAGTTGGAAGAGAGGGCCTGGACCATTGTCATTTCCACGCGCAGGTCATCGTGGGGCATCACCGGGAAAATACGGGCGCGGAAGGTCCGTTTGCCCTGCATCTCGATCAGGGCGGGGTCACGCATGCGGGTGGTGATCGCTTTGTAAATGGCGGCGGCGCGGCGCTTCTCCGTCACCCGTGCGACGACTCGCTCCTTGCCGTAGTAGTAGGCGAAATCGGTGGCGACAGCGTGAGGCGGCAGGGTGGAGAGGAAATCGGCCTCCATCCGCTCATCCAGCGGATTAAGAAAGGTCGCAGAGACCTTCGTGATGGCGAAAGCGCCTTCAATGTCCGCCTCGGCGTGATACTCCTTCAATTGCAAGGCCGCTGTGTCGCCGGATTGAGGCTTCAGAACCATTTGAGCGCGACCGGGCGAGATCATGCCCAGCAGGGCCAGAGCCGCCAGGAGCGCCCGCCCTCGAAACAAATATATGGAGAGTCGCGCCCATCCCATCCTTGGAGCCATGGATGCCTCACGCCCACGGATAAACGGTAGCCCGCTACCGTTCCGGCGGAGAGCGCCGGAGAACGCGCATGTGCGGCGTACAGGAGTAACGGCGCCTGCGGGAAGATGTCACTTTTCGGGGATGACGCCGGCGCGCCCTGGCGGGGCGAGGCTAAAACTCGTAGTCCAGAGCGAGGATGCCGTCCGCTTCCACGACAGGGCGAATCGCCTCCGACAGCGCGGCCTGATGCGCTGAATGAACCTGATACGCCTCCAGGGCTTCCGGGGAATCGAATTCCACGGCCAGCCCGTGGGTGTACCCCTTCGCGCGGGAGCAGAAATTGGCGCCGCACGAGAGCCGGAGAACGCCGGGGACCTCGTCGCGCAGGCGATTCAGGCGGTGGAGCATCTCGTTCACGGCGTCGGCGGAAGCGTCGGGGCGCATACGGAACAGGACCAGGTGCTGGATCATCGGCGGCGGGGTCTCCAGGAGGCGGCCTGATCTCACGGGGTCAGCCGGAAACGAGAATCAGTAGATGGAGTTGTAGAAGTGCTTCCACAGCACATTCTGCACATTCTTTTCGATCTGCTTGGCGAATTCCTCTTCCGTTTTATTAACCAGTTGGGCATCGCCGGTCGTTACGGTCATGATTTGCGAGCGTCCGGCCCACAGGGTGCGACCATCCGGGCCAAGCCGCACGTCCATCACGCCGAGCCGCTGATCGAGGGCAAGGTCGAGTCGCTGGCCAATCGCCTGCGCCCGCTCGGTGGCGGTCATGGCGCCGTCGGCGGCCACGGTGGCGATGTACACCTTGCCGAGCCAGACTTCCCCGGCGTTCTGGTCCCCTATTTTGCGGTCTTTGGTGATCACCTGAAGGGTGGAGGTCACTTTGCGGCGGTCAATGGTGATGCCCCTGTCCTTCAGTTGGGTGATGAGCGCCTGCACGCGGTCGGCGGAAAGGGGGTGCGTCTGGTAGATGCCCATGTCCACGTGGCCGCTGCCTTTCCAGGCTTCATCGTGGGCCAGCCGCTCCATGAAGGTGAGCATGCCCACCGGGTTGTAGGGGGATTTCGCCAGGTATTCGACGGCGTATTTGTCGGCTTCGGTTTCAAAGCCCATGCCGTAGCCGTTCACGCGAGCGAGGGTGATGACTTGCGACAGGGTGGCGAGATTGCCCACGTCCTTGCCGGTGGCGGCCCCGGCGAGGATGATGGCGAGGGTGGCCCAGTCGAGTTTGCGCTGCTTCGCCATCAGCTGGCGGAGGTGGTGGTGCGCGGAGTGCGCCATTTCGTGGCCGACGACCCCGGCGAGCTCGTCATCGGATTCACAGGCGTCCACGAGACCTTTATTAAAGTAGAGGTAACCGCCCGGAAGACTGAAGGCGTTGATGTCCGAGGTATCAATGATATGAAACGTGAACTTCAGATCCGGTTCGTCGGTGGACGGGGCGATGGCGTTCCCGATGCGCTCGATCCGCTCCACATAGGCGGGATCGGTGACAAACTTGACGGTCTTGTCCTTGGCGAGTTCCTCCGCCGCATCCTTGCCGATGCGCCGCTCCTCATCGGTGGTTTTGGCGAACGCCGTCAGGGGCAGGGTCAGCGCCATCAGCGCGGCGAGGGACCAGGCCGTCAGGAAAGGAAGTCGTTGGATGAATTGTCGCCTCACGAATATGCCTCTCTGATCCACCAAGTGGGCAAAACCGCCGTTTTTGGGAGCGCGCGGATCGGTGGCGCCATCAATCGGTCCCTCGCAGTTGGCAGGAGGGAGAGGAGGGAAACAAGGCGCTCCTAATTATGACGAAAACGGTCGGGCGGGGTTCCCTGTCTCCTTGTTATTCCCGTTTGACTCCTCGATTACCCCTTTCGCCCTGTTGGTTGCGGCCTTGTTTTCCGAGTATCATCAGGGTGCGCCCGGAAGGGATGTTCGCCCCCCCCTGCCGAGCGACAGAGCGCCCCCCGCCGCGGGGAGCGAGGCCCCCGGACCTGGTCCGGCGGAGACGGGCGGTTGAAACCGCTGCAACACCCACACGAAACCCGCCTGCGCGGGTTAGGGGCTGCGCATGGGCAGAATATTAGGCATGGTGTAACTACTCAGGCATGAGCCATAAAGAAGCAAGGAGAAAAGAGGCGTGGGAGAGAACACCCTGAGTGTTACTGCGAACGTTGCTGCGCTTTGATCGTTGAGACGTAACTACTCAGGCGCTACATATAGGATTTCCTTCCGCTGAACCCTTGGATGTAGTAGGTAAGATCGAACGGAAGTAAAGGTGAAGTTAGCTGCCGCCAAGGTCACTTACGCGTTTCATGCACCACATTTAGTGTTCAGACTGTAAGGAAACGCTGTATATAGTATTTCAGATGCCTGAGTAGTTACACAAAAGGACTGTATCCAGTAATGTCTCACTCATTTAAGTAGGTGATTGAAGTAAGTGTGAAGAAAGGAGGTTTGGGAGGATAAGATGATGTATCGAGTGCAGTTGACTGACGAGCAACGGGAGGAGTTGAAGCGTCGCACCCACGAGTCGGGAGTGAAGCCCCGAACGCGCGACCGCCTGGAGATGGTGCGCCTCTCGAATGCCGGTTGGAGCATCCCTCGGATCGCTCCTCACCTGTGCGTCAGTGAGTCGTGCGTTCGCCGTTGGATCCAGCGATTCCTGGAAAGCGCTTCGACGCACTGCCGGACCGCCCCCATGTCGGTCAATCGTCGTCTCTGACGCCGGAAATGCTCTGGCGGATCCGGGTCGAGGTCGAGAAAGGGGAGCGAACGTGGAGCGCCGCTCAGATTACCGAGTGGACCGATGAGCAGTGGGGAGTCCGTCTGTCGTCGAATTGGCTGAGACGCTTGCTGAAGCGATCCCGGTTGTCCTATAAACGGACGCGTCG
>JBBRGS010000186.1:0-7630 GCA_038240635.1 Armatimonadota bacterium
TGGGCGACCGACCGCCTGGTGGTTCACGATTCCGCTCCTGGAACAACAGTTGTGGCGCCTCAGACCTCCGCGCCTCCGCCCCCTCCGGCTCCCGTAACCACGCCCACACCTTCCCGCGTCGTAGCGCCCGCGCATCAGACCGTCGTGATTCCCGCCCCGCACGTGACCGTGACCCCTGCGCCGATCCACGTCACGGTAAAAGCGCCTCCCGCCAAAGTCAGCGCGCCTTCGGCCCCCCCCGTCCCGGACGCCGAGAGCTGGAAGGAAAAGACGCCGTCGAATTCTGGCGCCCCCACGGACACCGGCGTGAATGCTTCAGGAACTTCCGAGACCGTCACGACCCGGACGACGGAGACGACGACCTCCACCCCGCCGACCGGCCCGTAACGGGACTGAGGGCACCCTGGCCCCGGCCCGACAGCGCCATCAGCGGTTCGGGCGGTTGAAACCGCTGCAACGACCACACAACGTCGGCCTTCGTCGACTCCCGCCATGCCGAAGCCTTCCGTCCCTGCGGGATCCCCCTACCTCACCCCGGCCTTCGGCCACCCTTCTCCCACAGGAGAGGGGCCAGTGGACGGCGTGATCTCTTCAACTACAGCATATCTACCTCACCCCGGCCTTCGGCCACCCCTCTCCCACAGGAGAGGGGCCAGTGGACGGCGCTATGCTCATGCTCCATCATTGCTCCCCGAACCCGCGCAGCGATCCCCGAACCCGCGCAGGCGGGTTTCGTGTGGGTGTTGCAGCGGTTTCAACCGCCGGGTTCCTCAACCGCTGTGTCCCAGGAGGCGCACCCCCGGCTCTAGAAGTTGTGGCACCTCGATCCGCTGGCGTTCGGGTTCAGGAACTCAAAATTTTCGGACGGGCAGTAGATCACTTTCGTCAGATTCTCCCGCTTCCACCACTTGGCGTGGCCGTCCACAAACGTGATGTTGATGCCGCCGCTGTGCCGATCAATGGCGATCCGTCCCAGGCCACCGTCGTCGGCTCCCTTGATTTTATCCACGGGGAGCTTCTGGCCTTTGGCAGGCCAGGCGTCAATCCAGATTCCATCGGAGTCGAACATCGTCTCTGACGGCGACTTCACCTCCGAATCGCTCACGCCATACATCCAGCCATTGTGGCAGTAGGAACCCTTCTCCGGCGTCGGTTTACCCCATCCGGCGGACCAGCCGGAATTTGCCGTGCCCCAGTTGTTGACGCCTCCGCCAAAGTCCGACGTGGAGGGGCAATTGTGTACCTGCCCGGTGGATTTGATGTAGGGATTGAGCGCGGAGGGCCACAGCCACCCGGCGCTCAGGGTGTAGGAAGGCATATCGCCGTCATACGCCTCGCTGTAGAGGAGGAGCGCGCGACCGATCTGCACCTGATTGTTCATGCAGGAGGTCTGCCGAGCCTTTTCGCGAGCCTTGGCGAAGACCGGGAAGAGGATGGCGGCGAGAATCGCGATGATGGCGATGACGACGAGCAGCTCAATGAGCGTGAAACCGCGCCGCCCACGCATTCGTCGCATGGGCGTATCGGATGAGACGTTTACTGGCATGGCTACCTCCCGAAGGATCGCTTTCCCAACAGGGTTTCGACACACGAGGGGGTTTATCCCGCGCCTTCGCAGGTCCTCCGGAACAGAACCGCGTGTAGAGGAGTCTTAATAATTAAGATACCACGCCGAACGACCCTCTCCTGCCACGAACGAAGTTTGATTCCCCGAAGATACGTCTGAAGTAGCGTCACTGACCAACAAAACACCGCCACCCTGGACGCGGAAAACGTTCAGGTTTGTGAACTTAAACTCGTAAGCCACACTGTCCTACATAGTCGTATCAGGAGGCTGCACGGTCTTGCGCGATGACAACGCCTTCGCCTCTTCCGTTTCCTCCGATGGGCGCTGACACTGCAGCCGTTTTGGGAACCGTCTCTCCGGTTTGACTTTGCAAACTTATCTGCGTAACCTATCTTTGGGTGCCTGAAGGCAGCGGCCCCGATCTCTCGTCAGGAGCGACTCATGACTGTGCCAACCTCGTGGTTCCGAAGGCCGGGGCAGGGTTCCCGGAGCGGATCCCCCCTCGCCGGACGGCGGGGCTTTACGCTGATCGAACTTCTGGTGGTCATCGCCATCATCGCCATATTGGCCGCCATCCTCTTCCCCGTCTTCGCCAAGGCCCGCGAAAAGGCCCGGCAGTCGTCCTGCATGAACAACCTCAAGCAGTACGGCACGGCGATGCAGATGTACCTGAACGACTGGGATGAAACACTTATCCCCGGCTACAACGGAGTCATCACCCTCGGCGCCAAGGAGGGCTGGATCAACTCCATGTCGAATTACAACAAAACGACTGACCTGTGGCATTGTCCTTCATCCAGCGTGAATGTCCCCTACACCATGGGGGGGGGGCGCCTGTAGCTATCCGCCGGGAACGCGTATCTGGGGCGAAGGCTCCGCCAGTGACGTGAAAGTTCCCACAGCGTTCATCCTCTTCGCTGAATCCATCGGTTCCGGCGGCGAGCCGTATGATAAAAACAAACGGCCGTTCAATCCTGCCTCCACCGCCATCCAGTCCCAAAACACGGGCGATGCCGACCAGTCCGCCGACAGTCAGTCGGATGGCGCGGTGTACCACAACACCGGCGGCGGCAATGTGGCTAACCTCTCTCAGTCCGCGAATATCAACACGCTGGAAGCCAGTATCGTCAACTCCGGCTCCGGCGGCATGACCGCCTCCTGGGAGATGCACTTCCCCGGTCGCCACAGCGACGGGACAAACATCTGCTTCTTCGACGGCCACGTCAAATGGTTCAAGGACTGGGTTTGGAACAGCATGACCATGCGCCGCGCCGGTCCCTTCCCGCAGGGTGACGCGAGGAACACGCAGGGCCTGTAATCCAACCGACTTCTCGCCTCAGGGGCGCCCCCCCCCCCGCGTGAGGCCAATCTACTCCGCCGAGCGGCGACGGGCGCCCCCCGAACCCGCTCGGCGTTTGGCATCATGGGCATGACCATGCGCCGGATGACGTTTTGATGAAGCCCTCAGCCACTCTTTCGGAGGAGGGAGCCCTTAGGGCGCAGCGGTTCCGCCCGAAGCGCCGGCCTGCGATTCAACGGACGCTGCTTTCATCGCCTTGAGAGCGGCTTTCGGTTTCGGGGAGGGGCTGCGTGAGCGTTAAGGCGCGCGTTGCTCATCAGGCCGCACAGCGCCCAGCGCGGTCAAAGGAAACTGGAGCCAGTCGGAAGGTCATTCGGGGGGCGCTCCGAGGCGATTACGCCTCACGGGAGGGGCCTGCGGAGGGCAGGCGGGGCGTGAAGGGGACGTAATCATGCGGGTTAGGCGTCAGGTTTCGCGCACGAGGGCGATGGCCGCGTCGGCGAGGAGTTCACCCGCTTCAGGAGCGAGGTAGCTGCTCCAGCTGAAGGTCGTCTCGAAGCCGCCGCGCTGAAACGCCTCCTGGTGCGGGATGTAGCCGATGTTGCCGTTCGTGAAAGCGGCGACCAGAACACGCCGGGGATGGCACGCCTCCTTGATACGCAGGCCCAGCTGGACGAACAATTCGCCGGGAATCGCCACGAAGCCCCATTCGTCCATCCCAAGGAGCTGCACCTCCGCGGTCTCCACGCCCTTCTGGCGCATGGTGGCTGTCAGAGCGGGCATGGCGTTGTCATACACGCTGCTGTCCACAAACCGCTGGGCGCCGCGAGTCGTCCCGCGCAGTTCGGCTTCGGTGATCGGGCGCAGCGGGAGGGCGATCGTGCGGCTGCACGCCTCCAGCGTCACCTCCCGGCGCCACGTCGCGCCTTCCAGCGCGCGGATTGCAGCGTCGGCGATCCCGGCGCCCATTCGCGCCATCGAGTCGTCGTCCGGCTCTGGCGGGGCGTACGGGTCGCCGGGAGAGATATTACCTCCCGCGCCGTTCTGGAAGAGCGTGACGGGGCAGCCGCGCGCCGCCATCTCTCGCCCCACCGCGCCGGGGAATCCCGCCGACATGACCGTGTCGCCGCCGTGATGGGTGGCGTGGCAGGCGAAGTTGACAATGCCGCCGAGCCATTCGCCGGAGAGGGCGCGCGCGCCGAGGACTCCCACTTCGGGATCGAGCGGGCCTTCCACATAGAGGGCGTCGCGGTGGCCGTAGCCGGAGTGGGTGCGCGTCGTGCCGTCGCGCATCACCACGCGGCGGTTGTGCGTGAGGCGGTGTTCCCACGCGGACCCCAGCGCGATCTCCGCGTCCTGAAGCGCGGCTTCGGCATCCCCCACAGCGTCCACCACCCGGCGGATCATCCTCTCCACATAGGCGTCATCGCGCGGCACGGCGCCGATGTCGGCCACCGCTGGACCCGCGTGGTTGTGGGTAGTGGAGACCATGACGGACTCGCCGGGGATGCCGTAACGGTGGGTGATGCGGCGGCGGAGATCGGCCACGTCGTCGGCGCGGATGAGGAGGATGTCGAGCTGGATGAAGGTGAGAGTGACGGCGGGCGTTCGGAACAGCGCCACTTTCGCATGCAGGGGATCGAGGGGAATCTCCAGCGGGATGGGGATCATCCAGCCGCTTTTGGTGGCTCCCGGCGCGGGGCTGATGTCTACCTGCGAGAACCCGGCCTGAATGGGCATGGCGGCGTCTCCTGGCGTGGCATGAGAGGAAGAGGCGAGAGTGGTGAGGCCGTCTCCCAGGGGGTGAAGCGCCGGGGAAGCGGCTTTTTAGCGGGGGAAGCGGCGCGACGGCTACTTTTTGCCCAGCGGGTTCAGGAGTTTGACCACGGCGGGGTCGGTCAGGTTGGCCTTCGTGACCACGGTGACGCCGGTGTCCACCCGCTTTTGCACCGTCTCGCCTTTTAGGGCCGCCACCGCGTTCTTCACGCCGAGGTACCCCATCTGATACGGGTTCTGCACCACAAGCGCCTGGATCGAGCCGTTCTTCAGGGCTTCCACCTGCGCCTGCGCGGCGTCGAAGCCGACCAGTTTCACCTTTCCGGCCTGCCCACGGGCTTCCAGCGCCCGCGCCGCGCCGACCGCGCTCGCCTCGTTGGCGCCAAATATCCCGGCCAGATCGGGGTGCGCGGTCATCATGTCGTTGGTGATGTCCATCGCTTTAGAGATGTCGCTTTGACAATAGTTCGGGCCGATGACATGGATACCGGGGACCTTTTTGATCTCGTTCTGGAAGCCGTTGACGCGCATGGTGGAGGTCGCCGCGCCGGGGACGAAGCTGATGAGGCCGATGGTCCCCTTCCCGCCCACGAGCTGGCTGAGGGTTTTGGCGGCGTCGGCGGCGCCTTTCTCATTGTCGGTGGCGACGAAGCAGCGCGCCACGGACGGGTCATCGAGGCCGGAATCGATGGTGACGACGGGGATCGTCTCCGCGACCTTCTTCGCGGTGGGAATGAGGGCCTTGGAGTCGCAGGCGGCCATCACGAGAGCGTCCACCTTGCTGGCCATCATGTCCTCAATGATGGCGATCTGGCCGGGGATGTCGGTCTCCTGCGTGGGGCCTTTCCAGATGATCTCGGCGTTGTTCTCGGCGCCCGCCGCCTCCGCGCCCGCTTTCACCGTCTGCCAAAACTCGTGGACGGTGCCCTTGGGGACGACCGCGATCCGATATTTTTTACCGGGGGCGCCGCCCTTGTCGGCGGGAGGCGTCACGACGACGGTGGTGTTCCCGCCCGACTCGGTGGCGGTTTTGGGGCCGGGATTGCAGCCGGTGAGCGCGGTCGCCAGGGCGGCCATGAGTCCGGCGGCGGCGAGAGAGGAGCGAAGGGGGAGGCGGAGGGTCAAGGAGGTCTCCTGTAAAGGGGGGTGGCAATCGGATGCGTTTGTCGTGGAAAGCGCCTTATAGTGGTATGAACACTCATTCGGCGGGGGCGACGGTTCGCCTTCCTGCCGAGGCATCTCTCACTCTACAAAGAGGGATTATCCTTCCCCTTTTGGAACGAGGCGTCGGATTGGAGAAAGGGTTGCGGGGCATGAACTGGATCGTCTGGGCGCTGTTGTCCGCCGCGTGCGCGGGGGTGATCCCCGTGGTGGCGAAGCGCGGGCTGGAAGGGGTCGATTCCACGCTGGCGACGGCGGTGCGGGCGCTGGTGATGGCCGGCTGCCTCGTGGTGGCGGCGGGGGCGCTGGGAAAGTTTAAGGAGGCGCACACGCTGAACCGCTCCGCGATGACCGCCATTGCGCTGAGCGGACTGGCGGGCGCGGCGTCCTGGTTCTTCTACTTCCTGGCGCTGAAGTACGGCCCGGCCACGAAGGTCGCCGTGCTGGACCGGACGAGCATCGTGTTCACGCTGGTCCTGGCGGCGCTGTTCCTGGGGGAAAGCGTCACTCTGCGGAGCGGCCTGGGCGTGGCGATGATCGTGGCGGGAGCGCTCCTCACCATGAAGGGGTAGCGCCACCCGGCTTTGCTTGAAGAGGTAGCGCCGCCCGGCTTTGGAGGATTCGCCGCTCCGGTTGTATAAACCAACCCTTACCGGACTTCCGCCGAACCGATTGTGGGCGGCCCTCTCCGGCGGGAAACCTCTGGATTTATGGACAATCGTTTCTTTGAACAGCCCATCCTGAACTCGCCATACGACTATCCCGCCCGGCATTGGGAATTGGACGCTCAGGGGCAGCCCACGCAGCGGATCATGGAGGGGCGGCGTCTCGCCGAGTACATCACGCCGATCCCCCGGCCCAGCCGGCGCAAAGGGTCATCTGTTCAGGCGACCCTCGTCTTCGATGAAGGCGTCGGCCTCTCCACGCAGGGGCAGGAGTATGACCCGACTCCCCTGATCAATAGCCTGCGAGTGCATGTCAACCGGTGGCGGGACCTCCCGGATTCTTCCAAGTGGAAGGTGACGCCGGAGACCGTCCGGCTGCTCAAGCACTGGCGGCATCATCCGTTCGCGGACATCCGTCCCTTCTTCTGCCAGATTGAAGCCGTGGAGACGGCCATCTGGCTCACCGAGGTCGCCCCCAATACCAAGGTGGAGGAGGAGAAAATCTTTCTTCAACGTCTGGAGGATGCGAACCGAGAAGCCAACCCCGGCCTCATGCGGCTGGCGCTCAAACTGGCGACCGGGGCCGGGAAAACCACTGTCATGGCGATGATTATCGCGTGGCAGACGATCAACGCCGTGCGTCATCCCCAGAGCCGCCGCTTCACGCGCGGGTTTCTCGTCGTCACGCCGGGCATCACCATCCGGGACCGCCTGCGCGTGCTCCAGCCCAACGATCCCGATAGCTACTACGCCAGCCGCGAACTGGCGCCGAGCGATATGCTGGAGGAGGTGAAACGCGCCAAAATCGTCATCACCAACTACCACGCCTTCAAACTCCGCGAACGGCTCGAACTCTCCAAAGGCGGCCGCTCCCTCCTCCAGGGCCGCGTCGGCGAGGAGCTGAACACGCTGGAGACCGAGGGCCAGATGCTCCAGCGGGTCATGCCGGAGCTGATGGGCCTGAAGAACGTCCTCATCCTCAACGACGAGGCGCACCATTGTTACCGCGAAAAACCGGGCGCGGAGGAAGAGAAGTTCAAGGGCGAGGAACTTCAGGAGGCCAAACAAAACCGGGAAGCCGCCCGCCTCTGGATCTCCGGCATCGAAGCCGTCACCCGCCAATTGGGCGGCTCGCGCGTGGTGGACCTCTCCGCCACTCCC
>JBBRGS010000187.1:0-7627 GCA_038240635.1 Armatimonadota bacterium
AGCCCACACCGAGCCACTGCTGGGTCACATACTTGCGGGCGTACTCCTCGGCTTCGGGGTCGCGGGGGGCATTTGAGTCCGCAAGAGGTTTCGGGAAGCCGACGAGGCCGAGGGAGGCGTACATGTCCGGGTGGAGGCTTGTCATCTGTCCGCCGTGCATGACACCAGGAGCGCGGGCGGCGAAGAGGCCGAAGAAGCTGGGAGAGAGGGAGCGGTCCTGCGGGGGCCGTCCGGGGTCAGCCTGCATCTCGACGCGCTTGAGTACCTCGCCGTACCGGCTGCGCGCCTCGATCATCCGCATGTCGAGGCCCTTGATGCGGTTGGCGGTGACGTTGAAATCGATTTGGAAGGCGACCATCGGGTGCGCGATGCCCATCGCGCGGAGCCGAGGCTGGAGCTGGGTGTGGCGGACGGCAATACTCTGGCAAATGAAGTCGGTCCACTCGGAGAATCGATTCTTCACGATCCAATTGGCCTGGGCCTGGGGGGTCGCGCCGGGGACGGGTTGGCGAAGATAAGACCGGAAGGCGCCGATCATGCGGGGGTTGAAGTCCCAGCGGTCGGTGGTCATGTGCCAGGCCCAGCCGAGGTCATACTTGTCGGCGGCGAAGTAACCGGACGCGCCCGTGGCGCGCGCGAAGCCGAGGAGTTGGTGGAGGTCCCAGTCATTGCGGACGCCGGAGGCCATGCCAGGGGGGAGGTCCGCCGGGTCGAAGGGCATGGCGGCGGAGATGGCGTCGGCATAGTAGGGGTCGGCGGGGGAATGGCCGTCACGGTCGCGGAGGAGGTAGTGGGGGTGGGCGCGCTTCCAGGCGGTCCACTCAGAGAGGCCAAGGCCGGAGGCGTCAGGGCCGTCCCAGGACATCTCCCAAAGGGGCGCGAGTCCGGCGGCGCGGTGTTTGCTCGTGGCCTCGCGGGCCTCCGTCTGGACTTTGGGGTCGGCGAGGCGGGTGTGCTCCCACATCAGTTTCTCGCCGAGGGGGCCGTGGCCGCCGGGGAACTCCATGGTCATCCAGTCGGAGGAGAAAGGGACGGTGACAGGGTTGGGCATGACGGCGCGTGCTGGGGAGAGGAGAGACAGCCCGCCCAAAGCCGCGACTCCGAAGGAGTAACATCGGGCGTACTGTTTGTGTCGCCGTCGAGCGCCTTTTCCTGATGTCTCTCTCATGGCCAATCCCTCCCATGGGTCCGCGTGATGTCAATCGTACCAATTAACGATTCCGCTTCCCCCGGTAACTCCCTGCCACAAATACTATCAAAAGATGTGAGGTGGTTTTGCATAGGAGCGAGTAGGGACGAGTAGGGACAAGTAGGGAAAGGAGCAAAAGAGGGTAAGGTGTGAGTATGGATAGGACCCGACGCAAACCTTACCCAAGTGACGTGACAGACGCCCGGTGGGCGTTGATCGAGGGGGAGTTCCCTCGCGCGGTGAAGTAGGGCCGACCCCGCAAACCCTCGTACCGGGAACTCCTCAACGCGGTTTTCTACCTGGTGAAGACCGGGTGCGCCTGGCGGGACCTGCCCCACGACTTCCCGCCTCACGCCACCGGGGCGATGACGCGGCCTTTGGCGTCGCGCTGGATGTTCGGGTTGGCGTCGCCGACGAGCGAGTCGAACTCCTTCACGTTGGACGCCTTCAGCAGCGCGTCCTCATACGACACCCACTTGCGTCGCACCAGCTCGGCGAGGTGCTGATCCAGGCTCTGCATCCCGACCTTCTGGCCCGTCTGGATGAGCGACGGAATCTGGTGGGTCTTCGCCTCGCGGATCATGTTCCGCACTGACGGCACCGCCGCCAGCACCTCGAAAGCCGCCACGCGCCCCTTCTGGTCCGACCGCTTGAGGAGCGACTGCGAGATGATGCCGACCAGGTTCACCGCGAGCTGCATCCGCACCTGCTGCTGCTGATACGTCGGGAACACGTCCACGATGCGGTCCACGGTCTGCACCGCGTCGGTGGTGTGGAGGGTGGCGAAGACGAGGTGGCCGGTTTCCGCCGCTGTGATCGCCAGGTGGATCGTCTCCAGGTCCCGCATCTCGCCCACGAGGATGACATCGGGGTCCTGCCGCAGGACATACTTGAGCGCGTTGGCGAACGAGAGCGTGTCCGTCAGCAGTTCGCGCTGGTTGACGATGGACTTCTTGTCGGAGTGAACGAACTCGATGGGGTCCTCGACGGTCATGATGTGATGCGAGAAGGTCTCGTTCACGTAGTTGATCATCGCGGCCAGCGTGGTGGATTTGCCCGAACCCGTCGGCCCCGTGACGAGGACCAGCCCGCGCGGGCGCTCGCAGAAGCTCTTGATGATGGCCGGCACGGCGAGCTCTTCCAGCGTGGAGATATTCGTGGGGATGACGCGAATACAGGTGCTGACCGCCTCGCGCTGCTGCATCACGTTCACCCGGAAGCGGGACACCCCCGCAATCTCGTGAGACAGGTCAAGCTCCAGGTCTTCCTCGAACCGCTTGATTTGGACCGGCGTAAGGATGTCGTAGATCAGCTTTTTGCATTCTTCGGGCGAAAGCGGGTCCATCCGCATGGTGCGAAGGTCGCCGTTGATGCGGGCGAGAGGCGACGATTCCGCCTTGAGCAGCAGGTCGGAGCCGCTATTCTGGACGACGAATTTCAACAGATCATCGAGTGTGGCTTGCAGCATGGGGACCTCGAAAAGGGCGTGCGCCACACAGGGTGACGCGGCGGGACGGGGCTAGAAGAGATTGGCCGCGCGCTGCTCGAAGTCGCGGGGGCTGGACGACTTGCTGATGGCGTCCTCGTAGGTGACGACGCGGCGGTGGAGCAGGTCGAGCAGGCATTGATCGAGGCTCTGCATCCCGAAGTCGGAGCCGGTCTGGATGTCGGTATAAATCTGGTGGGTCTTGCCTTCGCGGATGAGGGCGCGAATGGCGGGCGTGGCGATCATGACCTCGAAGGCGGCGACGCGGCCCGGCTCGTTGGCGAGCGGCATAAGCGTCTGGGAGACGACCGCGAGCAGCGTGACGGAGAGCTGCATCCGGATTTGCGCCTGCTGTTCGGGGGGGAACACGTCAATCACACGGTCAATCGTCTGGGGCGCGTCGGTGGTGTGGAGGGTGGCGAAGACGAGGTGGCCGGTTTCCGCCGCTGTGATCGCGAGGTGGATCGTCTCCAGGTCCCGCATCTCGCCGACGAGGATGACATCGGGGTTCTGGCGGAGGACGTGCTTCAGGGCGTCGGCGAAGGAGTGGGTGTCCTGCCCAATCTCGCGCTGGTTGATGGCGCTTTGGATGTCGCGGTGCAGAAACTCGATGGGGTCCTCAATGGTGATGATGTGCTTGCGCATGTTCGTGTTGATATGGTTGATCATCGCCGCCAGCGAGGTGGACTTGCCGGAGCCGGTCGGCCCCGTGACGAGGACCAGCCCGCGCGGCTTGGTGGAAATCTCCTTGGTCACCTGAGGCAGGTTCAGGTCGTCAATCGTCTTGATTTTGATCGGAATGACGCGGAGGACCGCCCCCATATGGCCGCGCTGTCGGAAGACGTTGACGCGGAAGCGCGCCACTCCCGGCAGCGAATACGACATATCCAGTTCCATGAACTGCTCGAAGTGCGCGCGGCGATCCTCGTTCATGATCGGATACATCAGGTTGTACGTGTCATCCGGGGTGAGGACGGGAAACTCGTTGCGGCGCGTCAGCTCCCCGTGAACCCGCATCACCGGCGGGTTGCCGACCTTGATGTGAAGGTCGGAGGCCTCCTTCTCCACGAGGAGGCGCAGCAGGTCATCAATCGTCAGGCGTGGCTGAGTGGGCGCGGCCACGCGGGTCGGCGCGCCGTCTTCCGGCCCGCTCGGACGGCCTCCATTTGCCGCGACCGCTCCCGGAGCGCTCCCGGAGCCGAGTTCCACAGGTTGCGTGCTGGACAAGTTGATTCCTCCCGATGTCGCTTCACGAATGACTCTGATATTCCCACTGGCGCCGCGATGAAAACGAACCCCCTCGCGGAGAGGTCGTCAGGCGACGGCCTCCACCGACAGTAACGGCACTGGCGGGAGTGTCATCGCCGCAGCATATGCTTCAGTTCGCTGGGGATCATGGTGGCGAACATCGCTTCCTCCTCCGTCACCACGTTGGTCTTCACCAGGCGGTTGAGGCACTGGTTGAACGTCTGCATCCCGTAGTACTCCCCGGCCTGGATCGCGGCGTACAACTCGCCCGTCTTCCCCTCCATGATCAGTTTACCCACTGTCGGCGTGGCGATCATCACCTCGCAGGCGGCGATGCGCCCCCGGCCGTCCGCGCGGGGCAGCAGCTTCTGGGACACGATGCCCCGAAGGCTGCCATACAGCCGCAGGCAGACCTGTTGACGCTCGTGCGGAGGGAACAGGTTGATGATCCGCTCAATCGTCTCCGAGGCGCTGATGGTGTGAACCGTGGAGAAGACGAGATGGCCCGTCTCCGACGCCTGAAGGGCCACGCTCATCGTCTCCACGTCACGCATCTCGCCGATGAGGATAACATCCGGGCTTTGCCGCACCACGCGCCGCAGCGCCGAGGAGAAAGTGTCGGTGTCGAGGCCGACTTCGCGCTGGGTGATGTGCGCTTTGTCGTCGCGGTAGACGAACTCGATAGGGTCCTCAATCGTGACGATGTTGCACGAGCGATGATGATTGATCAGGTCCACCATCGCGGCGAGGGTGGTGGACTTGCCGGAGCCGGTTGGCCCGGTGACGAGGACGAGACCCTGCCGCTGAGCCGCCAGGTCCCGGAGGGCGCGGGGCAGGCCGAGTTTCTCCAGGGGGATGATGTCGTACGGCACGAGGCGCAGCACGCAGGCGGGGTGGCCGCGCTGGAAGTAGAAGTTGCCGCGCAACCGGCAGATTCCCGGCGAGTCGAACGCGAAGTCCATCTCGTGGTGAACGAGGAAGGCGCTCCATTGCTCCTCGCTCATCATGCGGCGCGCGGCGGCGGCGATGTCTTCCTCCGAGAGCGGGGCCATCTCGGTCTCCTGAACATTGCCGTTCAGGCGAAACGCGGGGTTCTTGCCCGGCTTCAGGAAGATGTCGGAGGCGCCCTGCCGGAAGGCTTCAGTGATGACGGGAGTGATGTCCAAGGACGGAATCCTGTGAGGGAGACGGAACGGAAGTCCCGGTTGGCGAGGATCGGCGCGGGCGCGGTCAGGCAGAGGAGGCGCTCCGGCCCTGAAGCCAGGTCGCCACGCCGTACACCAGGGCGGCGACGCCCAGCGTCCCGGCCACCACGAGGGCCAGCCGCAGCGCCAGGGGATTGCGCTTCGGGGGCGGAGGCGGTTTCGGCGCGGCAGGGTCCCGCACGGTGTAGGGAAGAGCCTTCACCTGCGGGTCGGTGACGACAAAGTGAAAGGTGAAGCCGCCCGCGTTCTTCTCGGCGGTCACTTCGGCCCCCGACGCGGTGAGCGCGAGCGGCCCCCAGTACGGGTAGCCCGGCGGCATGAGAAAAACGGCGGAGAAGCGTTTGTAACGGCGAAACGCGAGCAGGATCGGCTCCAGCGGCAGATTATGGGTCGCCGGACGGAGGACCTGCGCCGCGCACTCGACGCTCGTCATCACGGGGCCGTCGCCGGGGCCTCGCTCGTTGGAGACGCGGACGGCCTGCGGCGCCCATCCCGCGCGGGAAGCGAGAGCAGCGAGGTCCGCGCGCGCCTGAACATCCGACACGCGCCCGTCGTACGTGACGCCGACCTGATCCAGGCCGCCGGGCATCGCGTAGACGATGACGATCACCTGCGGGTTGGACGTTGGCGCCTCGGTTGCGGTCGCCGCCGAGGTGGAAGGCGCGGTTGGAGACGAGACGGAGGGGGCCTTCGCGGCGGCGCGGCCCGAAGTCGGCGACACGGCGAGAGTCAGCATACCCGCCAGGATAGCCTTCGCCCACCGGCGCGACAACGCCTTCACAAGGACGCCTTCAGACGAGGCGAACCCGACGACGCCTTCGCGGAACAGTTCAGTTGGACGCGGCTCGGAATCGCTCGTTCCCCTTTTCGGCTTCAATTCTCCGACTGGCGCGCCCAGGGCGAGGTTCCCGCCGGAGGCGCACGCATCATTATGACCCGTGGAGGGGGCGAGCGTTACCGCCTGTCGCCGGGAATCGTGAGGTGGGGACGCGCCGGGCCGGTCGGCTGAAGGGTTCCGGCGACCCGCCTCAGGAGGTCTCCCGCCCATGAGACTTCGTTGGGGGTGAGAGCGAGAACGGCCCAGGAGCGATCCGGTCGCGTCATCCAGTAGCCGATCAGGCGCATAGAGGGGCCTTCGGTGGGGCGGGCGTACACCTCCACGTAGTAAGCGGGCACGCCGCCCATGGAGCGGTTCGCGCGGTCCACCACCGTCATTTCGGAGACGGGGCGTTTGCCCAGGGCGTCGCGCATCAGGTCTTTAGTCAGTTCCGCCGCTTCGGCCAGGTTGGGGGGCGCTTCCGCCTTTGTGAATTCACTCGCCAGCAGGACGAGGCCGCGCTGATTGGTCCATAAATCCCATGAGGCGTCGCTTTCGCGCTTCCAGTCGGCGGGAACTTCAAGGGAGTAGGCGCCGGACTTCGCCTGCACGCGCGCCAGCGGCATTCGCTCCGGGTGGAGCAGGCGCACGCGGCTGTTTTGCGCCGCCATGCCGATGCCATACGCCAGCAGGGGGACCGCGATGATCCAGCCCAGGAGGTCCAGCGTTCGCCCCACACTTTGGCGGGCGGTGAAGCGCCCTGGCAGCAGCGCGCCCAATACTCCTCCGGCGATCAGGCCGCCCAGGTGCGCCCAGTTGTCGATGTTGGAGCCGGGCCGCAGCCCAAAGGCGAAGTTAATCACTACGATGAACAGGATGGACTGCATCGCCTGCGAAGACGCCTTTCGCCGCCGCAGGACGCTCCACGTGCCCCCCACCAGCCCGAAAATCGCGCCGCTCGCGCCCGCGCCTCCCGCCGGACTGAGGGTCACGCTCAGCATGGACCCCGCGATGCCGCTCAGGACATACAGCAGCAGGAATCGCCCGTGCCCCATCTCCCGCTCCAGCGGCGGACCCAGGATGAGGAGCGCGTAACTGTTGAACAGGAGGTGCATCAGGCCGATGTGCAGGAACGTCGCGCTGATCAGCCGCCAGTACTCGTGGCCTCCCACCACCAGCGCCGGGGAGTAGGCGCCCAGAGCGTCCAGCTCGTCGCCATTGGGACCGTTAAGGAACACCGTCCCCATGCGGTCAGGCCCGGCGAGCAGGAGCGCCAGGAGGTAGATGAGCAGAATGGCCGCGAGCAGCCCGAAGGTGACGTACGAAGGCTCGGCGGCGCGAGGGCGATGGGAGACAGTCATGGAGGAGGTTGGCGGGAGTGGGTAAGCGGGAAAGTCAGGCGTTTCCCGGAAAGCGATGCGGGGAGTCACATGGGGATGTTCTCTCTTATGTATAGAACATGTAATGGTAATTAGCCCTGTGGAGTCTGTGGAAAACCGGCGGCGCCCCGCGTGCCTCACGCCTGCGCCGAGGTGTGCATAACTTCCCCGGTTATCCCCATAACGCCTGTGGAGAACCGCGCCGAGAGTTTCCCCCCAGAGTTATCCATGTTATCCACAGGAGTTATCCACAGCTTTTCACGGGAGTTATCCACAGACCTGTGAATTCTGCGGCGGAAGGCT